>NZ_JAIUGQ010000006.1:0-228775 GCF_020164715.1 Mesorhizobium sp. ESP7-2
GGCGGACACTGGATAATGCGTCACGGCAGTTCGCCCCCCTCTGCCCTGCCGGGCATCTCCCCCTCAAGGGGGGAGATCGGCAGCTTCATCGATAGCGCCGAACCTTCAACCTCGACGATTGGCGGAAGCTGCAGTGGCATCCAATCTCCCCCCTTGAGGGGGAGATGTCCGGCAGGACAGAGGGGGGCGCCTCGCGAAGACCTCTCCATTCCCGCCATCATCCTCACCGCTTGATCTCCCACGTCGTCACACGCTCGCCGGTGACCGGGTCCTTGCCGTCCTTCAACTGTACACCTTGCGCCAGAAGTTCATCGCGGATGCGGTCGGCCTCGGCCCAGTTCTTGGCGGCGATGAACTGTAAGCGCCTGGCGATGGCTGCAGCAATCGCGGCCTCGTCGACCTTGGCCGCGCCCACGTCGAAACCGAGGAATGCGAGCGAGGTTTTCAAGGAAGCCGCAGCGCCATTCTCGCCAGCGCCGCCGCTGCCATCAAAGTCGGTCGCCTCGCCGGCAAGCTGGGTGATCTGCTGGAAGGCCGCGTAGGTCGCGAGATCATCCGACAGCGCCTCCACGACCTCCGCCGGCAACTGACTTCCCGCCGCCGGCGCCAGGTCCGCCGCGCGTTTCCATTTGCGCAGCGTGTTCTCCGCCTCCTCCAGCTTGCGCACGGAAAAGTCGATCGGCTCGCGGTAATGCGTCATCAGCATCGCCAGCCGCAGCACATCGCCGGGCCATTTGCGACCGCCAAAAGTGTCGGTCGCCAGCAATTCGTGGATCGAATAGAAATTGCCGAGGCTCTTCGACATCTTCTGGCCCTCGACCTGCAGGAAGCCGTTGTGCATCCAGACATTGGCCATGACCGACGTGCCGTGGGCGCAGCGCGACTGGGCGATCTCGTTCTCATGGTGCGGGAAGATCAGGTCGAGGCCGCCGCCATGGATGTCGAAGACCTCGCCGAGATAGGCAGCCGACATGGCCGAGCATTCGATATGCCAGCCGGGCCGGCCCCTGCCCCATGGACTTTGCCAGCCGGGCTCCTCGGGCGATGACAGTTTCCACAGCACGAAATCGCCTGGATTCTTCTTGTGCGCGTCGACGGCGATGCGGGCACCGGCCTGCTGCTCGTCGAGATTGCGTTTCGACAATTGCCCATAGTCCGGCATCGACGCGGTGTCGAACAGAACTTCGCCTGCCGCGACATAGGCATGGCCGCGTCCGATCAGGCTTTGAATCAAGGTGATCATGTCGGCCTTGCCGTCGGCGCGGGGTTCGACGAATTCGGTCGCGCGCGGCTCGACCGTCGGCTCCAGGCAGCCAAGCGTGGCGACATCCGTATGGAACTGGTCGGCCGTTTTTTCGGTCACCCGCCGGATCGCTTCGTTGAGCGACAGTGTGCCGGCTGATATCTCGCCGCCGAAATCACGCAGCGCGCGCGCGTTGATCTTGTCGTCGACATCGGTGATGTTGCGCACATAGGTGACGTGCGTCTCGCCATAGAGATGGCGCAGCAGACGGAACAGCACGTCGAAGACGATCACCGGCCTGGCGTTGCCGATATGGGCGAAGTCGTAGACGGTGGGGCCGCAGACATACATGCGCACATTTCGCGAATCGATCGGCACGAAGTCCTCTTTCGTGCGCGTCAGCGTGTTGTAGAGGCGCAGGCCCTGTGATGCGTCAGACATTCCATGCTTCCCGTTCAGAACTTCTTGTCTGGATGGAGCCGGTCCAGCGCCGAGGCGCAAATCAGGCTCCAGCCTGCTGGCCGGGGCGTTTGTCCAATCTGGGGAAGATGAGGCGAAAACGTCCGGACCAGCGCGAGGCTAGCCAATAATGCAAATGCCACAAATGGCGAAAGACGTTTTCATGCGCGGCTTTATCGCCTTGACCAGTGTTGCCGTCAAGTCGCTGATCCCGGGAAAAACATCGCGAGTGCCGGCAAACGTATCGCCCGATCACACGGAATCAGCCAATGAAACATTTTATTAAACATGTCGGCACAGTCATGAAACATTCGCCGGCTAGATCACCAAGCGTCACGATTTGGTCTGATTCAGCAACCAGATCGCATACACGAAAACGTTACCTGGGAAGAGAAACATGCCTCGAAGCAAGCAGGAAGCCAACCGCGCCAAGCATCCGGCGCTGGCCAACCACTATCGTGCCATCGGACCGGCAGCCATTGTCGCCGCCCTTCTTCACACAGCGAAGAAGAAGAAGCCGGCGCAGAAGATCGTATCGCCCCGCGCCGCCTGAAGCGGCGCTCCAGCCGACGCAATCGCCGGCACTGAGGGCGCGAACAGGCGCCCTGGACATGAAGACCACGGGCTTCGCTAGAACAGCGTCAGTTGACTATTGTCCGCGCTGGGCTTCTGGCGCCTGACTTTCTCGGGTTCCGGCCCGATCTCGCCCCTCTCCTGAATTTCGGGTCCGGTGTTGGCGACCTTGTTGACGAGGTCGGAGACAGGAATCGCCTCGAAGAAATCGCGCTGTGCCGGCCGCAGTAGGTCGGCGACATCGCGCGGTTCGCGCGTGCGGCAATCCAGCCAGCGGGCAAAGTCGGAGATATCGATCACCACCGGCATCCGGTCATGGATATGGGCGATATCGGCGTTGGCGTTGACGGTCAGGATGGCGCCGGTATCCATCTCCGATCCGCCCGGCTCGGCATAGGTTTCGATCAGGCCGGCAAAGGCGACCAGCCCGCCATGCCTGGGGCGGATCCAATAGGGCTGCCCCTTCTTGCCTCCGGTCTGCCGCCACTCGTAAAAGCCGGATGCCGGCACCAGCGCGCGGCGGTGGCGCATGGCGGCCTTGAACGAGGCCTTTTCGATCGCACCTTCGGAGCGCGCGTTGAACAGCAGTGGAAACTCCCTGGTGTCCTTGACCCAGGCGGGAAGTAGGCCCCAGCGCACCAGCATCGGCTGCCGGTCCGGCAGGTTGGAGCGGGGCGCGCGGGGGGCGCCGGCGATCGCCATCAACACAGGCTGCGTCGGCGCGATATTGTAACGCGCCGGAAATTCCTCCAACTCGGCAAGGCCCAGAAAGGCAGCGGTCTGGCCCGGCGTGGCGGTCAAGGCAAAGCGTCCGCACATGATGGAGCCTTTCGAATGGTTCGGCTTCGAAAGTGGCTATGGAATGGGGGGCGCGCAACCGGTAATGCTTCCTTCTACCGGGCGATCCACAACAGACCGGTCCTCGAATGAGCCTGATCATGAACGAAGCGCGCAAGACACTCCCCGCCGTCTCGGTCGCCGTCGTGCGGGGGGACAGCGTGCTCCTCGTGAAACGGGCAAAGCCGCCTTCGCAAGGGCTCTACGCCTTTCCCGGCGGCAAGGTCGAAGGCGACGAGACACTGGAGGACGCGGCACAGCGTGAACTGATGGAAGAGACCGGCTTGCGCGCCACCGGCTTTCGCCCGCTCCGGGAAATCCACATCGACGGCAGGGACGACAGCCACCCGGTCGATTATCTCCTCACGGTCTTCGGCGCCGCCTATGCCGGTGGCGAGGCCGTGGCCAGCGACGACGCCGAGACAGCGGCCTTCTATACACTCAAAGAGATGACCCTGTTGCCGCTTGCCGGCTCGGTGTTGGCGGTCGCCGAGGAACTCCTCGGTCACATTCAAACACGCTGACGCCGCACTCAAAAATCGCCTTGCAGGCGACAAATTGTTTCGCCACAAGGCTCATGTTGTCTCGCCAGCCACGACTTGGGCCGTTCGGCAGGCCAAAACGGCTTTGGGCTTATGAACCGTCCGTCGATACTCCTCGCCATTTGCCTTGCCGTCAGCGCGGCCGTCCCGGTACGGCCCGCGTTCAGTGCCGAGTCGCCGTTCGAGCCGGGGCTGATGCGGTTGGCGGAGGTTCTGGGATCGCTGCATTTCCTGCGCAATTTGTGCGGGGAGAAGGGCGACCGGTGGCGGGGCGAGATGGAAAAACTGCTCGATTCGGAAAATCCCGATCCAGAACGCCGCGCCCGCTTCATCGCCAGCTTCAATCGCGGCTACCGCTCCTTCGGCGGCACCTACAGCCGGTGTACCGCTTCGGCCACCGAAGCCATCAGCCGTTATATGAAGGAAGGTGAGACGCTGTCGCGCGACATCGCTTCGCGCTATGGCAACTGAGCATCCATCAAGAGATATAGGCCAGTAGCCAGGGGATCATCCATATATCCGGCTTGTGCCTGTCTATATCTTGGTGCAATCCTGATGTTGCACTTCTGCAACAGCATTAATCAAACGTTACCACGCGAATGCAGAATTAACTCAAACTGAAGGTTTTCGCCCCGCAGGCCGGCCTAATCGGCTAAGTTTGATCCGGGTTGAAAAGCAGCTTCGCCGAACACAGTTGGCCCCTGTAAAAGACGATCAAAAAAATGTCGTATTTACAGATACTTACTTGAAGTTGCCTATGAATGGAACAGATCAAGCCTGATCCACACTGATGGGTTGCCGCTTGAAAGGGTGGACATCGCTTATGGAACATGCTGCCAACGATATCGACGCGCTGGTCAGGGAAGAGAAGCGCCTGACGGCGGTTGAGAGCCACAGCGAAGCCTGGGCGGAAGGCCTTTCGGCCGGCATCGAGCCCGAGATCATTGCCGAGGCGGCGCTCGAAACGGCATTCGGCGAAATGCTGCGCGCCAATGGCGAGACCTCGGCCCTTGCCCTGCTGGACCGTATGCGTGAAAAGGTGATTGGTGGCGCCTTCGAACCCGATCGGCTGCGGCACTGAACCAATATCAGGTTCTTTGACGATTGGATGCCGACCGGGCACCATGCCCGGAGCAGGGAGATACGGGCAGTGAATTTTCCGATGTCGGGCAGGTCGAAGGGCCTCGTCCTCTACATCCGCCTCGCCGCTTGCTGTGGTGCGATTGCCTTGGTGACGTGCCTGGCCAGCAGCCCTGCCCATGCGCTGAGCGAGATCAAAAACGAAGAACTCCCCTCCCCGGTTACACCGGCAACGGATGGCGACAGTTCGACGCCCGGAAGCACGGTTCCCATGCCTGCCCCGGTGGGAACGGCGCCTTCGAGCAGCCAGCCGGCCGCCCCGGACGCCGCGGAGCCGGACAGCCCATCGGATGGCGGCAGCAACAGGCCGCGCGTCGATCCCGAGGCGCCCCTGCCGGAAGTCGTCTACGACCTCGGCAAGCTGCCCGAGCCCGTGCGGCGCATGCACGACCTGATCATCGAAGGCTGCAAGAGCGGCGACATCGAGAAGCTCAGGCCCTTGATCGGCAAGGGCGACAGTATGACCCAGTTGTCGTTGGCCGACATCGATGGCGACGCCATCGCCTTCCTCAAGGGGCTTTCGGGCGACCCTGACGGCCAGGAGATCCTGGCCATTCTGGAAGAGGTGCTCAGCGCCGGCTACGTCCATGTCGATGCGGGCACGCCGCAGGAACTCTATGTCTGGCCGTATTTCTTCGCGCTGCCGCTCGACAAGCTCGACGCCAAGCAGCGGGTCGAGCTGTTCAAGATCGTCACCGCCGGCGATCTCGACGACATGAAGCAGTTCGGGGCCTACATCTTCTACCGCGTCGGCATCACGCCTGCCGGGCAATGGACCTTCTTCGTCGCCGGCGATTGAAGCTGCCGCCTGCTTGCTTGCGGCAGGATGCGAGCAGCATCGTGGACAATGTTGCTATTTGAGCGCGCTGGCGGGTTCTGCAATGATGTCTGCATCCGGCCAAATGCGAATGCTTTCGTTCCGAAGAACCGAAATGGCCCCGCTAGCCTTATCAGCCTCCATCTGCAGAATCTCGGCTGCGTAACTCAGCTCTACCGTATCCCGAAGCTTGTTGACCACCCACACAACCTTGTGCCGGACATCCTGTCCATATGCAGCCTGGGCCTTCGCTACGGCGTCGCTCGGGATCTCCCGATAGGCGCTGACCAACATTCCAAGGTCAATAGCATCGCGATAGCCGACAGCGCGGTCTTGGCATCGGTCGGCATTCGCCAATAACTTCTCGGCGAACATGTCCGAGGGGATCAAAGAAGGTACGTTTAGATCGTCATCGAAACGACCTTGCAATGGGATGCGGGCTTCACGAACGATCTCAAACTTGATCAATTGCCCCCTCAACCGCACCACGGTCCTCAGGCCATACTGATCAATCCGAAAATCTCGAACAGCTTCGACTGGTTCAGGAAAGAATGCCCTTACCCCACGTTCGACCGCCGACGTTCGCAATTGGCGATAGCCGTCGGCATCCGCGCACAGAAAATCGACATCCAACGACCGCCGATACTCGCCCAATTTCAACACAATCGCCGTCCCGCCACCGAACCAGCATTGGGTTGCCGTCAGGAAGTCACGGTCCATAAGCGCGAGGGCTTCCGAGATAATCATGTGCTCGGGCTTCCTGAATTTCTTCATGACTTTCGCTCGCACTGTGTCCGGTTGATGTTGCAGATGCGACACGAAGATAGGAAGAGATTTAGCCGGTGGTCAGAAGGATGCCGTGACCGAATTCGCTGGCAAGATTCTGGATAAGCAGCTTTTCGCGCGCCGTAAGCCGTGTTTGATCGACAAAGCGCCAATTGCGCTCGTACAACGCAAATGCTTCGTTGGCCGGGATCAGTCGTGCGACATCGCGATTCCACAAGAGCGCTTGCAGCTCTGGAAACTCGGCGGGGTCAATCATAGGCTCGAGTTGTGCCTTCATGGTGCTCTGAACATAGTGCAGAGCGCTTAAAAATCAAAGACGTGACGCGTCGGCAATGGCCGTCTAACCGGGTAACGCCTCGGAAAACTCCACCGCCCTGCCCTGGCCGGGTGTGGCGATCTCGCCCTCCCACATGACGCGCGTGCCGCGAATGACGGCGCCGATCGGCCACCCGGTCACCTGCTTGCCGTCATAAGGGGTCCAGCCGGCTTTCGAGCCGGCCTGCGCGTTGGTGATGGTTTCGCGCCGCTTCATGTCGACAATGGTGAAGTCGGCATCATACCCGGCGGCGATGCGGCCTTTCCTCGCCATGCCGAAGATGCGCTGCGGGCCATGGCTGGAGAGATCGACGAAACGCTGCAGGGTCAGCCGGCCGGCATTGACGTGGTCGAGCATGATCGGCACCAGCGTCTGCACGCCGGTCATGCCCGAGGGCGAAGCCGGATAGGACTTTGCCTTCTCGGCCAATGTGTGCGGTGCGTGGTCGGAGCCGAGCACGTCGACAACGCCCTGCGCAATGCCGTGCCAGACGCCGTCGCGATGGCGCTTGTCCCGCACCGGCGGGTTCATCTGGATCAGCGTACCGAGCCGCGCATAGTCGTCGGCGCTCAGCGTCAGATGGTGCGGCGTAGCCTCGCAAGTCGCGACGTCCTTATGATGCTCGAGGAACAGGATCTCCTCGGCGGTCGAGATGTGCAGGACATGGATGCGGGCGCGAACGTCGCGCGCGATGCGGACCAGCCGTTCGGTGCAGCGCAAGGCGGCGATCTCGTCACGCCAGATCGGATGCGATGACGGGTCGCCCTCGATGCGCTCGCCCAGGCGCTCGCGCAGCCGGAACTCGTCCTCCGAATGAAAAGCGGCGCGGCGGCGCGTGTTTCGCAGGATCGAGGCGACACCTTCATCGTCCTCGACCAGCAGGTCGCCGGTGGACGATCCCATGAAGACCTTTATTCCCGCAGCCCCCGGTAAGCGCTCGAGGTCGCCGACGTCCCTGGCGTTGTCGCGGGTGCCGCCAACCCAGAAAGCGAAATCGCAATGCATGCGGCCGCTGCCGCGCCGGACCTTGTCGGCAAGCGCTGCCTCGCTGGTGGTTAGCGGGTTGGTGTTGGGCATCTCGAAGACGGCGGTGACACCGCCGAGCACGGCAGCCCGCGATCCCGTTTCCAGATCTTCCTTGTGCTCCAGTCCCGGCTCGCGGAAATGCACCTGGCTGTCGACGACACCGGGCAGGATATGCAGGCCCCGGCAGTCGATCGTCTCGCCAGCCGAGGCCTGGCGTAGATCGCCGATCAAGGCGATGCGCCCGCCCTTCACGCCGATATCGCGCAGCCCCTCGCCGTCATGATTGACCACTGTGCCGCCTGTCAGGATGAGGTCGTAGGTCATGGTGATGCTCTCTTGCGGGGGGAGTGTCAGCGGCTTACGTAATGGCCAACCGTATTGCAAGATCAGGCTTTTATCCGCCCCATGTCCTTTGCCCCACTGAAAGACCGCGCGCTCATCTCCGTCTCCGGCCCGGATGCCGAACACTTTCTGCAAAACATCCTCACCACCGATCTCGATACGCTTGGCAATGGTGAGGCAAAGCCGGGCGCGCTGTTGACGCCGCAAGGCAAGATCCTGTTCGACTTCCTGATCTCACGGGCAGGAGAAAACGCCTTCAGCATCGAATGCCGTGCCGACGTTTTAGATGATTTCATTCGCCGGCTGATGCTCTACAAACTTCGCGCCAAGGTCGAGATTGCCAAGTCGGAACAAACGCTCGTCACTGTCGCGTGGGGAAAGGAATCAATCGCTTCAGAAAGTGATTCAACCGCGGTCGCCGACAGGCGCTTTGGCGACGAAGGCGTCACACGCGTCTATGCCGGTACCGGGGATACCGGCGACATCGCCGCGTGGCAGGCCTTCCGCATCGCCCGCGGCATTGCCGAGAGCGGTACCGATTATGCACTCGGCGATGCGTTTCCGCATGACGTGCTGCTCGACGAGATGGGCGGTGTCGGCTTCAAGAAGGGCTGCTATGTCGGCCAGGAGGTCGTGTCGCGCATGCACCATCGGGGCACGGCCCGGCGGCGCGTGCTGATTGTCGAGGCCAGGCTTCCCCTGCCCGCCGTCGGCACCGAACTGACTGTCGAGGGGCGGTCGGTCGGCACGCTCGGCTCGAGTGCCGGCACATCAGGGCTTGCCATTGCCCGCATCGACAGGGTCAAGACGGCGTTGGACGTCGGCCAACCGATCCTGGCGGGCGATGTGCCGGTAACGCTCACCATCCCCGCCTGGGCCAAATTCAGTTTCCCGCAGGAAACCGCCGGCGCGGAGGAAGCCTGATGGCGGCGGACCGCGCCGGTGCGCCGCCACGCGCCTGGCAGCGCATGCTGTCCGGCCGCCGGCTCGACCTGCTCGATCCCTCGCCGCTCGACATCGAGATTTCGGACATCGCACATGGGCTCGCCCGCGTCGCGCGCTGGAACGGCCAGACCAGCGGTGAGCACGCTTTTTCGGTGGCCCAGCATTCACTGCTGGTCGAGGCGCTGTTCAACGAGCTGGTGCCGCAGGCTTCGGCCGACGACCAATTGGCGGCGCTGCTGCACGATGCGCCCGAATATGTCATCGGCGACATGATCTCGCCATTCAAATCGGTGATGGGCGGCAGCTACAAGGACTGCGAATTGCGCCTGCAACGCGCCATCCATCTGCGTTTCTCGCTGCCTCCCGAACCGGCCGCCTTACTGCGCAAGGAGATCAAACGCGCCGACCAGATCGCCGCCTATTTCGAGGCAACGCTGCTCGCCGGGTTTTCGACCGCCGAGGCGACCGAATTCTTCGGCCGCCCGCGCGGTTTTTCCGCTGAGCGCTTCGACTTCGCGCCACGCTCGGTAACCTGGGCACAGACCGCGTTCCTGAAGCGGTTTTCGGCGATCGAGACATCAAGACATCACGTTGCGACATCCGCGCTAGGCCAGAAAACGCTAAATTAACCGAAAGCGTCAACAGTGTGGTGTTCGATCAAGCACCGCAGGGGCGCCTCATGCCCGTCGTAAAGGATGGTTCGATCGTCCCGGAACGGGTGGCCGGAGACATGGAGGGGTCGCGCCGCATGCAAGATGAGCTGCGCGAGCAGAACGAACGCTTTTCAGCCGCTGTCGAAAACATGTCGCATGGCCTGTGCATGTTCGACGCCGATGAACGCATGATCATCTGCAACAGCAACTACATCGACATCTTCCACCTCGACGCCAAGGTGGTGCTGCCAGGCATCCGCTTCATCGACATCCTGCGGCACAGCGTCGAGCTCGGCGTCGCCTCGCAAAGCGCCGACGAACTCTATGCGATCCGCAAGCCCTATATCGACCAGGCGAAGCCTTCGACCTACGAAGAAATCCTGTCGGACGGCCGTATCATCCTTATCTCGCACCGGCCGCTGGCTTCGGGCGGCTGGGTCTCGATCTACGAGGATATCACCGAACAGCGGCGCGCCGAGCAGGACCTCAAGGAGCAGCATCGCCGCTTCGACGCAGCGCTCGCCAACATGTCGCAAGGCCTGCTGATGTACGACGCCGACGGCAAGATGATCGTGCGCAACGGGCGCTTTCTGGAATTGTACAACGTCACGGCGGCCGACTTCCCGCTTGGAACGACGCATCGCGACGCGCTCGAGCGACTGCTGGAACTCGGCATCTACACGAAGATCGACGTCGACAGCGAAGTCGCCAAGACCGAAGCCTGCCGGCGGGCGGGAAAAATGCATTCGACGTATCGCCATCTTGCCGACGGCAGGACGTTTCTGGTGATGCGCCAGCCGATGAGTGGCGGCGGTTGGGTGGCGACGTTCGACGACGTCACGGAACGCCGTCTGGCCGAAGAGCGCATGACCCATCTTGCGCATCACGACATGCTGACCGGACTGCCCAACCGATCGATGTTCCGCGAGCGGCTCGACCTTGCGCTGGAGGATGTGGCCGCTACGCCGCTCGCGATCTTCTCGCTCGACCTCGACCGTTTCAAGGCGGTCAACGACACCTGGGGACACCCCGCCGGTGACTGGCTGTTGAAGAGTGTGGCCGAAAGACTGCAGCGTTGCCTGCGCAATGATGCAGATATGGTCGCCCGCTTCGGCGGTGATGAGTTCGTCGTCATCCAATCCAACTCGGTGGGCATTGCCGATGCCGAGAAACTGGCGAAACGCATCGTCGAGGCAATCGCAAAACCGTTTCGCGACAAGGGCCGGGACATGCATGTCGGCGTCAGCCTGGGCATCGCCGTTTTCCCCGCCGATGGCCGCGACGCCGACACGCTGCTGAAGAACGCCGATACGGCGCTCTATCGGGCAAAGAACGATGGGCGAAACCTCTATCGCTTCTTCGAACCTGGAATGGACGCCCTGGTGCAGGCCCGCCGGGCGCTTGAAGTCGACCTGGAGGCGGCGCTGCCACGCCAGGAATTCGATCTCGATTTCCAGCCCATCATGAACATCGCCTCGGGCGAGATCATCGGCGCGGAGGCCTTGATGCGCTGGCATTCACCAGCGCGCGGCGGGGTGGAGCCGGATCAATTCATCCCGGTCGCCGAAGAGACCGGACTGATCGTGCCGCTTGGCGAGTGGGCGCTGAGGAAAGCCTGCGCGGTGGCGGCTAGCTGGCCGCCGGGTTTGCGCATTGCGGTCAATGTCTCGGCGGTGCAGCTCAAAAGCAGAGGGTTTGCCCGCATCGTTATCTCGGCTCTGGCCTTTTCCGGCGTGCCGGCCGGACAGCTCGAACTGGAAATCACCGAAACCGTGCTGATGGACGAGAGCAAAGCCGTGCTGAAAACGCTGCGCCAGCTGCGTGAGCTCGGCATCCGCATCGCGCTGGACGATTTCGGCACCGGCTACTCCTCGCTGGGCTACCTCAGGCGTTTTCCGGTCGACAAGATCAAGATCGACCGATCATTCATTCACGACATGGGCAATCGCGACACGGCGGCGATCGTTCGCACCATCATCGGTCTCGGCACCGAGCTTGGCATCGTCGTCACGGCCGAGGGCGTCGAAACCGGGAGGCAACTCGACATGCTGCGCGCCCATGGTTGTGTCGAGGCGCAAGGCTATCTGATCGGCGTGCCGTCGAAGGCGGCCGACATCCAGCGTCTGTTGCAATCACGCGCGCGGCGCAGCCAGACCGGCTGACGGCATCGGGACAAGCTCAGCTCAGTGTTTCCAGGTATTTCTCGTGGAAGCTGACGTAGCCGGGCTCGACCACGTTCAGATGCCGCTCGATCAGCGCGTGAAACCGCGGCAATTGGTGAAACGGCACGCCGGGATAGGCATGATGCTCGGCATGGAACGGCATGTTCCAGGCCAGCCTGCGCACCGCCCAGTTGGTCAGCGTCGTCCTGGTGTTTTCCAGCATGTTGGCGACGAATGGACAGCGGCCGTGCTCGGCCAGCAGATAGAGGCGCAGGAACGGCTGCCCGAGCAGAGCGGGAATGATCCAGACATAGAGCAGCACCGTCGCCTTGAACCAGACGGCAAGCGCGAGGACCACGATATAGAACCCGATCATCGCACGTGCCTCGGCACGCACCTTGGGCAGGCCCTTTGGCGGCACATAACCGTCGCGGCAGCTTCCACGCGCATTGGTGTACAGCGTCTTGAAATGCCCCCACCACACCGGCAGGCCCGAGACGTGGACAATGTATTGCCACAAGGTCTCCGGTTTCGGGAAGGCGAGCTCGGGATCGTTTTCCGGATCTTGCGTATATCGGTGGTGAGCGAAATGGAAGTAGCGGAACCAGTCGGCCGGCAGCGCGATCGCCAGGCTGCATAGCCGCGCCACGCCATCGTTCAGCCGCTGTGTTTCAAAAGCCGTGCGGTGAACCGTCTCGTGCAACAGCGTGAACAGGAACACGATCAGGATGCCTTGGGGCAGCATCAGCAATGGCCAGAACGGCGCCCTCGCCGCGATCAACGATCCAATGATGACAATCGCACCCAAATGAGCGCCGAGCTGGAACAGGCCCGCGACATCGGATTTGGCCGTCAGCCGATTGCGCTCTTCCGGTGTCAGTGACGCGATGATGTCGCGATGGTCCACTAGGCTTCGATCCAGGCTGGAGATTGACGACGACCATTCTAGTTGGCGAAAAAGCTTTCCAAAAACGACGATTCCTGCGATTTGGATAAGGCAAGCTTATCTATCGGGCGGCCATGGTCACATCTCCATCCCTGAAAGGGCTTCAAGCTTTCGAGGCTGCGGCACGTACCGGCAGCTTTGCCGCGGCGGCGGAAGAGCTTTCGGTCTCGGCCGCCGCCGTCAGCCAGCTTATCCGCACCTTGGAGGAGCAGATGGGCCGCAAGCTGTTTCAGCGGGTCAACCGGCGCGTTGTCCTCACCGAGGCCGGTGCGGAAATGCTGCCGCGGCTGACAGTGGCCTTCCAGGAGATCGGCAGCGTCTCGCGCGAACTGGACGGCGATGCATTCCGCCCGCGCCTGGTGGTCTCGGTGCCGCCATCCATGGCCATGGGCTGGCTTTCGCAGCGTCTGGCTGGCTTCGTCGCAAGCCAAGGCGCCGCCGACATATCGCTGCGGGGCGATGACGACCCGGTGCCGTTCGACCGCGAGCTGATCGACATCAGGCTCTCCTACGGCCCGCACTATCGCGAGCATCCGACCGAGGACATTGCCAGGGATGCGGTCTACCCCGTATGCGCGCCAAAGCTTGCCGGCATGGCCAACGCGGGCGGCGAGCCGCTCGCCGGGCCGCCGCTCATCCACACGGATTGGGGACCGACCGGCGCATCGTTTCCGTCCTGGCGCAACTGGTTCGAGGCGACGGGTGCCCAACCTGGTCGAGCGGTGCGGCGCGGCCTGTCGGCCAATTCGTCGCGCGCGGCCCTCGACCTCGCCATTTCGGGGCTGGGCGTGGCACTGGCGCAAGGGATCTACTGTGCCGAGGCGGTGGAGGATGGCCGGCTGGTCCGGCCCGCCGCGAGCGCGATAGCATTGCGCCAGCCCTATTGCCTGACCATCCCGGAGCGGAGCGCAAGGCGCGATGTCGTGGCCGCGTTCCGCGATTGGCTGATCGACGAATGCCAGCGCGCCGTCGGCTCGCGGGCGCTGCGCTGAACGGGAGGGGCGATGATCAGAGGTGCCCGCTCAAGGCCGCCACCATGTCCTTGTTGGGCGCCACGGGCACGATCTCGAATTCGACCAGGTCGGACCATTCGATGACCCAGCGCTGCAGCAGCGTGACGTCATCGGCCTCCACCAGCAGGAAACAGCGGCTCATATCGGCCGCGATCCAGCTATGGTGCACGACAAGCTCCTCCGGCTTCAGGCGGCCACGGTCGCGGAACCGGCGATAGATTTCCTTGCGGTCGCAGCCGGTGAAATCCTCGATGACGATGAACAGCATCTTTTGCCTCGGTTGAATTACCGTCCCGGCCTGTCGAGTCGCTCCAGGAACCACTGCGTCAACCGCACCCAGACCTCGTCCTTCTCGCCGGAATCCTCCCAGCCGTGGTCGAGATTGGGATTGTCGTTGACCTCGATGACGAAGACACCGTCCTTCGTCTCCTTGAGGTCGACGCCATAGAGGCCGTCGCCGATACAGCGCGCCGCCTTCACCGCCGTTTCGACGACATGAGGCGGTGTCTCCTTCAGCGTGAAGGTCTTGATGCCGCCCTGGTCGGGCTTGCCATTGGCCTTGTGGTTGACGATCTGCCAGTGCTTCTTGGCCATCAGATAGTGCACGGCAAACAGCGGCTGGCCACCGAGCACGCCGACACGCCAGTCATATTCGGTCGGGATGAATTTCTGCGCGATCAGAAGATCGGAATCCTCTAGCCATTCGGTGGCAAGCGTCTTCAGCTCCTCGAAATTGGCGCATTTCTTGACACCACGCGAGAATGACGAATCCGGGATCTTCAACACCAGGGGAAAACCCAGCGTCTGCGCCGCGAGTTCGAGATCAGAGGGGCCGGCGATCATCACCGTCGGCGGCACCGGCACCTTGTTGTAGGCCATCAGTTCGTTGAGATAGACCTTGTTGGTGCAGCGGATCATCGACAGCGGGTCGTCGATGACAGGCATGCCTTCCTGCTGGGCGCGGCGGGCGAAACGATAGGTGTGATTGGAAATCGAGGTGGTCTCGCGGATGAACAGCGCATCGTAATTTGCGAGCTTGGCGAGATCTTTCCTGGTGATGGGCTCGATTTCGACCCCCATCTTCTCGGCGATCTTTGCCCAGTAGCGCAGCGACGATATCTCCGACGGCGGCAATTCCTCATGCGGATCGACCAGCGTGGCGAAGGTGTAGCGCGCCGGGGTGCGGCCCTTGGTGTCGCGCCACTCGCGATTGGTGTAAGTCTCCAGGCACTGGATGAAGCTTTTTTCCTCGTCCTCGGTCATGCGCGCCAGCGGGTGGAGGCCGATCTTGCGGATCGAAGCCCATTCGGCGCTGTCCTTGAGGTGGACCTCGAGCGCCGGCGCGCGGAACCAGTCGAACAACAGCTTTGCGAAACGGTCCCAGACCTTGGATGGGCCGATGCCGAAGAAGATGCAGACCTTCGCCGGGAATACGCCGCCGAGATCCTTGCGGCATTTGTTGAGCGCCAGTTCCAGTTCCGGCAACGCATGCTCGTAGAGCTTGCGTTCCGACAGGTCGATCATCGTCTCGACGGTCGGGATGACCTTGTGGCCGCGCGAACCTGCCAGCAGCGACGCATAATAGCCGCGGCTCTGGTAGCCGTAATTGTTCGACAGGTTGATGACCTTCGGCCGCTGGCCGCGAAACAGCGAGGGATGCGCGAGATAGTCACGATTGGTGATGATCTTGTGCGGTGTCGCCACCTGGTCGAGATCGCTCTGCCTGCCGGTAAGAATGACCCAGGTCATTATCTCTTTCCCAAAGTGATGGCGGCACGCAGTCCGTCGCGGCCGAACTGCGCCATGTTCATGAAGATGCCGTAAGGCACGGGAATGTTGGCGGCATCAAGGATGGTTTCCTGCCTTTCATCCTCGACCCACGGATCGTGGATCAGAATATGATCGCCATCATCGCCGATGGCCAGCACCCAGTGCGGCACCTTCTTGCCAAACATCAGGAAGCCGCTGATCAGCACCAGCACCAGTTTGCCCGCGGCGAGAGCCGCCCTGATATCGTCGATGGTGAACGAACGGTAGTTCACCGGGATGCCGTAAAGTTCCGCGCGGCGGCGAAAGTCGACCTGTGCCAATTCCATGATCCGGCGCTTGTCCTCGCTACGCACCGATTGCAGGAACAATGCGCCGTAGAAGGAAACGTAGATCTCCGCCGCAAGCCCGCTTTCGTATCCCGAAACGGCCAGACCGAATGGCTCGCAACCTCCCGGCCCAGACATCATGAAGACGGTCGTCGCCTCGCGCCAGAGTCGGATTTCCATCACCGGATCGGGCACGAAGCCGCCATCGAAATTGGCCATGGCCATCATCAGGCAGCACGGACCGCAGGTGAACTCGCAGGTCTGCTGATAGAATGGCACCCTGGTGGCGACCGGTAGGTCGCCGCGCAAGGTTTTTTCGTAACGCAGCGCCGTCGCGCCGTCCTCGTAGTACCCCGGCTCGCGGCCGATCTTGCGGTAGCCGGCCTGCTCGTAGATACCGATGGCACGGCCATTGTCCTCACGCACTTCGAGACGCAGCATCATGCGGTCGTGTTCGAAGGCCGCCTCTTCGGCCGCGGACAGTAATTGGCGTCCCATGCCGAGTCCGCCGAAAAACGGGCCGACGGCTATGGAATAGAGCCGTGCCACCCCACTGCCCTTGCGAAACAGCACGATTGCATAACCGCCGACGCGGCCATCGATTTCGGCGACCAGCGTCTCGGCGGTCTCGCGCTCGATGAACAGTCGGAAGGAACGACGGGAAATGCGGTCGCTCGAGAACACAGCTTTCTCGATGGCGGCGAGGTCATCGACGTCGGACGCACGGGCCTTGCGGATCTCGGCAGGCATGCGGCTTGAGAAAACCTCGATTGCGTTGCGGAAACGGCCCCGGTCAAAAGCGTCGCGAACACCGGCCGAAGCGCCGGTATTCATCAAGCGCTATCGCTCCTTGATTAGGGCCGAATTGTGACAGTTTCCGCCTCGGCAGGGAAGCTGGCAAGCTTTGAACGGAATCGCTGTTTTCAAGCCAGCCGGCCGCGCAAGATCGCAACCGGCTCAGCTGGCGAGACCGGCCAGAAGCTGGCCATATGCACTCTTGGCCACGACCGCCAATTGCTCGCGCGGCAGCGAACCGACGACGGCACAGCCATAGCCCTTGTCCAGCCAGTAGACGGCCTGCGGACCGTCCTGCGCCGAAGCGTAGGTGCCCTTGGCATTCTCGGTCGATTCCGCCGTCACGAAGAGGGATATGCGCTCGCCCTTGTCATCTTCGTAGAGCAGCATTGCCGCCTTGCTTTCACCGGCCGGCAGCAACCGGCCACCGACCAGCTGGAAGCCGTTCGCACTCAAGTCCGGCGCCACCAGCTTCAAGCCGATCTGGTTGGACAGCCAGGTCTGCAGATGATCCTTGTCGCTGGCCGGCACTTCCACCGCATGCCGCTTCTCGGCGGCATAGATGACATGGGCGGCGATCGCCTGTTCAGCGAGTTGATCCTTCGCCTGATCCTCCTGCCCGAGGCCGTCGATGCCGGCAAAGTAGCCGCCAAATCCGCCCGTAGCCAAAAGCACGGCCGCGGCGGCGGCAAGCCACCAGCGCGAGCGTGGCACCGCAACCTTAACAGGCGCTTCGCCGAGCACCACCTTGCGCAAACGCGCAGGAACCGGCTCATCCAGCACGCCGGCAAAGGCTGAGCGCAATGCCTCCCGGTCGGCCGTGAAGCGGGCGCTCCTGGCCTTCATCTCGGGATTGGAGTCGAGCCAGGCATCGTAGGCGGCACCTTCATCTGCCGGCAGTTCGCCGTCCAGCGCCATGTGGATGTCCCGTTCGGAAAAATCTCGGCGGATCATTTCTCGACGATCCTTATGGCACGGCGGCGCGCTGTGTCGTCCAGCAACCCACGCAGTTCCTCACGTCCTCGCGCGATTCGCGACATCAGCGTGCCCGCAGGCACACCCAGAATGTTGGCGGCCTCGGCATAGGAAAAGCCCTCGATGGCAACCATGACCAGCGCTGCGCGGCGATCGGGGCTGATCGCCTGCAATGCGTCGATGATCTCGCGCGAAGCGATGCCCTCCAGCTGTTCGGGCGGCTGGGCAACCGCCTCGCCCGCCTCCAGCGGCAGCATCGCCGCTTCGCCGCGGCGGTTCACCTTGCGCATCTGGTCGATGAACAAATGATGCATGATCGTAAACAGCCACCTCCGAGGGCTTTCTCCTATCTGCCAGTTGTCGAGCCGCAACAGCGCACGCTCGAGGCAGTCCTGAACGAGATCGTCGGCAGCATCGCGGTCGCGCAAAAGCGAGCGTGCGTAGCGGCGCAGGCGCGGTATCTCGCCAAGGATTGCTGCCTTCTTTTCGTTCATGACCGCTGGTTCTGAGGTCGCCCTTGTTGATCTCGATTGAACGCGCCTTCCCGGCACGGCGCAAGCGGCCAGCGCGAAGCGGTCCACCGCTCCGGTCACCCAAGCAAAGAGATAACGCCGGCGGGTGCCGGTTTATTCCCGACCCGACAAAGAAAACCAATGATTCGCAGGCGACTATCCCTTTTCCTTCGCCGCCCGCGTCAAGAGCCGCTGGTAAAACAGACCAATGCCGATCAGCACCGCGCCCAGACCGATGAAGGACAGCGCCCTGAGCACACCCTCCAGTTCCGACATGTCGAAGAGGAAGACTTTCAGGATGGCAACCGCGATCAGCCCGGCCGAAGCAATGCGCAGCACCTGCGATTTCAGCCAGACGCCAGCCGTGAGCAGCACCACGCCGATCACCAGCCAGAGTGCCGAATAGGTGTAGGTCTCCAACTGGCCAAGGCCGCTCCACAAGCCGATGAACTCGCCCTTGAACAGACGCCTCACCGAGAGCGTGGCATAGCCGAAGGCAAGCAGCGCCGCCACCAGAGCCAGCATGGCCGAATACCATTTCGGCCGCTTGCCCCTGCTATAGAGCGCCAGGCCGCCGGCGGCGGCGGCCGGCAGGAGATAGGCCAGGAACAAAAGATTGAAGACCGGAATCCGACCGGTCGATTCGTCGGTGAACAACGGATTGAGCACCAGGAAATGCTGGACGGCGACGAAGGCGACCGAGACCACGCCCACCGCCATCGAACCATAGCGCAGCACCGAGCTTGGCGAGCGCCTGTCGATGGCGATCAGGATGGCGCCGGCACCGATGGCGATCAGCGTGTAGATCGCCTGCTCGGCGAGCGTTGGCGCATCGCTGTTGATGACGCCGCCGTGCATGGCGTGGCGCACCAGCATGGCGAGCGTCAGCAGCGCAAACAGTGCCGCCGCGGCTTCCATGGCGAGGCGCGGTCGGCCATCGGTGGTGCGGGCGAGTTGCCAGGCCGCGAAGCCGAAGCCGAGCGCCGGCACACCATAGCCCGGCAGCAACCAGTTGAAGACCGGTGTTGTCGACAGGAACCCGGCCCCCACGATCGTCGGGTCGAAGGCGACGCGGCCAAGCACCGCGATGACGGCGGCGACTGAAATCCAGCCGAGCACAGGATAAGAGCGCCAGCGCGTGGCGAGCGCCGACACGATTGCCGCTGCACCGAGCAGGATGGTGGTCCAGCCGGAATCAAAAGCCATGTGCAGCATCAGGAGACCCGCGACTGCCGCGCCGGCCAAAACAAACGACACTGCCACGCCGCCCTTGAGCGGCGGTTCCTCAGCCCGCGCGATCCACTCGCCACCGGCGGCGAAACCCACGACCAGCAGGGCCGCGACGGCGGCATATGCAAAGTCACGGTCGAGATTGCCGAAGGTGAGCCAGAGCGCCAGCAGGATGACCAGAGGCACGATGACGCCCCATGCGGCCCACGAGGCTGCTCGGATCTGCGCCGAGGCGGCGAACGTTCGCGCGGCCCAGAGACCGGCGGCAATGAAGACAAGGCCGAGGCCAATGCCGAGGCGCAAGCTCAGCGCGTTAGCAGTGACCAAAGGCACCCCATCAACACCCAAAGCGCCGCTCGAAAAATCGGAACCGATAGAGGTCGGCGGGATGATGCCGAGATAGATCACCACCGTCGCCAGTCCGGCGGCATAAAGCAGTGGCAGCGCCAGCGGGCGGTAGAGCGCCACTGCTACCATCGCCATAAGCAGCACCGCGCCCGGCAAGGCGTCACCGGCAGCTGCGAAGACCGGGTCAACCGAGAGGCCCAGCGCCGAGAAGGCGACGAACAGTCCAGGCACGATGGACGGCCAGTCAAAGATTCTTGCTGGTCCGGTCTCGCCGCCACGACTGCTCAGCCAGACAAAAGCCAGCACGGCCAGCGTCACAGTGTCGATGAACAGGATCGCGGAGAGGTTCGCGCCCGGTGCGTCGGTCATGTAGAGGATGGTCCAGATGCCAGTGCCGAAAAAGGCGGCCGCCATCAGCGCTTTCCAGTCGCGCATGCGGGCGATGACGCCGGTGGCGGCGAGCACGATGGCGAGATAGCCGAACAACGCCCAGGGATTGGGCGCCTGCGAAGCGATCAGCAGCGGCGTCACCATGGCGCCGACGAGACCGATGCCAGCCAGCGCCTGGCCGTGGACGAGAGCGGCGGCGATGGTCGCAATGCCGATCGCACCGAGCAGCGTGAAGGCAAGCGCCGGACCGATGAAGCCGTAAACGCCATGGGCGGCATAGACGGTGCCGAACAGGATGAAGGCACCGGCCGCGGTCAGGATCGCCGGAATATAGGCGCCGGCAACACCTTGCACCGGCACCCTGAAGCCGGTGCGGCGAATGAACTCGCCGCCGGCGACCAGAACCAACCCGAGCACCGCCGCCATGGTGAGCCGCACGCCGGGGCCGAAAATGCCGGCCTCGATGGTGTAGCGGATCAGGAACAAGCCGCCCAGAGCCAGCGCAATGCCGCCGACCCAGACCGCCCAACGCGTGCCGAGCGCGGTTTCGACGTCGGACTGGCCAGCGGCTTTGGCGGCCGCGGCCGGTGCGGCCTCTGGCGTCTTCGGTGTTGCCTCGGGTGTGCTCCAAGGACCGGGCACTCTCTCCGTAGCCGGGATTTCCGCCTCCGTGGCCTGTACCAGCGCGGGCTCGCTTGATTGCTGCCGGGGCGATATCGGCCGCGGGCACGGCTGCCGGAGCCGTGTCGGCCTTGCCCTCGGCCGCTTCCGATGGCCTGGCCGCGGGCGGCACCGCGCCCGAAAGCACGAGACTGCGCAGCGCGCCAAGTTCGCGCTCGATCAGGCCGATGCGGCTCTGCTGGCGCGAAATGATGACGAACAAGGCGATGATGGCGACAAGGCCGATCAGGCTTTCAAACATGGCGGTTCCCCCAAACCAGGCCAGTTTTCACTGACGTTTCGTCTCACTGACACTCAAATACGGCGGCCAGACGGCTGAAAACTCAACGTGCCGCCAGATTGGCGGCTGGAAATATCGAACATGTCTCGGTGCCGAAAGCCAGCAGTTTGCCGCCGGCGTCCTTCAGCGTTGCTTCCGAAACGGCAAGCGTGCGGCCCTTGTGGACCACCTTGCCTTCGCAGACGACCTCGCCGGTCCTGGGCGTGATCGGCCGCGTGAGGTTCACCTTGAACTCCGCCGTCGTGTAGCCCTCGCCCTTGTCGAGCAACGTCTGCACGGCGCAAGCCAAGGCCGAATCGAGCAGCGTCGCCGCCCAGCCGCCATGAACGCCACCCAGCGGGTTGAGGTGGCGTTCGTTCGGTACGCCGCGAAATACGGCGCGACCTTCCGATACTTCGGTCAACGCGAAGCTGAGCTGGAAGGAGATCGGCGGTGCCGGATATTTGCCGTCGATGATTCGCTGCAGCAATTCGAGGCCGGTGTATTTCAGGATGTCGGCATGGGGAATGGTGCCAAGGCCGAGCGGCGAGACCCGGCCCGGATAGAGTTCGACTTCGCTCATCTGATGATTTCTCTGGCCGCGTTCTCTCCGGCGATGGGCTTGTGCGCTGCGTGGTGTTTGCGCAGCGCTGCAAGAAAGCCGGCGCGCGCGTCGGGCTGATCGATGCCGCGCGGCTCGTAGACATGGCGAGCGAAGAAGAAACCGGTCAAGCGGAAGGCGTCCGCGATCGCCGCCTGATTCGCACGCATGCCGGAGCCGCGCTCCAGAAATGCGGGCAATACCAGCATCTTGTCGTGCCATGGCGCCCCGGCTTCACGCGACACCGCGCGTCCCGATTTCGGCGAGACATAGGCAAGATCCTGTTTGGTGCCGGTGGCGGCGCATTGACTGAGATCGAGGCCAAAGCCGAGTTCATCGAGGATCAGAAGCTCGAAACGCGCCACCAACTCGCCGGCGGCGTCGGCATCGTCCAGGTGGACGATCATCACCGAAAGCGCCTCGTAGAGGCCGCCATGGGCATCACGCTCGGGCAGCAGGCGCAGGTGCGCCGCCATCGTCTGAAGACCGTAGACGGCGATGGCACTGTCCATCAGCCGGGCGGCATTCATTTCGATCGCTTCGGCCTGGAAGGTACCCAGATGCTCGTCGAGGCGCGCACGCCACAAGAGATCGACGCGATTGCCGGGCTGGAGAACGGGCTGCTGCTTGCGGGAGCGGCCGCCGCGCACGAGGCCAAGATGCCGGCCATGGGCACGTGTCATCACCTCGAGAATGGCGCTGGTTTCGCCATGCTTGCGGGTGCCGAGAATGATTCCCTCGTCGCGCCATTCCATATCAGGAGCTTTTCACCGATCGGGTGGCGAAATCAAGATGAGGCCTAGGTGCCTGGCAAAACAGCACCTTACCGGCAAACAAAAAACCGCCCGCAGCAATACGCTGCGGGCGGCTGGTGAGGTCGGTCTATGCCTTAGAACGAGCGCTGGAAGCGGAGAATGCCGCCGACGCTGCTCTTCTTGTTGGCCTTGGTCCAGTTGTTGAAGTCGACGTCGTCGAATTTGCCTGCATTGAGGTAATCGACTTCCGCCGTGACCACAAAGCCGGGCACAACGGTATAGGCGATGTTGGCGGCGATGCCGAGGTTCTTCCAATCGTCATAGGAGACCTGGGCGTTGAACGAAGTCTTGGCGTTGAACTTGTAGGTACCGCCGCCCCAGACTGCCCAGTTGCCGCCCCACTGCTTGTAGAAGCCGCGGCCTTTGGCATTGATGAAGTTGGTCGGATCGGTGAGGTTGTCATCGGTGCCATAGCCGCCCATGACGAACAGCGACAGTTCCTTGGTGACGTTGACGTCCAGACGAACCTTGCCGGCCACTTCCTCATAATTGCTGTCATAGGCGACAACGCCGGTGATCGCGCCCCAGTCGGCCTTGTACTTCAAGCCGCCGACGACATGGGGGACGTAGCTGTCGATAGTGCCGGTTTTGCCAGCACCTTCTTCGAGCGAGACCAGCCCGGAGAAGCCGTTGCCCGCGTCGAAGTAGTATTGAACGACATTGCTCTCCTGTCCGCCATAGGGCACCAGCGTGTCCTGGATGACGCTACCGGCATAGCCGATGAACGTATCGAAGGCCGTGTCGTCCTTGCCGACGCGCAGACCGCCGAGCTGAATCCAGGCGAAACGCAGTGAGAGCGACTTGTTACGGCCCTGCCAATCGTCCGCATTGGAGGCGCCCTGATCAAGGTAGTCCCCGGAGCTGTTGCCGTAGTTGAAGCGAGTCTCGGTGTAGGTCTTCAGGGTACCGAGTTCGGTCTCCTGACCGGTCCAGGTCTTCAGCGTGAAGCGGGTGTTCTTATAGTACGTCGAATGTGTCGTGCCGGCGTCCTGGTGATCCGGAACGTGGTTGACACCATCGAGCGAGCCGGCATCGCCGACGCCGATGTCATAACGGACATAGCCGCCGATGCGCAGGCAGGTTTCGGTGCCCGGGATGTAGAAGTAGCCGGCGCCATAGACGTCGCAGATCTTGACGTATTCGGCCGGTTCCGGTTCGGCGACGACGACCGCGTCCGCGGCGCGAGCGCCGGACACCGCGATCAGTGCCGCGGCTGAGCCGAGAAGGAGGCTCTTGATGTTCATTTTCTGACCTCTCCAGTCAAGTTAATAAGATGGCTTCTGAATTGTGGCTGGCGGATATGTTTTCCCGCCTCACCCCCACAATGAAAACGGGCTCGCACCGCGTCCCCTTTTCGCGGCGAACATACCCACCAACCTTCCGCCTTCAATGACAATTCCACGAATATGCCGGATTTACGCCACAGATTAAATCAGTGTTGCACAAATAACACTAACCGTGTCAGACCGATTTTCGGACTGGCACAAATGGCACATCGTCATTTTTATGTAATAATTTCACGTATATTTTATAATAAGCTCTACTTTGCCATCATATTATATTGTTTTCAAATCGACAACGTTACGTCGTCTAACAAATATCGAATAACCTACTTATTAAAACATCAGATCATCAAGTCAAACCTGGCCAATTTCTCGTGCATTCAGCCGACGATAGAGGGCCATGCGAAGGGCTGCCGGCGGCAGCGGCTTTTTTGATCCATCAGCGCCGTCCGATGACGGCGCCAAGTGTTTCGCCTCACGCCTGACGTTCGTGACCGATCACCGCATCGATCACTCGCCACGATTCTTCGATCTCGGCCGGGGCGACGTCTATGTGGCCGGCGGCTGTGATGAGTGCCTTCCACAGCGCCCAGCCACGCCCGCGCACCCAGGTCGCTTCATCTGCCGCGAGGCAGGCGCGAGCCTTCGGGCGCGACCGGACTAACTGGCAGGTGCCGCCAGCACGGGAATTGCGCGTCGATCAGCCGGCGCGCGAGACCGGTATCAATATTTGCTCTACCAACCATCGGTCCCGATCAAAAAACATAACTGCGTCCCAGAAGCGATGACGACGCGAGCGGAAGCCCTTGGTTATTCGAAATTTTAACTAAAACTGTGAGATCGAACAGAAATACTCAAACGGCATACCAAGCTGCATGCTGTATGCAGAAAGATGAAGCAATTTGCATCCACTCGTTTTCATCTTCGTTCTCGTCCCATTCGGCGCAATGTGGCTATTTTTGTTCGGGTCGCTGATTTATGCGGTCGTCCTGATCCAGTCACAGAGAAGGGGCGGCCGTTGGATCGCTTTCATTGTCCTTGTGCTCATGCTGATCATCGTCTTCAGACCTGAGTGGGATGACGTTCTCCGAGGCATTCGCTCGTATCAAATTGCATCATTGCAAACCGACAGTCCTACGTCGGCCCCACCCTATCATCTCACGGTATTCGATGCTCCGTCGGATGAGTCGGCCCTACTTGCGCTTGCGGAATCGGGGCTGTTCGACGTCACAATCTCAGCCCAGATGAACCCAACGAGATTCAGCCAAAAGATCGTGGTCGAAGAGTCGGACAAATGCATGACGCGCCGCACAAGCTTTGTCCAGTTTACCGCGGCAACCGGTTTTAAGCGTTGTGGCCGCCTCATCTCTGCGTCTGGCGCGCTCCCGCCCGAGCATCTGGTCTTGTGGGCTGATCCAGCTCCGCTTTTGCAACGATCGCGATGGGCTGATCGGCAAAGAGCCCTCCAACTGTCCGAGCAAACGCAATTCGGCACGCGCTTGCTCGCCTATTGCGAAACGAATTCGCCTCTGCGGCGAACACTCTTTGACCGTCTAGTGATCGCGTTTCGCCGTACGATGAGCGATTGCCGGAATCCGGCAACTCAAGATATCTACCGTATCCCTCATCCAGACCTCGTCACCTTTGTTTTGAAAGGCGTGGGGATCAAGCCCGCCGATATCGCAATAGGCAAGTAACTCGTTGCTCACCGATGCTCTGACGACAGAAGCCTCCGTGCGTCAGCTGGGAAACTCCAGCCCCATCTCGCGGTAGCGCTCGGGGTCATCGCCCCAGTTCTCGCGCACTTTCACGAACAGGAACAGGTGCACCTTCTGCTCCAATATGCCTGATATTTCCATCCGCGCGGCCTGCCCGATGGCGCGGATGGTCTCGCCCTTGTGGCCGAGCACGATCTTTTTCTGGCTGTCGCGCTCGACATAGATGGTCTGGTCGATGCGCACCGAGCCGTCCGGTTTCTCTTCCCATTTCTCGGTTTCGATATGCGAGGAATAGGGAAGCTCCTGATGCAGCCGGAGATAAAGCTTCTCGCGGGTGATCTCGGCCGCGAGCTGGCGCATCGGCAGGTCGGAAATCTGGTCTTCCGGATAATACCACGGGCCGGCCGGCAGCGCCTGCGCCAGATAATCGAGCAGGTCCTTGCAGCCGGAGCCGGTCAACGCGGAGACCATGAAGGTGCGCTGGAACGGCACTTTCTCGTTCGCCGCCGCGGACAGAGCAAGCAACGCTTCCGGCTTGACGCGGTCGACCTTGTTGAGGATCAGCGCCATCGGCTGGCGCACATCCTTCAGCCGTTCGAGGATGGCATCGGCGTCGCCCCTGATGCCGCGTTCGGCGTCGATCAGCAGCAAAACGATATCGGCGTCCTTGGCGCCACCCCAGGCGGTGGTCACCATTGCCGTGTCCAGCCGCCGCTTGGGCTTGAAGATGCCCGGTGTGTCGACAAAGACGATCTGCGCGTTGTCGTGGGTGGCGATGCCGCGCACGATGGCGCGTGTCGTCTGCACCTTATGGGTGACGATCGAGACCTTGGCGCCGACCAGTTGGTTGACCAGCGTCGACTTGCCGGCATTGGGCGCGCCGATCAGCGCGACGAAGCCGGAATGCGTGACAGGAGCCGCTGCGGTGTCTTCGGCGGTCATGCCGCATTCCCTTCATGAACCCAGACGCCCTCGCGAAGCAGAAGGGCAGCAGCGGCGGCCTGTTCGGCCTCGCGCTTGGAGCGGCCGCTGCCGGTCGCCGGCTGAAACGCGCCGACCTTGACGGTGACGGTAAACAGCGGATCGTGATCGGGGCCTTCCCGGCCGTCGATCTGATAGGCTGGAACAGCACTCGCCGCCTGATGCGCCCATTCCTGCAATTCGGTCTTGGCGTCGCGGCGCGCGGCACCCGATGCCAGCGAACGCGGCTGCCAGTATTTGTGGATGAACGCGCGGGCTGCTTCCAAGCCACCGTCGAGATAAAGCACTGCGATCAGCGATTCCAATGCGTCGGCGCGCAGGTTGACGCGCTTGCGGCCATCGAGCCCGCGCACGTCCGACCCGGCACGGATCAGGTCCGGCAGCCCGATATGCTCGGCGATGTCAGACAGCGCCTCGGCATTGACCAACGCATTGAGCCGCAGCGACAACTCCCCTTCCGCGGCATCGGGAAAGGCAGCCAGCAGCATATCGGCGACAACAAGGCCAAGAACCCGGTCGCCGAGAAACTCGAACCGCTCATAATCGGCGCCGGCATTGGCGCCCCGCGCACTGGCATGGGTAAGCGCACGCTGCAGGCGCTGGCGGTCGGCAAAGGCATGACCCGTGAGTTCCGCAAGCGCTTCGGCGAGCGCATCGGCGGTCAACCTTTTTGGTGCCGCCATGACCCTAGTTGACGAAATGGAAGAGGCGCGAAGCGCGCATCAGCGACGGCCATTTCCAGATTTCGAGCGGGCTTGCCTTGCCGGCGATCGAGAAGAAGACAAGGTTGGCGCGACCGACAAGGTTCTCGGCCGGAACATAGCCGACGGTGAAGCGGCTGTCGGCGGAATTGTCCCTGTTGTCGCCCATCATGAAATAGTGGCCGGGGGGCACGTCGAATTCGCGCGTGTTGTCGCCGATCGAGTTCGGCGACAGGTCGAGCGTATCATAGCTGACGCCATCGGGCAGCGTCTCGCGATAGACATCGATCGGATAATCCTTTTCCGTGATGTCGGGATTGTCGATCTGGCCGGTCTTGACGCGCGGCACGCCGACGCCGTTGATGAAGACTTGGCCATCCTTCATCTGAATCTTGTCGCCGGGCAGGCCAATGACGCGCTTGATGTAGTCGACGGACGGATCCGGCGGGAACTTGAACACCACCACGTCGCCACGCTTGGGCTCGGAGCCCCAGATGCGGCCCGAGAAAATGTCCGGTCCAAAAGGCAGCGAATAGCGTGAATAGCCGTAGGACCACTTGGTGACGAACAGATAGTCGCCTTCCAGAAGCGTCGGCCGCATCGAGCCCGACGGGATCGAGAACGGCTGGAACAGCAGCGTGCGAATGACCAGGGCGAGCAAAAGCGCCTGGACGATGACGCTGACGGTTTCGCCAAGCCCGCCGGATTTCTTCTGGGATTTTTCAGCCACGCTCATGTCGTCCTCGATTGTGCGTTGGATGGTATAGAGTCTCGGCGCGCGCTGGGCAACGTCAATGCCGGTCGTCAGATGCAATCAATGTGGCGCTTCTTCGACCGGTAGCGCTTCTACGATCACAAAGGCTTGAGCGAGCGGGAAATCATCCGTGATGGTGAGGTGGATCACTGCCCGATGACCTTGAGGCAGGATCTTCTCCAGCCGCGCCAGCGCCCCGCCGGTCAGCGCCATCGTCGGCGCACCGCTGGGCAGGTTGACGACACCCATGTCGCGCCAGAAGACCCCTTGCGCCAGACCGGTGCCCAATGCCTTGGCGCAAGCCTCCTTGGCGGCAAAGCGCTTGGCGTAGGAAGCCGCGCGGGCGCGCCGGTTCTCCGAACGCGCCTGCTCCACCTCGGTGTAGATCCTCTGGATGAAGCGCTGGCCGTGGCGCTCAAGCGATTTCTCGATGCGTGTGATGTCGATCAGGTCGCTGCCGATGCCGATGATCATTGGGTGGCGGAACCGACGCTTCCGCCGGGATGAGGCGAATGCTCATGGCGTCTCGCGCGCTCGGCCAGCCGCTTGCGCCTCTGTTCGCGAAAGACATTCATGCCCCAGCGCGTGACGCCGTAGAACACCAGGCCGAACCCCAGCCCGAGCGGCACGGCGCCGATCAACATCGGCTCCAGGACTGGATGCCATAGTTTGGCGAAGGAAAGCGTGTGCATCATCTCGCCCAGATGCGCCGGCGGACCGTGCGACGGAAGGCGATCGTGCAGTATGAGCTTGCCGGTTTCCCAGGATGCGCCCCACAAGAGCGGAAAGGTCAGCGGATTGCCGAAAAATACGGCTCCGAGAGCCGCTGCCACCAGATTGCCGGCGATCACCCAACACAGAACGGCGGCAATGATGAAGTGGAAACCGACGGGGAAGAACGAAGCAAAGACACCCGCGGCGACGCCTGCCGCCACAGCGTGCGGGGTGGCCTTCAGCCGCAGAATGCGCTTGGAGAAATATTGAAGCGAGCGCGAAAACGAACGGCGCGGCCACAGATAGGTGCGCACCCGCTCGAAAAGACCATCAGGTTTGCGCCGACGAAAAAGCACTCTCTTCCTATTCCCGACAATTCACAGCTTACACGCCCGCTGTTTCCAGCCGGGCTTCGACCACCATATCTTGCGCTTTACGGTCGCCAGAAGGCAATCGCGACTTTGATATAGCCATCCGCAACCTCCACAACAACCGAGGTCCACCTGCACAGCGGCCATAATTTTTGGTAAGGTTCGTTTCTCCACACCGGACAATCGCGGCGAATTTGAGAAGTGGTTTCGGCTAATGGTCGCAGCCAAATAATCGATATCTACCGCAGGTACTGGCTGACTTCGACAAGGTTGCCATCCGGGTCTCGGAAATAGACCGACATCATCGGCCCCTGCGCGCCGATGCGGTCGACCGGCCCGAGTTCCAGCGTCACGTGGTTGGCTTCGAGGCCGGCAAGGAATTCATCGAGCGGCCGGTCGGTGATCAGGCAGAAGTCACTGGATCCTGGCGTCGGCGACTTCGCCTTCGGCTCGAAGGTGCGGCTGATCTCGTGGACATTGATCTTCTGATTGCCGAAGGCGAGTGCCGTCGGCCGGCCCGGCGTATCGACGCGTTCAAAACCCAGCACGCGTTGATAAAAGGCGCAGGTCGCCTCGAGCGACGCCACCGTCAGCACGAAATGATCGATGCCGACGATCAATGCGACCTCCTCGTCAGATGTTACGGCTGCCGGGCTTGACGGCCGGAATGGCGGCAAGCTCCGGCGGCAACCTGTCCGGCGGGTAGGCTGGAACCTCATATTCGGCAAGCGCGATCAGCGGCACGCCGACATGGGTCTTGCCGGCCGAACGGTCGATGATGCAGGCGGCTGCGACCACCTCCGCGCCAAGGTCGCGCAGGCAATCGATGGTTTCGCGGATCGACAATCCGGTGGTGACGATGTCCTCGACGATGACGACGCGGGCGCCTCGGTCGATCTCGAAGCGCCGCAAGCGGAACTCGCCCCCTTCCCGCTCCACCCAGATCGCCGGCACGCCAAGGTGGCGCGAGGTTTCGTAGGCCGGGATCAGCCCGCCGATCGCCGGCCCGACGACATAGTCGATCTTGCCTGGCACCGCGGCGCGGATCTTCTGCGCCAGCGCCTTGCACAGCCGCTCGGTCTTGTCGGCATGCATGAACACCCGTGCCTTCTGCAGGAAGATTGGACTGCGCAGGCCCGACGTCAGGATGAAATGCCCCTCCAGAACGGCGCCAGCCTCACGGAATATGCCCAGCACTTCGTCGGTGTTCATCTCGTCCCCCATGGTCGGCTATCGCTAGCCATTGACGCGCCGCGCATCGCTGACGCTCGAATTGTCCTTGAGCTGCGACAGCAGCCGGTTGAGATGCTTCAGGTCCCAGACTTCGAGATCGATCAGCATTTCGGTGAAATCGGGCGCGGTGCGCACCATCGACAGCGTATGGATGTTGGCGTCGTTGGAGGCAACGACCTGGGCGATATCGGCAAGCGAGCCCGGCGCGTTGATGGCGGTGACCGAGACCCGCGCGGGAAACCGTTCCTTAGTGCGTTCGTCGATGTCCCAACGCACGTCGATCCAGCGCTCCGGCTGGTCGTCGAAAGCCTGCAGCGCCGGCGACTGGATCGGATAGATAGTGATGCCTGTACCCGGCTGGACGATGCCGACGATACGGTCGCCAGGCACGGCCCCTTCCGGCGCGAAGCGCACCGGCAGGTCGCCGCGCACGCCGCGGATCGGCACGGCGCCGGCGCCTGGCTGGTCCTTGTCCTTGCGCGCGGCCCGGCCCGGAATCTGGAACAGCATGCCGGCGGCGTTGCGGATCTTCGACCAGCCCTCCTCGCGCTGCTTGGGAGCCGCGGGGGTGACGCGCTCGTCCTTGTAGTCGGGGAAGACCGCCTTCATGACATCGGTGGAAGCCAGTTCGCCACGACCGACGGAGGCCAGTACATCCTCGATGTCCTTGCGCGCCAACCGGTGTAGGACGGGCTTCAGGCTTTCCTTGGTGAAGGTCTTGCCGGCTCGTTCGAAGGCACGCTCCAGGATACGCGCGCCAAGGCCGGAATACTGCTTGCGGATCGCATTCTTGGTGGCGCGGCGGATGGCGGCGCGCGCCTTGCCGGTGACGACGACCGATTCCCACGCCGCTGGCGGCACCTGCGCCTTGGAGCGGATGATCTCGACCTCGTCGCCATTCTTCAGTTCCGTCATCAGCGGCATGATGCGGCCATTGACCTTGGCGCCGACGCAGGTGTCGCCGACATCGGTGTGGACGGCGTAGGCGAAATCGATCGGCGTGGCGCCGCGCGGCAGGGCAATCAGCATGCCCTTCGGCGTGAAGCAGAACACCTGGTCCTGGAACAGCTCCAGCTTGGTGTTCTCGAGGAAATCTTCCGGGTTGTCGCCTTCGGCCAGCTGCTCGATGGTGCGCCGCAGCCAGGCATAGGCATTGGTCTCCTTCGAGATCGCGTGCACGGCTCCATTCGTCTTGCCGCCAGTGTCCTTGTAGATCGAATGGGCGGCGACACCGTATTCGGCGATCTTGTTCATCTCGCGGGTGCGGATCTGCAACTCGACGCGCTGGCGCGAAGGGCCGACGATGGTGGTGTGGATCGAACGGTAGTCGTTCTGTTTCGGCGTCGAGATGTAATCCTTGAAACGGCCGGGCACCATCGACCAGGTGGTGTGGATTGCACCCAGCGCGCGATAGCAGTCCTCGACACTGTCGACGACGACGCGGAAGCCGAAAATGTCGGACAATTGCTCGAAGGACAGCGCCTTGGCCTCCATCTTGCGGAACACCGACCACGGCTTCTTCTGGCGGCTCTTCACACCGGCCTTGATGGCGTGTTTCTCGAACAGGCCCGAAAGAGCCTTCTCGATCTCGGACAACACATCCTTATTGCGCTCGAAGATTTCGGCGAGCCGAGCGGTAACGGCGCGATGGGCTTCCGGATTGATGAAGCGGAAGGCGATCTCCTCTAGTTCCTCGCGCATGCCCTGCATGCCCATGCGCCCGGCCAGCGGCGCGTAGATGTCCATCGTCTCCTCGGCGATGCGCAGGCGTTTGGCCTCCGGCATATGGTCGAGGGTGCGCATGTTGTGCAGCCGGTCGGCGAGCTTGACCAGGAGCACGCGGACATCTTCCGAGATCGCGAGCAGAAGCTTGCGCAGGTTTTCCGCCTGCTCCGCCTTCTTCGACACGAGATCGAGCTTCTTCAGCTTGGTCAGCCCTTCGACCAGCTTGCCCATTTCGGGTCCGAACAGCTCATCGATCTCGGCCCTGGTCGCCGTGGTGTCCTCGATGGTGTCATGCAGCAGGGCGACGGCGATCGTCGCCTCATCCATATGCATTTCGGTAAGGATGGCGGCAACTTCGAGCGGATGCGAGAAATAGGGATCGCCGGAAGCGCGCTTCTGGTGGCCATGCTTCTGCATGGCGTAGACATAGGCCTTGTTGAGCAATGCCTCGTTGACGTCAGGCTTGTAGCGCTGGACGCGCTCGACAAGCTCATACTGACGCATCATGGGCGGAATCTCTCGGCGATGAAATGAATCATGCGCCGCACTACCGTACGGCGCATGTCATAGATAGCCACGAAACCGCCGGGACGGAAGTGCCGGAAGATTGTTCCAGCCAATTCCAAAGGGCTTTTCAGAATTCGCTCAGCCGGGTCGGATAGCGTAGTTTTCGAGAGGCACCGGAACCGCAGAAAACTGCGCTAGGCGACCGGCTGAATAGAACTATCAAAAGCTCTTAGTAGTCGTCGCTCTTTTCCGGGGGAACCAGGCCCTCGATGCCGGCCAGCAGGTCTTCCTCGGTCATGCGATCGAAGGTGATGTTGTCCTCGGCGTCGTCGGTGTCGGCGGCGGTAACGGCACCGCCAGTCTGGTCGGCGATCACTTCGCCATCGGCTTCGGGCTCGTCGACCTCGACATGCTTCTGCAGCGAATGGATCAGATCTTCCTTGAGGTCGTCGGGCGACAGCGTCTCGTCGGCAATCTCGCGCAGCGCGATGACCGGGTTCTTGTCGTTGTCGCGCGGCACGGTGATCTGCGCGCCCTGGCTGATCTGACGGGCGCGGTGGCCGGCCAGAAGCACCAGCTCGAAGCGGTTGTCGACCTTGTCGATGCAATCTTCAACGGTTACGCGGGCCATGGATTGCCCCTTTCATGCCTGGATGTAATGGAAAACAGGCGCGGTCCATAACCCGAACGGCGCCAAAATACAAGCATCATGGCAATGCGGGCCCACAGGGCAGTCCGCGTCCACGGTTCGGCGCCACGATCACAATTGCTTGCAGTGCGCCACCTGCCCTTGGATTGCCACCAAACTGGCGTTATCTCGGTTGGTTCAAGGTCAGCCGGTTTATTATGAGCTGACCGCCAGTCGCTACCGCATTTCGTTTAGACGGCCGTTTATTTCGAAAAGGACTATTTCCATGTTCGATCCCCGCGAAAAAATCGCCCTGTTCATCGACGGAGCCAATCTCTACGCCACCTCGCGCGCGCTCGGGTTCGACATCGACTATCGCAAGCTTTTGGCGAGCTTCCACAAGCGTGGTTACCTGCTGCGCGCCTATTATTACACCGCGCTGGTCGAGGACCAGGAATACTCCTCGATCCGGCCGCTGATCGACTGGCTCGACTATAACGGCTTCAAGGTGGTGACCAAGCCGGCCAAGGAATTCACCGACTCGACCGGCCGCCGCAAGATCAAGGGCAATATGGACATCGAGCTGACCGTCGATGCGCTGGAACTCGCTGACGTCGTCGACCACTATGTCATATTCTCCGGAGACGGCGATTTCCGCACGCTGGTCGAGGCGCTGCAACGGCGTGGCCGCAAGGTGTCGATCGTCTCGACCATGGCCTCGCAGCCGCCGATGATCTCGGATGACCTGCGCCGCCAGGCCGACCATTTCATCGACCTGGCGACACTGAAGAACGAAGTCGGCCGCGATCCCTCCGAGCGGCCCGTACGGCGGCCCGAACCGGCTGAAGTCGACGAGGACGACTACTGAGGCCGGTCGACTTGACCGCCCTCTCCGCTTCCGAACCCAGCCGCGACTGCCCACTCTGCCCGCGGTTGCATGACTTCATCGCCGAATGGCGGCAGCGCGAGCCGTCCTGGTTCAACGCGCCGGTGCCGACCTTCCTGCCACCGGGCGGCGAAGATACCGTCCGGCTTCTGATCGTCGGCCTGGCGCCCGGCCTGCGCGGGGCCAACCGCACCGGGCGCCCGTTCACCGGCGACTATGCCGGCGACCTGCTCTATTCGACACTGATTGCCCACGGTTTTGCACGCGGCGAATTCAAGGCTCGGCCCGATGACGGGCTGGAGCTCGTCGGCACGGCGATCACCAATGCGGTGCGCTGCGTGCCGCCGGAGAACAAGCCGGTGGGTGCCGAGATCGCCACCTGCCGGACATTTTTGGTGCCGACGATCGCTCGCTTTCCCAACCTGCGCGCCGTGCTGGCGCTGGGATCGATCGCGCACCAGTCGACGGTGCGGGCACTGGGCGAGCGCGTCGGCACCTATCCGTTCAAACATGGTGGGCAAGTGCCGGCCGGCGGCATTACGCTGTTTTCGAGCTATCATTGCTCGCGCTACAACACCAATACCGGTGTGTTGACCGAAGACATGTTCGTCAGGGTGTTCAGCGAGATCGCGGCATTCCTGAAGAATTGAGGTATCGGACACCGTACGGTCTCCGATACCTGCTCACACTGGCAGCAGGGCATCCGGTTTCACGTCGCCGATGGACGCATAGGTATGTGTTTCCTTCACTCCCGGCAGCGGCAGGATGACGCGTTTGAGAAAGTCCTGATAGTCGGCCATCTCGGCAATGCGCGCCTTCACGAGATAGTCGAAGCCGCCGACGACCATGTGGCATTCCAGAACCTCGGGCGCCTTTGCGACCGCCTCGGCGAAGCGGTCAAAGATATGCGGGGCCGTGTGATCGAGCCGCACCTCGATGAAGACAAGCATGCCGCGGCCAATCTTTGCCGGATTGAGCACCGCCCTGATGGCGGTGATGAAGCCGTCGCGAAACAGGCGCTTCACGCGCTGGCTGGCGCCGGTCGGCGACAGGCCGACCCGCGTTGCCAGATCGAGCGTCGTGCGGCGTCCGTCTTCCTGCAGCAGCCGCAGAAGAGTACGGTCGACGGCGTCCAGGTCGCCTGATTCAGGATTCACGTTCAAGCCACCTCATTTGCGTGAATTACACTTCAGATCGCGAAAACCAGAGTATTTTGTCGCAGCCATTTCGGCAATAGGCTGCGCTTCATCGCAGAGCCAGAGCTGTCTCCGCCTGGCGACATGAATATGGCGGCAGAACTGACATGGCGGACGGACGAGACACGGGAAACACAAGACCGGCGGTGATCGCAGGTCTCGTCATGATCGCCATCTATGCCGCGCAGTTCGTGGCCGCCCGCTTCAGCCTCAGGGAGCATCTGACGGCCACCGACATGGCCGGCTTGCGCTTTGCCGGTGCCGGCGCGGTGTTCCTGCCGATCGTCTGGAGGCGCGGCCTGGCGACCATGACGGCGCTGGGCTGGCGGCGTGGATCGACATTGGCGGCGCTGGCCGGATTGCCCTATCCGATGATCATCAACTGGGGCTTGACCCATGCTCCCGCCGCCCATGCCGCGGCGCTCTGCCCCGCGTCGATCGTCTTCTTCTCGTTCCTGTTGTCGCTGTTCAGGGAAAGCGCGTCGCGCCGGCGGATCATTGGCATCGTCACGATCATCGCCGGCTTGTTGCTGTTCATAGCGCCGGCGCGCACCGGTGCCAATAATGTCCTGTTCGGGGATCTGCTGTTTATCGGATCGGGTGCGATGTTTTCCGCTTATGCCGTCCTTGTGCAGCGATGGCGCGTCGAACCGGTCACGGCGACCGCGAGCGTCGTGCTTTTGTCCTGCCTGCCGCTGCCACTTCTCTACCTCTTTGCACCAAGCGGCCTTCATGCGGCCGCAGGCGCCGAGATCGTCAGCCAGATCGTCATTCAAGGTTTTCTCGCGGGCGCTGCCGCAATGTTCCTCTACACTTACATTGTCGACCGATTGGGCTCGCAGACGGCATCGCTGTTCCTGCCGGGTGTGCCGATCGCCACCGTGATGGTCGGCATGATCGTGCTTGGCGAGACCCCGCTGGCGATCCAATGCGTGGCCATCGCCATCATGGCCGCCGGGATGGGTTATTCGGCGATGGGTCGACGCATCACCAGGGAAAATCTGGCTGTCCCGACATCAGCTGGATCGTGAATGGTTCAGCTGCATGGCACGGGCTTTTGAAGAACCGGACCGCCATCGGATCGGGGCTGTTCATCAAGATGGGGAGGCAAGCAGCGCCGCCAGCTTCTCCGGCCCGCCCTGCAAGACGTTCAGGTCGACATCCCCCTCGATGCCGACCACACGCCCCCGGTTGTGGTACTGCCAGTAGATCCAGTCACGGCGGTCCGGCTCCTTGAGCAGTGAGCGCAGCCAGAGTGGGCGAGCGGCGATTTGCCCGGCATAGGCCACCTCGGCTTCATCCGTCAGATAGACGATCGCCGGCTTGCCGAACGCCGCCTCGACGGGTCCGAGGAAAGCCTCGAGTTCGGCGTTTAGTTGCTCGGGTGACGGGCGCTGCGGACAGTTGCCGCCGAACTCGATGTCGACGACCGGCGGCAGCAATGGCTGATCGTGCGGCACCACCGAGATAAAATTCCTGGCCTGGTCGGCGCCCGGCCGGCAGAAGGTGAAGAAATGATAGGCGCCGACGGCGAGCCCGGCGGCGCGGGCCTCGCGCAGATTGCCGGCGAAAGCATCGTCGACATGGTCGCCGCCTTCAGTCGCCTTGATGACGGCGAAAGCCACATCATCGGCGGCAACACGGCGCCAGTCGATCTTGCCCTGATGATGGGAGACGTCGATGCCCCGGACCGGATATCTGCCGCGGTCGGGGGAGTAGGTGTGGAAATAGACCACGGCGCCCACCACAACGACACACGCCAGGGTAAGACTGGCCAAGCCCCAGAGAACAATCCTCTTCTTCAAGACCATCCCCCTGTTGGACTTGCCGATTGTTCGATCTTGAAGCCCGACTGTTGGCTCTATCAGGCTGTCACCTGATCACCCGCGTTCCTTGAGCAGCCGGCCCTTTTCGCGCGACCAGTCGCGTTGCTTCTCGGTCTCGCGCTTGTCGTGCAGTTTCTTGCCACGGCCAACGGCAAGCAGCAGCTTGGCGCGTCCTTGGTCGTTGAAATAGATTTTCAGCGGCACCAGCGTCATGCCTTCGCGGTCGACGCTCTGCGACAGTTTTGCCATCTCGCGCTTGTTGAGCAGCAGTTTGCGGCGCCGGCGCGGCTCGTGGTTGAAGCGATTGGCCTGCAGGTATTCCGGCAGATAGGAATTGATCAGCCAGATCTCGCCGCCTTCGACCGAGGCATAGCTGTCCTGGATGTTGGCCTGGCCCTGGCGCAGCGATTTCACCTCGGTGCCGGTCAGCACCAAGCCGGTCTCGATCGTATCGAGCACCTCATAGGAAAACCGCGCCTTGCGGTTTTCCGCAACGGTCTTGTTGTTGGGGTCGGCTTTTCTGACTTGGTTCATAACGTCCGGAATCCGTTTCGAAACTCGCTCCTGCGAGTCAGATGATGGTGCTACTAGAGCGCCGCGCGTTTTTTAACGCGCAAAGGACGCTCTAGAAATCCGACTTTGCGCATGTTCCTTTCCGAAAGCGAAGTGCTTTCGGAGCCATGCGCGGAACCGGAGCGGAGCGTACATATAGTACGCGAGCACCGGAAGCGCAGGTGGCGCCTTCAGATGGCCGCAGGAGTAGAGTTTCCAAACGGGCTCGTTAATTAATCAAGCCGGCGTGCTTCATGGCCGCATCGATCTTTTCGGCCGTGGACTGCTCGATGGTGACCAGAGGCGAGCGCAGCACGTTCTCGACCTTGCCCAGCTTCGACAGCGCGTATTTGGCGCCGGAGACGCCGGGCTCTATGAAGATTGCCTTGTGCAGCGGCAAGAGACGGTCCTGCAGCTCGAGCGCCTTGGCGCTGTCGCCGGAGAGCGTCGCTTCCTGGAATTCGGCGCACAGCCTTGGCGCGACGTTCGAGGTCACCGAAATGCAGCCGACGCCGCCATGCGCGTTGAAGCCGAGCGCGGAGGCATCCTCGCCGGAAAGCTGGATGAAATCCTTGCCGCAGGTCATGCGCTGCTCGGACACGCGCTCGACCTTGCCTGTCGCGTCCTTGACGCCGACGATGTTCTTGAAGTCGTGCGCCAGCCGGCCCATCGTTTCCGGCATCATGTCGATCACCGAGCGCGGCGGGATGTTGTAGATGATGATCGGCAACTTGGTCGCCCTGGCGACGGCGGCGAAATGCTCGTACAGGCCGCGCTGCGTCGGCTTGTTGTAGTAGGGCGTGACGACCAGGGCTGCATCGGCACCGGCCTTCTCGGCATATTGCACAAGCCCAACAGCTTCCTCGGTATTGTTGGAACCGGCGCCGGCAACCACGGGGGCGCGACCCTTGGCCACCTCGATGCAGACCTTGACGACATGGCGATGCTCGTCATGCGACAGCGTCGGCGACTCGCCGGTGGTGCCTACCGGGACGAGGCCCGTGGTGCCTTCGCCAAGCTGCCATTCGATGAACGCGCGAAAGGCTTTCTCGTCGAAACGCCCGCTCTTTTCGAACGGTGTCACGAGCGCGGTAAGCGAGCCTCTCAGCATGTCGTCCAACTCCTTGGGACTTCTTGGTTCATGCATGTCGTGGCCCCAAACCGGTATCCACTTTTGGGCGACATGCATCGGTGTTTTGTCGTGCGCGCCTTCTAACCGAAAGCGAAGCCGCGCACCATAGTCTCGACATTGTTGCGCGGCAAGCATTGCCATGGTGCCAGCAAACGTAATTCGAACGGCCTCGATAACCCTTTGTTTACGAGCCCTTCACGACCTAAGTTTAGGCTTCTAGGCTTCTTCGCCTGCTGGTAAAATGCTGGATTAAGGAGAGATACGAGATCATGCCGAGGGGTCGGCCCCATCTGTTCGCGCTTCTTGGCGCCATCGCCGCGCTGGTGCCCGGCGTGGCGATCAGCGGCAGCGTCGATGTGCGGGTCACCTCGGCCATTCCGATGCCTGGTGTAGAGGACAAGGCGCAACCGGCGCCCTCACCCGGCGTCACGCTCTTGAAAAGCGGTCTGGATGCGCTGGCGGCCGGCGATATTCCCGGCGCGCGCGGTGTGCGCGACGCGCTGCCCGCACAATCGCTCGACCAGCACATATTGGCCTGGGCGATCGCGCTCTACGGGGGCGACAAGGTGCCGAGCGGCGACATCGCAGCAGCCGCGAAGATGCTGCCCAACTGGCCGGGCACCGTTGCATTGCGCAAGCACAGCGAGCGCGCACTCTATCGCGAGAATCCGGCGGCGGACATGGTCGTCAAGGCATTCGGCGGCAGCCAGCCGCAGACATTCGAAGGCGTGATGGTTCTCGCGCGCGCCTATGTGTCATCCGGCAACGCCAAGGCGGCGCGATCGGTGCTGTCGCCGTTCTGGCGCACCGCGATCCTGGACGCCAAGGACGAGACGGCTCTGATAAAGGAGTTCGGCAGCCTCGTTCCCGCCGCCGATCACCGTTTTCGCATGGAGCGCATGTTCTATGCCGACCGGGTGAATTCCGCCTTGCGTGTCGCCGGCCTCGCCGGCGCCCAGCCGCTTGCCGACGCCTGGGCGGCGGCTGACAGAGGCGACAAGAACACGGCCAAACTGCTGAAGGCCGTGCCGGCGGCGCAGCGCTCGGCCGGCTATTTCTTCGCGCAGGCCGAATATCTGCGCAAGCAGAAGGATTTCGCGGGCGCCGCGGCTATTGTCATGAAAGCGCCGGCAGACCGTGAATCCCTGGTCGATCCCGACGCCTGGTGGGTCGAACGCCGGGTGCTGTCGCGCGAACTGGTCGACCAGGGCGATATGAAGACCGCCTACAAGATAGTCGTCACGCATGCCGCCGAAAGCGCGCCCAATGCGGCGGAAGCCGAGTTCCATGCCGGCTGGTACGCGCTGCGCGGCCTGAACGATCCCAAGCTCGCGGCGACGCATTTCGCGCGCATCGCCGACCTTGCCCAGGGGCCGGTGACCCTGTCGCGCGCCTATTACTGGCTCGGCCGCGCCGCGGAAGTCGGCGGCCCCGGCAATGCCAAGGATTATTTTGGACGTGCGGCGACCTACGGCACGACGTTTTACGGCCAGTTGGCCGCCGAACGCGTCGGCCGGCAGGCGCTCAACATCGTCTATCCCCAGCCGAGTGCGGCCGACCGGCAGAACTTTGCCGGCCGCGAGGCCGTCTCCGCCATCAAGCGCCTGCAGGAGGCAGGCTACGACCGTTATGCCGAAACGCTCTACCGCGACCTTGCCGGGCAGTTGAACAGCCCGGGTGAACTGGCGCTGCTCGCTGTCCTTGCCGAAAAGCAGGACAACCATTTCATGGCGCTGAAAATCGGCAAGATCGCCGGGGCGCGCGGCATCGATGTCGGCGCGCTGTCGCATCCGCTCGGCGTCATCCCCGATTCGGCCAATATTTCAGGTTCGGGCAAGGCGCTGGCCTATGCGATCGCCCGCCAGGAAAGCGAATTCAATATCGGCGCCGTATCCAGTGCCGGCGCACGCGGGCTGCTGCAGCTGATGCCGGGAACCGCCAAGCAATTGGCGAAGAAGGCCGGATTGCAGTTTTCGCAGACCAGGCTGACAACCGACGCCGGCTACAATGCAACGCTTGGTTCGGCGTTCCTCGGCGAACAGCTCGATCGCTTCAACGGCTCGTACGTATTGACCTTCGCGGGCTATAATGCCGGCCCGACCCGGGCCAGCCAGTGGGTGGCGAAATACGGCGACCCGCGCGGCAAGGACATCGATGCGGTGGTGGACTGGATCGAGCGGATTCCCTACACGGAAACAAGAAGTTACGTGCAGCGCGTGATGGAGAATTACGAGGTCTACAAGATGCGTATTTCGGGCAGGTACGACATCATTGGCGATCTCGTGAACGGGCGCAGCTGAGGCACTCTTTCCTCCTCCCCTTGTGGATAAGGGAAGAGTGTTTGACGATCTCCACCCTCGCCTGTAGCAGTCGGTCACTTAAACAAGGACTGGCACTCAGATGGCGAGCGACGGCGGATTCTCCGACTTCTTCTATGCCGCGCCAGATGGGCTGAGACTTCACGCGTGCGTCTATGGCGAAGCGAATTCCGCGCATTGGCCGGTCGTGAGCTTGCCTGGCTTGACGCGTAACGCGCGGGATTTTCACGAGCTTGCGCTCCATCTCTCGACGCGATCCGCCCTTGCGCGCAAGGTCGTCGCCTTCGACTACCGCGGACGCGGGCAGTCGGCCTACGATCCCGATGTCAGCCACTATAATGTCGGCATCGAAGCCGGCGACGTCCTTGCCGGGCTGGCCGCACTTGGCATCGAACAGGCGGCCTTCATCGGCACCTCGCGCGGCGGACTGATCATCCATGTGCTTGGCGCGATGCAGCCGGCGGTGCTGGAAGCCATCGTGCTCAACGACATCGGGCCAGTGATCGAGCCCGCGGGTCTCGCTCACATCCAGTCCTATCTCGAACGCACGCCGAAGCCCAAAACCCTCGCCGAGGCGGTGGATGCCCAGCGCAACGTTCATAGCCAGGATTTTCCAGCGCTTGCCGAGAGCGACTGGGAGCGGATGGTGCGCGCGATCTATCGCGAGACGAATCAAGGGCTGCTGCCCGATTTCGATTCGAAGCTGGTCGACACGGTTGCCGGTCTCGACTTGTCACAGCCATTGCCGGATCTGTGGCAGCAGTTCAATGCGTTGGCGACCATTCCACTGCTCGTCATACGCGGTGCCAATTCGAGGCTATTGTCGCCTGAAACGCTGGAGGAGATGCGAAAGCGTCATCCCAGCACCAGGACAATCACCGTTCCAGACCAGGGGCACGCCCCCTTCCTGGAGACCGGCAACCTGCCTACCGACATCGCCCTCTTTCTGGATCAAGCAGAGGCGCGGAAAAACCAGAGATAAGCCCAAGACCAACCGTCGGCCCACTTGGCTTTTGAGTTTTTCCGAGGCGCCTTCGGCGGCATCTTCTCCGCGTCGATGCCGCCCATTGTGAGCTAGCACAGCAGCGCGAAGCAGGATGGCGGAGAGGATGGGATTCGAACCCACGAGAAGCTTTTGACCTCTACTCCCTTAGCAGGGGAGCGCCTTCGACCACTCGGCCACCTCTCCGTTGAGCCGCTGGATAAAGAAAAGCGGCGGCACAATCAACAAGCCCGCATCATTAATATGGAAAAATAGGAGCGTATCGGATCGCGGCTTTGCGCGATGCGGCGTTTCTGCGGCAATTCCCTGGCTCGTGCCTCACGGCCTCGCCATGATTCCGTCTGCCGATACCGGGTTCTGCTGGAAATAAGCGGCTGCGGAGGGCAGCGCGTCGTCAGCTTGCGCCTGCGATGGCGGATTCGCTTTCGGTTGCGCGATTTTTGGCTGCGAGATTTTCGGCCCAGATGAAGTTTTAAGATGCTTGGACCAAGCGGGCGGCAATCGATTGCTCATCGTGTCCGGCTAGCAAAAAGAGGTGGCCGAATCCAGCATGACAAATTGCTGTCTGGGAGTAACTTGCACCGCCCCACCCGGCACGCTAGCAAGAAGGCCCTTTCAAGCGAGCTCCACCATGCCTCAGTACCCTGCCCTCTCACCACTCATCGCCGCGCTTCCGTCTACCGTGCCGTTTGTCGGCCCCGAAGCGCAGGAGCGTGAGCGCGGGCGCGCTTTCCGTGCCCGCATCGGCGCCAATGAGAGCAGCTTTGGCCCCTCGCCGCGCGTCATCGCCCGCATGGAGACTGTCGCGCGCGACCAGTGGATGTATTGCGATCCAGACAATTACGATTTGAAAGTCGCGGCCGCGGCGCGTCACAACGTGGCTGTCGAGAACGTCGTTGTCGGCGAAGGCATCGACGGCCTGCTCAGCCTGGTGGCGCGCATGTATGTGGCGCCAGGCGATGCGGTGGTCACCTCGCTCGGCGCCTATCCGACCTTCAATTTCCACATTGCCGGTGTCGGCGGCCGGCTGGTGACCGTCCCTTACGAGAACGACAGGGAAAGCCTGGACGGTCTGCTCGCGGCGGTCGTCAGGGAGAAGGCGCCGCTGGTCTATCTGTCCAACCCGGACAATCCGATGGGCAGTTGGTGGGAAGCCGACGAGGTCATCCGCTTCATGCAAGCCTTGCCGGAAACCACCATGCTCGTGCTCGACGAGGCCTATGGCGAATTGGGGCCGGCCTCGGCCCTGCCGCCGATCGATATCTCGCGGCCAAACGTCATCCGCATGCGAACCTTTTCGAAGGCCTACGGACTTGCCGGCATACGGTGCGGCTATGCGTTGGCCGAGACGCAGGTGATCAGCGACTTCGAGAAGATCCGCAACCATTACGGCGTCAGCCGCATGGCACAGATCGCCGGCGTCGAGGCGCTCGCCGACCAGACCTATCTCGAGACGGTGGTGGCCCGGGTGGCCGCCGGACGGCGGCGCATCACCGATATCGCCGAACAGAACGGGTTGAGGCCGCTCGCCTCGGCGACCAATTTCGTCACCATTGACTGCGGCCATGACGGCGCTTTCGCTCTGAAAGTGCTGCAGGGACTGTTGTCGCGCGACGTCTTCATCCGCAAGCCGATGGCGCCAGGGCTCGACCGCTGCATCCGCGTCAGTGTCGGTCTCGACCATGAACTGGATATCTTCGCCGAGGAATTGCCCGGCGCGTTGGCAGCGGCGCGCGGAAACTAGGGTAGTTCGCGGCGCTCGGGAGTCGTCGCTGCGCCGAGCAGATGCCTGACACGCGTCAGCACATCCGACAACTCCGCGGCTTGCCTGTCGTTCAGGCCCGCGGTCAGGCGCCCGAGATCACGATTAGTGGCGCGGAGAATTTGCGAAGGATTCTCCGACCGCGTAAGCCGCCGGTTCGAAATTGGATGAAATTATCCATCTTCCGCAGGAATCCCAAGCTTTTCGGGCTGGATAGCGCCTCAAGCCAATTGCCTTCGTTCGGTGCTGCGCCAGACTCTATGCAAGGGAGCGAGCCATGAGTGATCGGAAAAGGGCAGTGCAGGCGCGCATATACGGCACGGTCCAAGGTGTCGGCTATCGGATCTGGGCGCGAGGCGAAGCGACGAGGTACGGGCTGCTGGGCTGGGTGCGCAACGAACGAGACGGCTCGGTTACGGCATGGCTTACCGGCGCCGACGCAGCCATCGCGGCCATGATCGAACGGCTTCGGCAAGGCCCGCCCGGCGCGGCTGTCTCTCGGATCGATCTGGAGGAGCTGGAGACCTCGATCACGCCTGAAGATTTCAGGATCATAGCATAGGCAGGTCCCGCCTCCTCTTGAATTAATTGAACGTTCGTTTTATTATTGCCATCCAACGAGGCGACGATGGCACGAACCACAGGATCGGACGGCGAGCGAACCGAAGCGGCAGTCCGCGACGCGGCGGTCACCCTGATAGCGCGCCACGGCTATGAAGCGATGTCGATGCGCCAGCTGGCCGCCGAGGTCGGCGTGCAGGCAGCCGCGCTCTACCGCTATTTCCCGACCAAGGAAGACCTGCTGTTCACGCTGATGCGCGAGCATATGCAAGGGCTTCGCGAGGCCTGGGAGCAGACTAGGCCAGCCGGCGCGGATCCGGCGTGGCAGCTTGCCGCCTATGTGCGCAACCACATCGCCTTTCATATCGAACGCCGCCACGCCACGCATGTCTCGAACATGGAATTGCGCAGCCTGTCGCCCGACAGGCTGACACAGATCCTGCGCATGCGCACGGCTTACGAAAAGGAACTTCGTTCCATCCTGCGCGATGGCGCCGAGGCCAGAGTCTTTCACATCGAGGACACCGGCCTGACGGCCATGGCGCTGATCCAGATGATGACCGGCGTCATCGTCTGGTTCCGGCCAGGCGAGCGATTGTCGATCGCCGAGGTCACGGCGACATATCTCTCGATGACAATGCGCCTGGTCGGCGCGAACGTCGGCATTGGTACCGGGGAGGAACGGCATGTACACGAACACGCTCGGCTTCGGGCATGACGAGGATATCGAGGCGCTGCGCGACATGGTCCGGCGCTTTGCGCAGGAAAGGATCGCGCCGATCGCCGCAGACATCGATCGCGACAACGAATTCCCGGCGCATCTGTGGCCCGAACTCGGCGCGCTCGGCCTGCTCGGCATAACCGCCGATCCCGATTTCGGCGGCAGCGGCATGGGCTATCTCGCCCATGTGATCGCGGTCGAGGAGATTTCGCGCGCCTCGGCATCGGTCGGCCTCTCCTATGGCGCCCACTCCAATCTCTGCGTCAACCAGATCAACCGCTGGGCAACGCCGGCACAGAAGGAAAAATACCTGCCGCCGCTGTGTTCGGGCGAGCACGTCGGCGCGCTCGCCATGTCGGAGCCCGGCGCCGGCTCCGACGTGGTGTCGCTCAAGCTGCGCGCCGAAAAGCGCAATGACCGCTATGTGCTCAACGGCACCAAGATGTGGATCACCAACGGTCCGGACGCCGAAACGCTTGTCGTCTACGCCAAGACCGACCCGGAACGGGAATCGCGCGGCATCACCGCCTTCATCGTCGAAAAGGCGATGCCGGGGTTTTCGGTGGCGCAGAAACTCGACAAGCTCGGCATGCGGGGGTCCAACACCGGCGAACTGGTTTTCTGCGATGTCGAGGTGCCGTTCGACAATGTGCTGCACGAAGAAGGACGCGGCGTCGAGGTGCTGATGTCTGGGCTCGACTATGAGCGCGCCGTGCTTGCCGGCGGCCCGATCGGCCTGATGGCGGCATGCCTCGACGTGGCGATCCCCTATGTTCACGAGCGTAAGCAGTTCGGCCAGCCGATCGGGGAATTCCAGCTGGTACAAGGCAAGCTTGCCGACATGTATACGGCGATGAGCGCCGCGCGCGCCTACGTCTACGCCGTCGCCGCCGCCTGCGACCGCGGCCAGACCACCCGCAAGGATGCCGCCGGCTGCGTGCTGTTTGCCGCCGAGAGAGCGACACAGATGGCGCTCGACGCCATCCAGTTGCTTGGCGGCAACGGCTATATCAACGACTATCCGACCGGCCGGCTTTTGCGCGACGCCAAGCTCTACGAGATCGGCGCCGGAACCAGCGAAATCCGCCGCTGGCTGATTGGACGGGAAATCATGGCGGAGGGGGTGTGAGCATGGCCACGCTGCAAACCCAGATCTCGCCCTCCTCCGAAACCTTCCGCACCAATGCCGAGCGCATGCGGGCTCTGGTTGCCGACATCGCTGAAAAAGCCGCGGCCGTCGAGCGCGGCGGCTCAGATGAGGCACGTGAGCGCCATGTCGGTCGCGGCAAGCTGTTGCCGCGCGAACGCCTGACGCAATTGCTGGACACCGGCTCGCCCTTCCTCGAGATCGGCCAGTTCGCGGCGTGGTCCATGTATGGCGAGGAGATCTCGTCGGCCGGCCTGATCGCCGGCATCGGCCGCGTCGAGGGCACCGAGGTGATGGTCGTCGTCAACGACGCCACGGTGAAGGGCGGCACCTACTATCCGCTGACAGTGAAGAAGCATCTGCGCGCACAGGAGATCGCGCTGCAGAACAACCTGCCTTGCGTTTATCTGGTCGACAGCGGCGGCGCCAATCTGCCCAACCAGGACGAGGTCTTTCCCGACCGCGAGCATTTCGGCCGCATCTTCTACAACCAGGCCAATATGTCGGCTGCCGGCATTCCGCAGATCGCCTGCGTCATGGGTTCCTGCACCGCTGGCGGCGCCTATGTGCCGGCGATGTCGGACGAGACGATCATGGTGCGCAACCAGGCGACCATCTTCCTCGGCGGACCGCCGCTGGTGAAAGCGGCCACCGGCGAGGATGTCAGCGCCGAGGAGTTGGGCGGCGCGGATGTGCATACCAGGCTTTCCGGCGTCGCCGATCACTACGCGCTGGACGACGAACACGCGCTCGCCATTTGCCGGCGCATCATCAAGAATCTGAATCGGAACAAGGCTGTAAGCCTGAGCTTACAGAAATCGATTCCGCCGCTTCATCCTGCGGATGAGCTTTATGGCATCGTCCCGACCGATCTGCGCCAGCCCTATGACGCGCGCGAAGTCATCGCGCGCGTCGTCGACGGCTCCGAATTCGATGAGTTCAAGCAGAACTACGGCACGACGCTGATCACCGGCTTGGCCCACCTCCATGGCATGCCGGTGGGCATCATCGCGAACAATGGCGTGCTGTTTTCCGAGAGCGCGCTGAAGGGCGCGCACTTCATCGAATTGTGCTGTCAGCGCAAGATTCCGCTGGTTTTCCTGCAGAACATCACCGGCTTCATGGTCGGCAGGAAATACGAGGCGGGCGGCATCGCCAAGGACGGCGCCAAGCTGGTGATGGCGGTGGCGACCGCCAGGGTGCCGAAGGTGACCGTGATCATCGGCGGTTCGTTCGGCGCCGGCAACTACGGCATGTGCGGCCGCGCCTACTCGCCGCGCTTCCTGTGGATGTGGCCGAACGCCCGCATCTCGGTGATGGGCGGCGAGCAAGCGGCAACCGTGCTCGCGATGGTCAAGCGCGAAGGCATCGAGCGCAAGGGCGGGGAATGGAGCGCCGAGGAGGAGGCGAAATTCAAGAAGCCGATCCTGATGAAATACGAGCATGAAGGCCATCCGCTCTATTCATCGGCAAGGCTTTGGGATGACGGCATCATCGATCCGGCCAGGACACGCGAGGTGCTGGCGCTCAGCCTGTCGGCCGCGCTCAACGCCGAGATCGAGGAGACACGCTTCGGCGTGTTCCGGATGTAAGATGAGGAAGGCCCAAGGCAGAATCCAAGTCCACACAGGGGACATTACGAAGCTCGATGTCGACGCCATCGTCAATGCCGCCAACACTTCGCTTCTTGGTGGTGGTGGCGTCGATGGCGCCATCCATCGCGCGGCAGGCCGCGAGCTTGAGTTCGAATGCCGGATGCTGAATGGCTGCAGGGTCGGCGACGCCAAGATCACCAAGGGTTATAAACTACCCGCTCGACACATCATCCATACTGTCGGGCCCGTCTGGCAGGGCGGCGGCAAGGGCGAAGCCGAATTGCTGGCCTCCTGTTACCGGCGTTCGCTTGAACTAGCAGTCGCCAATGATTGCAGCTCGGTGGCATTCCCGGCCATCTCGACCGGAGTATACCGCTATCCGAAAGAGGACGCGGCCAAAGTCGCCGTCGAGGAGGTCAATGATTTCATCGGGCAGAACGCGCTTCCCGAAACCGTTATTTTCTGCTGCTTCGACGAAGCCATGGCGGAACTATACCGGGGTATTCTTGCAACATTGGGTGAAGATTGAATTTTATAGGCCAGACCATTCATTCGCTCACAAAATCGCGACCCTGCCCTGCCGGTCTGGCGGTACTGGAGAATATTCGCTATTGCTCATCCTGCACTTTGCAATGGGGATGGGGTAAAAATGAAACTGCAATTTTCGCGGAATGTGTCTACTCTACTACTTTCCGCATTGCTGCTAACCGCGGCGCATGGCGCGAGCACGGCCGGATCGCTGGCGGGAAGCGAGGGGGACAAGCGATTCCCGCCCTATTTGCCGCGGAACCCGAAGGATCCATGCACCAAGACCTACAAGGCCTATGTGGCGGCCAGCGGCCATTCGGCCTACGCCACCACGCCTTATGCCCGGATCATGTCATCATACATAATCTGCGGCGGGCACCTGAACGCGCCGTCACAAAAGGCGGCGGAAGAACTGGCCATGAAATCCTGCCTGGGCACGCGCGCGCACTACAAGGTAACCACGGGCGGCGCCTGCGAGATCGCCGCGTCCAAATAAGCGGGCGTCTGCCGGAATGGCGCCGCCCGACGCAAATCCGGGAGGCTCCATGTTCACGAAAATCCTGATCGCCAATCGGGGCGAGATCGCTTGCCGCGTCATCCGCACCGCCCGCAAGCTTGGCGTGCACACCGTCGCCGTCTATTCGGATGCCGATGCGAGATCCCTGCATGCCGAGATGGCCGACGAGGCGGTCCATATCGGTCCCTCGCCTGTCGGCGAGAGCTATCTGCGCGGCGACAGGATTGTCGCGGCGGCGCTGGGAACGGGCGCGCAAGCCATTCATCCCGGTTACGGATTCCTGTCGGAGAACCCCGATTTCGTCGACCAGGTGGTGGCGGCGGGCCTCATTTTCATCGGCCCGTCGGCGGCCTCGATCCGCGCCATGGGGCTGAAGGACGCTGCCAAGCGGTTGATGGAGAAGGCCGGCGTTCCGGTGGTTCCGGGCTATCATGGCGAGGCGCAGGAGATCGTGCTGCTTGCCTCAAAGGCCCGCGAGATCGGCTATCCCGTGCTGATCAAGGCGCGTGCCGGCGGCGGCGGCAAGGGCATGCGGCGCGTCGACCATCCCGATGATTTTTCCGAGGCGCTGTCCAGCGCCAGGCGCGAGGCCAAGGCCGCCTTCGGCGACGACCGCGTCCTGGTCGAGAAATATGTCGACAAGCCACGGCACATCGAGGTGCAGGTATTCGGCGACAATTTCGGAAATGCCGTGCATCTCTATGAGCGCGACTGCTCGGCGCAACGCCGCCACCAGAAGGTGATCGAGGAGGCCCCCGCCCCCGGCATGACGCCGGCTTTGCGCAAGGCAATGACGGAGGCGGCGGTAAAGGCCGCCAAGGCAATCAACTATTCCGGCGCCGGCACCATCGAATTCATCGTCGACGCCTCGCAAGGCCTCAAGCCCGACCGCTTCTGGTTCATGGAAATGAACACCCGCCTGCAGGTCGAGCATCCGGCTACAGAGATGGTCACCGGCACCGATCTGGTCGAGTGGCAATTGCGGGTCGCCAGCGGTGAAAAACTGCCGAAGACACAAAGCGAGATCGCGCTTGCCGGCCATGCTATCGAAGCGCGCATCTATGCCGAGGACGCGGCCAAGGGATTTCTGCCGGCAACGGGCACGCTGCACCACCTGAAATTTCCGGGTGTTGCCCCCGAAGGCGCTGCGATGCGCATCGAGACCGGCGTGCGGGCTGGCGATGTCATCTCGCCTCATTACGATCCCATGATCGCGAAGCTGGTCGTCCATGCCGGGGACAGAGGGGCGGCGCTGGAAGCGCTCCGCACAGCGCTCGCGCAAACCGAGATTGCCGGCTCCACCGTCAACACCGCTTTTCTTGCCGCTCTTGCCGCCGATCCGGATTTTGCAGCAGGCGACGTCGATACCGGCTTGATCGGGAGACACCAGGAAGCGCTGACGGCGATAGCGCCGCCGACCGGCGAAATCATCTCGGCCGCCGCCTTGGCGGCCTCGGGTGCCGGAGCATTGCCGTGGTCGGACGATCCGTGGTCGTCGCTTGCCGGCTATGCGCATTTTCAGGCCCTGGTGCGGCGCATGCGGCTGAAGTTCGGCGACGAGGCAATTCAGGCAAAGGTTTCAATGCGGCCGGACGGACGCTTTCAGGTGGCGCTCGATGCGCCTTACGACAGCATCAATTCGCATGACCTTCGCGCCGTTCCCCGCCTTGCCCGCTGGCCTGGCCACATCACGGTGTTCGAAGGCGCTGTCGGCTATACTTTCACCGTGCCGGATTCCCTGGCGAGGAGCGATGATGCGGCTGCCGCCTCCGGCAGCCTGCGCGCGCCGATGCCGGGTCTCGTCAAGCTTGTGCGCGTGGCGAAAGGCGACGCTGTGATCAAAGGGCAAATTCTGCTGATCCTCGAGGCGATGAAGATGGAGCACACCATCGCCGCCCCGCATGACGGGGTGATTGCCGAGATCGCCGGGGAAGGGTCACAGGTCAACGACGGCACGGTGCTGGTGCGGTTCGTCGAGGAACAGGGCGCATCGACCACCGCAACCGGCCGATAGATAGAAGGAGCGCATCGCGAGCCGCAAACAGAAATGCCCGGGACGAACCCGGCCATTTCCTTAGATTATCTGATCGCCAGAGCGGTTACTGCGCGATCGGTGCGTATTTGCCGTTGTGCCACTGGTTGATGTCGTAGCTGGCATTCTTGAGGTCGCCCTTCTCGTCGAAGGTGACGTCGCCGACAACGGTGCTGATCGGCGTGCCGTTCTTCAACGCTTCGGCAACCTTGGCCGGATCGTCGCTGCCGGCACGCTTGATTCCTTCGGCGAAAGCCTGGACCACGGCGTAGGAGAACAGCGTGAAGCCTTCCGGCACGAAGCCGCCGGCCTTGATCTTCTCGACGGCGGCCTTGGCTTCCGGCTTTGCCTGCGGATCCGACGGGAACACGAACATGGTGCCCTCGCCGGCCGGGCCGGCAACCTGCCAGAATTCCGGCGAGGCGATCGAATCCGGCATGATCAGCTGGAACTTCAGGTTCTGCTCCGCCGCCTGACGCAGGATCAGGCCGGCCTCAGGATGGTAGCCACCGAAATAGACGACATCGGCCTTGAGGTCCTTCAGCTTGGTGACAAGCGCCGAATAGTCCTTCTCGCCGGGGTTGATGGCATCATAGTAGACTTCCTTGAGGCCGCCAGCGTTCATGGTCGCCCTGACGGCGTCCGCCACGCCCTGACCGTAGGCGCTCTTGTCGTGCAGGATCACGACATTCTTGCCGGCGTACTTCTTGGCGATCCACGGACCGATGAAGGCGCCCTGCGCGTCGTCACGCGTATAAAGACGCATGATCGTCGACCAGCCGTTCTTGGCCGCCGCATCGGTCAGCACCGGGTTGGAGGACGCCGGGCTCATCATCAGCGCGCCGGCTTCGGCATAGACCGCCGAGGCCGGAATGCTCGAACCCGAGCAGGCATGGCCATCGATGAACTTGACGCCGTTGGCAACGATGCGGTTGGCGACCGACACGGCCTGCTTGGGATCGCACTGGTCGTCCTCGATGTCGAGCTTGATCATCGAGCCGTTGACGCCGCCCGCGGCGTTGATGGCATCGGCCGCGGCCTGTGCGCCTTGCTTGAACTGATCGCCGATGGTCGCGAGTTGTCCGGTCATCGGGCCGACCACCGAGACGGTGATGTCGTCGGCGAATGCGACCGGCGCGCTCATCATCAGGCCGAAAATGGCCGCGCTCAAAATCCTCAGTTTTTTCATGACAATGGAACTCCTCCACTCACGCGCGGCCGCCCCGGCCGCGCTTCTTCCAGAGAGGCGGGACAATTTCATCCTTCATCGGGCCTGTCTAGGCGCATTGACGCCGCTCGATTGGGCCTGCGCGGCCTCATCCACGCAAAAAGCCACGCCAGCCTTGTTTCGGCTGGTCGTGGCTTTTTTGCCTGTCAGGCTGTTTCCCCGGCGCCCCCGCGCTGTGAACCCAACCCACCTTCCCTGTCTTCCTGTTGGCCATGATCTTGCCGAAGCCCCGATCCACTTCGGGATCATGGTCCGTCGCGCGGCTTGGACCTGCCGGCCTGCCGCATTCTTTTCATTGTTGGCCTGTGGCCTGGCTGTCTGCGCAGCCTTATCCCTGTTGGCCCGACCGTCTTTTAGCGGCCTTGGCCGGAGCGTCCCCGCCTGACGGAACTCAGTGCATGGTCATCCATTCGCGAGCTTCGCGCAGGGCCTTGGCGATCTCGACCTTCGACATGGCCGCCGAGAGTTCCGAGCGCAACTCCGCGGCGCGGGCCGAACCCTTGATGGCGGCGATGTTGAACCATTTGTGGGCGGCAACGACGTCGGTCTCGCAATCGCGACCGGTCGCATACATCATGCCCAGTTCGAAAAGAATGTCGGCCTGGGCAGTTGCCCCCATGGCGCCGAAGCCTGCTTCAAGCATTTCAAAACGTGCCATTTTAGTCCCCTGTCTGGCTCCCGAGAGCTGCCTCCGTTTGTCTTGTCCGGGCCGCTCTTTCGATGCTTTCGAGAATGCCGCGCAGGCTTGAATCCGTCGTTAAATGGCGTGCTTAATTTGAGGAAAACAAAGCTAAAACAAGAGGTAAACGCGGAAATTCGTTAAGGATACGAAGCCAGCAATTCGGCTGGTTTTCGTCAAATTTGACGAAAATTTTCGGGGCCGCAATCAACACTCCGCTAACCACGGGAAACAAACGCGACACGCCGGTCGTTTTTCATTCCCGCGCCGACCAGGCGAATTCAGGCGCATTCAAAATGCCGAAGTCTTCCGTTGCGGCACCGCTTTTGTTTTGACGGAAGCTGGATTAGCTTACGTTTGCGTAAGCGGCAGACCGGCGAGGCGGAGCATCCGGCCGGCTATCCAAAGGGAGGAAGACATGTTTCGAAAAGTGAGCCTGGCCCTGGCGGCCACTTTGATGCTGGGCGGCGCAGCATGGGCCGATCCGATCGAGGGCAACTGGAAAACGCAGGCGGGCGACACCGCGGCCATTTCAGGCGGCGGTTCATTTTCCATCACGCTCAAGTCCGGTAAATATGTCGGCAAGACCATCGGCTCGCTCACGGCGGCCGGCGATAACAAATATACCGGCAACATCACCGATCCGGCAAACGACAAGACCTATTCCGGCAAGGCGACATTATCGGGTGCCTCGCTCAAGATGAGCGGTTGCGTGCTCGGCGGACTGATCTGCAAGAGCCAGATCTGGCACAAGCTCTGATCGTCAATCTCCTTGTGATCTCAAAACGGGGCCTGGCGGGCCCCGTTTTCGTTTTATCGAGGCGCAGGCAGTGGCGCTCGATCGGCATTCGGGTAGCCGGCAAGCCAGCCAATATCCCGTCAATCAATTTGAACCGCAGATGAACGCTGGCATCAGGGCCGGTTCAGAGGCGTCAGCGCATTCTCCGGCGTGTTGAAGGAGACACGGACCCAATGCTTGCTCGCCGCTTCACCATCGTCTGCCTGCTGATGAGCCTGTTTGGAATGTTCTTCGCCATCCTCGTCGCCGAAGCGGGCCGTTCCCCCCGCTCGTGGGACGAAGCCACCAGAATGTGCCGCCTCGCCTGCCCGACCAACCTTCGCCACTGAAACAGAGAACCTCGAAAAGAAAAGCACAGACATCATGAACCGCATCGCCGCCAATCTCTCCAGGATCCTCCGGCTGCTGCCGCGGGCGGCGCTTATCCTGATGCTCCTGGCCGCTCCGGTCCTGGCAGTGCCGATGATGCGCGCCGATGCCGGCTCGACGATCGAGGCGCCGGCGCTCAGAAAGTCCGGCGTCGGGTTCGTGCTGCTGGTCAGCCTGCAGCGCGGATAAAGAAAAAATGGCGCTTTGAGCGCCTTCGGCGGCGAGCCCCCTCCCAACCGCCCGTCCAAGTCTCTATATTGAGCCATGGAAAAGCGAATCTACCCCCAAGCCATCGAATCGGTTGTCATGCCCGAGCCTTTTGGCCGGCAAAGCTTCGACAACGCCAAAAAGGCCGTTGCCGCGCTCGAGGTGCTCTACGACCGCAACACCAAGTTCCTGCGCGACTCCTTTGCGGCACTTGCCGCGGGCGGCGACAGCAGCAAACGTTACCGGGCCTTCTATCCTCAGATCGGCGTCACCACGAGTTCGTTCACCCAGGTCGACTCGCGCCAGGCCTATGGCCACATGCCGACACCAGGTCATTTCGCTACCACGGTCACCCAGCCGATCCTGTTCGAAGCCTATCTCACCGAGCAACTTCGGCTGATCATGCGCAATCACGGCGTGTCGGTGACGGTCTCTGAATCGACCACGCCGATCCCGCTGCATTTTGCTTTCCTGGAAGGCACCTATGTCGACGGCGCCGCTGCCGAACGTATCGAGCGGCCGATCCGCGACCTGTTCGACGTGCCGGACCTCGACGGCACCGACGACCAGATCGCCAACGGTACGTTCGAGGCCGCCTTCGGCGAACCCCGACCGCTGGCGCCGTTCACGGCGCAGCGCATCGATTATTCACTGCACCGCATGACGCATTACACCGCAACCAGCCCGCAGCATTTCCAGAACTTCGTGTTGTTCACCAACTATCAGTTCTACATCGACGAGTTCGTCGCCCGCGCCCGCGACCTGATGGAAAAAGGTGGTGACGGCTACGCGGAATTTGTCGAACCTGGCAACGTTATCACCCGGGCCGGGCAGCGCGCGCCCAGCGAGGGCGTAGCGCCACAGCGCCTGCCGCAGATGCCGGCCTATCATCTGAAGAAGCCGAACCATGGCGGCATCACCATGGTCAATATCGGCGTGGGTCCTTCCAACGCCAAGACCATCACCGACCATATCGCGGTGCTTCGGCCGCATGCCTGGGTGATGCTTGGTCACTGCGCCGGCCTGCGCAACACCCAGGCGCTGGGTGACTATGTGCTGGCGCATGCCTATGTGCGCGAGGACCATGTGCTGGACGACGATCTGCCGGTCTGGGTGCCGATTCCGCCGCTGGCCGAGATCCAGGTTGCGCTGCAGGAAGCGGTCGCCGAGGTCACCGGCCTGTCGGGCTATGATTTGAAGCGCATCATGCGCACCGGCACCGTCGCCACTATCGACAACCGCAACTGGGAACTGCGCGACCAGCGCGGACCGGTGCAGCGCCTGTCGCAGTCGCGCGCGATCGCGCTCGATATGGAATCGGCGACGATCGCGGCCAATGGCTTCCGCTTTCGCGTCCCCTACGGCACGCTGCTGTGCGTTTCCGACAAGCCGCTGCATGGCGAACTGAAATTGCCTGGGATGGCGACCGAGTTCTACAAACGCCAGGTGGCGCAGCACCTGACCATCGGCATCAGGGCGATGGAGAAGCTGGCCGAGATGCCGATGGAGCGGCTGCATTCACGCAAGCTCCGGAGCTTTTCGGAGACAGCATTCCAGTAGGCGTCGTGCGAAGCCTCGGCGAGGCAATTCGTCGTCTTGCTCAGGCCGCAATTTGGCCGATAAGCAAATCGAACGGATCGACAGGTGGCATTCAGCGGACACGACCTCGCAGACACGACCTCAATGACAACAGGCGCGCGCTTGAACATGACGGCTGGGCTGGCATTCCTGGCGATGACGGCATTGTCGGCGGCTTTGTTGGCCGGGTTCTTCGGCGCGCTGCACCCCGCTTTCGATTCCTTCTCGCATTTCCGCATTCACCTCAGCGTGCTGATGGCGCTTTTGGCGCTGCCCCTGCTTGCGAGTTCCTACCGGCTGCAGGCGGCCGCGGCACTGCTCTTCGCCATCGGCTGCCTGGCCACGACGGCAAGCGCGTTGCCCAGGCCGTGGCCGCAGCCGGCGGTTGCCAAGCCCGCCGACCAGATCGTCTACAGCCTGCTGCAGATGAACCTGCGCTTCAATAACCCAACGCCGAAGAAAGTGCTGTCGCTGATCGGCCGCACCAATCCGGACGTGATCACGCTCGACGAAGTGTCGGCGATGTGGTCGACCGAGCTTGGCTACATCGCCAGCGCCTACCCCTATCGGATCCTCTGCCCCTACCCGAACGGCATGTTCGGCGTGGCGCTGCTGTCGCGCCGGCCGTTTGCCGCCAATACCGCGCCGCGTTGCGAGCCGCGCGGCGCGATGGCGACCGCCACCATCGACTTTGGCGGGAGCGATGTCGATGTCGCCGCGATCCATTTGAGCTGGCCCTGGCCGAAGGAGCAATACTGGCAAATCGGCGAACTGGCGCAGCCACTGGCGGCGCTCGGCGAGACCGCGATCATGGCCGGGGATTGCAACGCCGTGCAATGGAGTGCGGCGGTGCGGCGGGTCGCGGCTCTCGGCGGGCTGAAACTCATGCCTTCAGCCGGTCCGACCTGGATCCACCGGACACTGCCCGACTTCCTGCGCCGCTATGCAGGCCTGCCGATCGACCAGGTGTTCAGCAAGGGCGGGCTGACCATCCTGTCTTCGACGCGGCTGGAGGATACCGGCTCGGATCATCTGCCGGTGCTGGTCGAGTTCTCCGTCCGCACGAGCGACAAGCAACCCCATGACGAGCATGAGAGCGCGCTCGCGGCACGCGACGTTCCAAACAGGCCGCGCGGCTGATCCGAAACGGAGCCAACGCTCGCAGTGCGCACCAGTCAAGGCTTGGTCAGCGCGTCGACAAGGTGCTCGACATGGCCGCCGCCACGATGCTCGCGCGCGTCGAAAGCGTTCTGCTTGGCTTCGTATTCGGCATAGATGGTGTTGATGCGCCGCCTCGCCTCGAGGTGTGTGCCCGTGCAGAACCAGTTGTCCGGACGCTCCAGGCCGGCAAGCGCAGTCTCGGTGGCCCGCATCATGCCTTTCGCAATCCGGCCATGGGTGTGCTCGTGCTTGCGGACGCCGGCCATGAAACGGTCCCAGCGCTTGCGCAGACCTTGGCTTGTCGGCGAGAGCCGCGGGAAGGTGTAGGTCAGGTCGAGTGTGCCGTTGGCCTGTCGCAAATGACAGGCCCCATCCTGGCGGCTGATGTCGAGATCCCAATGTACGGTGTAGCCGGTTTCGGCGATAGCGCGCGTCATATAGCCGTGCTTGGGTCCCTGCCGATCCATGGCCTCGATAAGGTCGGCCCCGGTCTTTCCGGCAACATCATAGCTACGCACGTGAACGACGAGCCTTGTGCCCGCCGATGCGGCTGACACACAGGACAGCACACAGGCCGCGGTGAGCATCGTCAGGCTGGTCAGGCGCATGTCCGCCTCCCCTTTGTCAGTGGCCAAGCAGACCACACTCGGCGCTGCGCTTCAACGGGCTTGAGCGAAGCCGCCCGTTTCGCAACGGCGAGAAACAGATCCGCTGCCGCTCGCATGGCCGGTATTTCTTCCGCCGGGTCGAGACGGCCTGCCGGCGCTCGGCTCACATACCTTGGTAGACCGGTCCTTCACCGCCTTGCGGCGGCACCCAGTCGATGTTCTGGTTCGGGTCCTTGATATCGCAGGTCTTGCAGTGGACGCAATTCTGCGCGTTGATGACGAAGCGCACGTCCTTGGCTTGCGGATCGGCGGCGGCGTTGCCATCCTTGTCCACCCACTCATAGACGCCCGCCGGGCAATAGCGCGTGGAAGGTCCGGCGAAGACATCGTGCTCGGAGCGTTGCTGCAGAGCCATGTCGCCGACGATCAGGTGCACCGGCTCGTTTTCCTCGTGATTGGTGTTGGACAGGAACACCGAGGAGAGCCGGTCGAAGGTGAGCACGCCATCCGGCTTCGGATAGGCGATCTTCTTGTGCTGGGCGGCAGGCTCGAGCGTGGCATAATCGGCCTTGCCATGCTTCAGCGTGCCGAAGGGCGAGACGCCGAACAGCGTGTTCAGCCACATATCGAGGCCGCCGAGGCCGACGCCGATGATGGTGCCGAAGCGCGACCAGAGCGGCTTGACGTTGCGCACCTTCTTCAGGTCCTTGCCGATGTCGGTCGCCCGCCAGGCTTCCTCGTAGGCGGAAAGCTCGTCATTGGCACGGCCGGCGCCAATCGCCTCGGCAACATGATCGGCCGCCAGCATCCCCGACAGCACCGCATTGTGGGAGCCCTTGATGCGCGGCACGTTGACGAAGCCCGCCGCGCAGCCCATCAGCGCGCCGCCGGGGAAGGACAGTTTGGGCACCGACTGCCAGCCGCCTTCGGTGATGGCGCGCGCGCCATAGCCCAACCGCTTGGCGCCTTCGAAGGTACCCTTGATCGCGGGATGCGTCTTGAAACGCTGGAACTCCTCGAAAGGCGATAGATACGGGTTCTTGTAGTTGAGGTGGACGACGAAACCGACCGCCACCTGATTGTCCTCGAGGTGGTAGAGGAAAGATCCGCCGCCGGTCTTCATGTCGAGCGGCCAGCCGAAGGAATGCTGCACCAGACCCGGCCGATGGTTCTCCGGCTTGACCTGCCAGAGTTCCTTGAGGCCGATGCCGTATTTGCCCGGCTCGCGGCCATCGGAGAGTTTGTATTTGGCGATCAGCTGCTTGGCGAGCGAACCGCGCGCGCCCTCGCCGATGAGCACATACTTGCCCATCAGCGCCATGCCCGGTGCGAAGCCCGGACCGTGCGTGCCGTCCTTCTCGACGCCCATGTCGCCGGTGACGACGCCGGTGACGGCGCCCGCCTCGTTGTAGAGCAGGCCGGTCGCGGCAAAGCCTGGATAGATCTCGACGCCAAGCGCCTCGGCCTTGCCGGCCAGCCAGCGGCAGACGTTACCCAGCGAGACGATGTAGTTGCCGTGGTTGTTCATCAGCGGCGGCATCAGGATGTTGGGCAGGCGGAACGAGCCGGCGGGGCCGAGCACCAGGAAATGGTCCGCCGTGACCGGCGTCTTGAAGGGATGACCATCCTCCTCGCGCCAGCCGGGCAGCAGCCGGTCGATGCCGATCGGATCGACGACGGCACCCGACAGGATATGGGCGCCGACCTCGCCGCCCTTTTCCAGCACGACGACGGAAAGCTCGGGATTGACCTGCTTGAGGCGGATGGCCGCGGCAAGGCCGGCCGGACCGGCACCGACGATGACCACGTCGAATTCCATGCTCTCGCGTTCGATATCGCTCATCAACCCCTCCGCACTGGCTTGCCGCAGTTGGCGTATCTTGCTGGCTCCCGCGCTGCATAGCGCATCAATTGGCGACAGGAAACCGGCGCATACGTGACAATGCGGATTTGGCCAAAAAGTCGCGCATTCCGCGGCAGGCAAGCCGTTTCCGCGCGGCGCGGCCCCTCAAGCCCATGTTTTTTATTGTTCGACGGCTTGCTTATCGGCCATACTTCCCGCCATGCGCATTCCCGGGCCAGGCGGCTTCTCTTCGACGCGCTTTCCATCAACGCCCGGCCGGGCCTGCCGGGCGATTACTTTGGCCCTTCTGGCTTTGGCGCCGGGTCATGCCGTCGCGGATGAAGTGAAGGTCTGGGCGACAGGCGCGTACTCGTTCTCCGACGAGCTTGGCGGTTTCCGCATCACCGGAGCCTCCGGCATCGGAACCAAGGACGATCCGCTGGTCATCACCGAAGAGCTGAATTCGGCGACACCCGTGACGCTGACCATCCGCACCACAAAGCCGATCCAGACATTCGGCAAGGCGGGTGAGTTCGCCAACGGTATCATGTATATGCGCCTTGACGTGCTCAACAACAGCGGCCAGGCCTGGATCGAATTCCAGTTCGAGCTGCAGGAAATACTGGACCAGCCGAGCGTGTTCGGAGACGGGCTTTCGTTCGACCAGCGCAACAAGACGCCCGACAATATCTGGTCGAGCAATTTCGCCGATTTCGATCGCGAGTTCGAACCCTATGACCGGCTGCTGTTCAAGAACGGCAAGGTCGATCCTACGAGGACCGCCAGCTTCGAGTTCCTGATGACCGACTACACGCCGCGATGGACCTTCTATCTCGTGCAAGATCCACGCATACCCACCGGCTAGGCCGCGACGTCGCCTTGGGATTGGCTATCGCCACGCCTTCCGAGGTTGCAAATCGATGCCGCCCGGACGATGGTGCGGCCATGACTGCCGCCTCTCCCAACAATCCGGTCGATCTCGCCGATCTGCTCGCCTTCTATGCCAGCGCGGGTGTTGACGAGGCTTTGGAGGATGCGCCGGTCAACCGGTTCGCGGAGGCCGCGCCGAAGCCGGCGGAGCGCATGCCGACGGCGACGCCACGCGAAAGCAGCGCACCGGAACCGCCCTTGGCTCCGCCGCGCCTCGATGGGCGCGCAGTGCCGGATGCTCCGGCCCCGCGCCCGTCGACCTCGGCCGTGCCCGACGAAGCGCAGGCGGCGCTGGCGCGCCAGTTGGCCACCGCGGCAGTGTCCCTCGACGAGCTGCGCCAGCACATGGCCGCTTTCGAGGGCTGCAATCTCAAGGCCACCGCCAAGAACCTCGTATTCGCCGACGGCAACCCACAAGCCGCTGTCATGCTGGTCGGTGAAGCCCCCGGCCGTGACGAGGACATTGAAGGCCTGCCCTTCGTTGGCCGCTCGGGCCGCCTGCTCGACCGCATGCTGGCTGCGATCGGGCTCGACCGAGGCTCGGTCTACATCGCCAATGTCATTCCCTGGCGGCCGCCCGGCAACCGCACGCCGACGCCGCACGAGACCGAGATCTGCCGGCCGTTCATCGAGCGTCAGATCGAGCTGGTCAATCCCAAGGTGCTGATCAATCTCGGCGGTCCGTCGGCCAAGACCTTGCTCAACACCTCGGAAGGTATCCTGCGGCTGCGCGGCAACTGGCGCATCCACACCACGGCGTCCGGCATTGCCATTCCGGCCATGCCGACATTGCACCCGGCCTATCTCTTGCGGACGCCCGCACACAAGAAGCTGGCATGGCGGGATTTTCTCGAGGTGAAGGCGAAGCTGCGGGCGCTCTCCTAGCGATGACTTCGCAGGTAATTGAAATGCTTTGGCCCGCAGCCTAACCATTCTCCCATGACAACGCCTCAAACCTCCGCCGGCAGTCTCATCCGCGAATGGCGTACGCGCCGCCGCATGAGCCAGCTCGATCTCGCCATGGAAGCGGAAATTTCGCAGCGGCATCTCTCCTTCGTCGAAAGCGGTCGCGCCGCGCCTTCGCGCGACATGGTGCTGCATCTGGCCGAGCAGCTTGCGATCCCACTGCGGCAACGCAATCAATTGCTGCTGGCCGCGGGCTTTGCGCCGAGCTTCGGCGAACGGTCGCTCACCGATACGACGCTGGCACCGGCGATGGCGGCGGTCGAGATGGTGCTCAAGGGGCATGAGCCGTTTCCGGCATTGGCGGTGGACCGGCATTGGAACCTGGTTAAGGCCAACGCGGCAATCGGGCCATTCCTGGCCGATATTTCCGAGCCCTCATTGCTCCAGCCACCCGTCAATGTGCTGCGGCTCAGCCTGCACCCAGGTGGTGTCGCGCAGCGTATAGTGAATCTCCTGGAATGGCGCACTCACCTGCTCGAACGGCTGAAGCATCAGAACGATGCCGCTGGCGACCCGGTGCTGGTCGCATTGGAGCAAGAGCTTCGCGGCTACCCCTCCGGCCTGAAGAGCAGCCGGCCGGCGCCGGTCGAGCCGAATGCCATCGTCCACCCGCTCAGGCTTGCCCATGGCGACACGGTGCTTTCCTTCATCAGCACCATTACCGTGTTCGGCACGCCGCTGGATGTCACGCTGTCGGAACTGGCGATCGAGTCGTTCTTCCCGGCCGACGAACAGACACGGGCGGTGTTGGTGCGGTTGGCGAAAGAACGGTCGGAACGGTCGTGATCACCCCTGTGGCAGGGCCGCCTTGCGGGTCCTCGTGCGTTCCAGACCCAGCTGCCGTTCGCGCCAGATGATGAAAATGCCGGCTGCCACCACGATCGCACCACCGATCAGCGTGCCGGACGAGGTCACGTCGCCGAAAACGAAATAGCCGACGACGACACCGAGGATCATCGAGGTATATTCGAAAGGCGCCACCACCGAGGCTTCGGCATGGCGATAGGCCGCGGTCATGAGAATCTGGCCGAGGCCGCCACAAAAGCCGGCCATGATGAGCAGTGCTGCTTGCGCCGGCGTCAGCGATTGCCAGCCGAAGGGCAGCGTCAGCAGCGAGAGCACGCTCGCGGTCGACGAGAACCACAGCACGATGGTGGCCGTCTTCTCCGTCTGCACGAGATTGCGCACCAGCAGCATGGCGACAGCCGAGATTGCCGCGGCCGCCAGCGCGGCCATGACGCCCAGGACCTCCTGGTCGTCCAGCCCTCGATCCGAACTGAGCAGTGTCAGTTCCGGCCAGGAAATGATGAGCACGCCAATGAGGCCGATCGCGACGGCGCTCCAGCGATAGACGCGGATCGTCTCGCCGAGGAACACCGAGGAGAACACCACGACCAGCAGCGGCTGTGCATAGTTCAGGGTGATCGCCTCCGGCAAGGGCAGCCTGGTTAGCGCGAAAAAGCCGAGCCCCATGGCACCGACGCCGACGACGCCACGCGCGACGTGGTTGAAAGGACGTTTCGTGGCGAATGCCGTGGCCAGATGTCCTTTCAATGCCAGGAAGGCAATGATCGGAAAGATGGCGAAGAAGGAACGGAAGAAGACGATCTGCCCGGCAGGCACGTCGCCCGCCGCCTTGATACAGGTTTGCATGCAAACAAAAACCGCCACGGAGACGATCTTCAGCACGATGCCTCTCAGCGTACCGTGGCCGCCGGTGGTTTCTGGCCGCGCCTCCGCCCTTGATGTCACTTTGGCCGCGCGTCTCTGCCCGCGATCGAGGGCACGTAGCGGGTCTCGAAATGGCAGAACGGGAAATTGTCGGCGCGCCGAACGAAAGCGCCCATCCCGAATTTCGGTGTGACGGCGGTCATGACTGCCTCGCGACGGTGAAAGGATGGCCTGAATTAGGCTCTGCCGCAGTTTTGTCGAGGGGCTGTTTCGTGTAAAGAGCGCGGACTTTGAATTTTTTGGACCAGTCAAAACATGTCCGGTCCCCGGAAAAGACAGGAAAAGCCAGGGAATGCGCACCGACACAGGCCAAGTCTTCAAACTCGAGGACTATCGCCCCAGCGACTACCTCATTCCGGAGACCAACCTTGACTTCCGTCTTTCGCCACAGGCCACGGTCGTCACCGCGATACTGACCGTCGAGCGCCGCGAGGGCATATCCACGTCGGCTCCGCTGGTGCTCGACGGCGACGGGTTGACGCTCAAGCGCGTCGAGATCGACGGCAAGACGGTGAGACCGGCCGATCTGCTGGCGAGCCCCGACCAACTGACCCTGCTCAAGCCGCCGGCCGCACGTTGTTTCCAACTGCTGATCGAAACCGAACTGGCGCCGGCCGGCAATGAAGCCCTGATGGGCCTTTACCGTTCGAACAACGTTTACTGCACGCAGTGCGAGGCGGAGGGCTTTCGCCGCATCACCTATTTTCTTGATCGCCCCGATATCCTGTCCGTCTACACGGTGCGGATCGAGGCGCGGCGCGACGAGGCGCCGCTGCTCCTGTCCAACGGCAATCCGGTCGAGAACGGCGATCTCGCCGATGGCTGGCACTACGCCAACTGGCACGATCCCTTCCCCAAGCCGTCCTACCTGTTCGCGCTGGTGGCCGGGAATCTCGGCCAGGTCGCCGACAGTTTCGTCACCATGTCCGGCCGCAAGGTCGAGCTCGGCATCTATGTCGAGCCCGGCAAGGAGGCGCTCGCCGGCTACGCGATGGACGCGCTGAAGCGTTCGATGCAATGGGACGAGGAGGCCTTTGGCCGCGAGTACGACCTCGACGTCTTCAACATCGTCGCCGTGTCGGATTTCAACATGGGCGCGATGGAGAACAAGGGCCTCAACATCTTCAACGACAAATACGTCCTGGCCGACCAGGAGACGGCGACGGACGCCGATTTCGCCAATATCGAGGCGATCATCGCGCATGAGTATTTCCACAATTGGACAGGCAACAGAATCACTTGCCGCGACTGGTTCCAGCTTTGCCTGAAGGAAGGGCTGACGGTTTTCCGCGATCATGAATTCTCCGCCGACCAGCGCTCGCGCGCGGTCAAGCGCATCGCCGAAGTGCGCACGCTGCGTGCGCACCAGTTTCCCGAGGACCAGGGTCCGCTGGCACATCCGGTGCGGCCGCGCCGCTACCGCGAGATCAACAATTTCTACACGGCCACGGTCTACGAAAAAGGCTCCGAAGTGGTGCGCATGATCCGCACCATTCTCGGGGCTGAGGCCTTTCGCGCCGGCATGGATCTTTATTTCGAACGCCACGACGGCGAAGCCGCGACCATCGAGGACTTCATCAAGGTGTTCGAGGAGGCGTCCGGCCGCGATCTTTCGCAATTCGCGCTCTGGTACCATCAGGCGGGCACACCCAACCTGACCGTGAGCTCGACGCACAATCCGGCCGCACAGGAATTCACGCTCGAGATCGAGCAGTCGGTGCCGCCGACACCGTCGGAAAGCCGCAAGCGGCTGATGCATATCCCGCTCGCCTTCGGCCTGATCGGCGCCGGCGGCGAGCCGGTTCGATACAGCGGCGTCGAGGGCGCCAGCGTCGAGGACGGCGTCATCCATATTCGCAAGCGCCGTCACATGGTGCGCTTTTCCGGCGTTGCCGAACGACCGGCGGTGTCACTCAACCGCGGCTTTTCGGCGCCGGTGACGCTGTCGGTCGAGCAGAAGGCGGCCGACCAGTTTTTCCTCGCCCGCCACGACAGCGACGCCTTCTCGCGCTGGCAGGCCTTCAACACGCTGCTCACCGATGCGCTGATCGCTGCCTTCCGCCAGATCCTTGGCGGCAAACAGCCGGACTTCGCTCCGCGGCTGACGGAGCTTGCCGGCAGCATCGCCAGCGACGAGACACTCGAGCCAGCCTATCGAGCTCTGGCTCTGGCGCTGCCCGGCGACGCCGACATCGCGCGTGACATCGGCAAGAACATCGATCCGGACGCCATCCATTCGGCTCGCCAGGCGCTTGCGCTGGCGATCAGCACGGTCAATGGCGAGGCATTTTCCCGCCTCTACGACAGCCTTGCCGACCAGACCGCCTTCAGCCCCGACGCGGCAAGCGCCGGACGACGCGCCTTGCGCAACATTCTGCTGGATTATCTCTCGCTGCTGCCCGGTGGAGCGGCATTGGCGGCCGGGCATTTCCAGTCCGCGACGAACATGACCGACCGCGCGGCCGCATTGGCCGTGCTCGCGCATCGTCACCACGGATCGCCGGAGGCGGAAAAAGCGCTGGCGGCTTTCGAAAAGACATATGCGTCTGACCCGCTGGTCATGGACAAATGGTTCCAGATCCAGGCCAGCGTGCCGGGGCCACAGGCGGTGGACACCGTTCGCGCCCTGACCGCTCATCCGGGTTTCTCGATGGGTAACCCGAACCGTGTGCGCTCGCTGATCGGCACATTCTCCAGCGCCAATCAGACCGGCTTCCACCGCGCCGACGGAGAAGGCTACCGTTTCTTCACGCAGACTGTGCTCGAGGTCGAAAAGCGCAACCCGCAAGTGGCGGCAAGGCTGGCGACCGCGCTCAGGTCCTGGCGTTCGCTCGAACCGGGCCGGCAAGCCAAGGCCAGGGAAGCGCTGGTTTCGATCGCCAATGCCGAAGACCTGTCGGCGGACCTGCGCGACATCGTCGAGCGCACGCTGGCGTAGGCGCCCTGTCCTTCCCGACGGGGCAAGGCCGAGCCGCCGCACTTCCAGAAGCCCGCTATTTTAGTCGATTTTTAATCTTTTTTCGCCGGACCACTGGACAAGGCGAATCACCTTTGATTCTTTAATGGCGATTCGGAAGTGCGGTGTTGCCGGATCACCAGCACATAGAAATGCGGCATACTGGAAATCGGGGAGTGCCATTTATGGCGAAGGCGGACGCGTGGGGCGCGCCCGGAGGGATAGCTTTTGCGCGCCGTGAGACGCGCGGCGACGGCCTTGCCGGGAATACGCGGCTCATTGCCGAACCGGCCTACAAGCGGCTTCTGGCGGCCGAACCGCTCCTGCGCCGGTCGATACCGGCCCTCATCATCATCTTCCTGATCGTCATCGCGGCGCTGCGTGTGCTCTCGCTAATGAACGAGCGTGATGATGTCGAGCGCGACGCCAAGGCGGTCCTGACGCTGGCCGCCGCGCAGCTCGCCAGTTCGCTCGCCACCACGTCGGACACGCTGCCGGGCGCCACCCAGGACCTGCTGGAGACTACCAGCCGCCAGGGAGCGATGGGCCGCAGCCATGTGCTTGTCATCACCGACAGCGCCTTCAGGATCACCGCGGTGACGCCGCGTTCGGTGCCCTGGCAAGGCCATTCGCTCGACAGCCTCGTCCAGGGCGGCCAACCGCTGTTCATGTTCGGCGATCGCGCCGGTGTCATGGAGGTCAACATCGGCGGGCAGGACTGGTATGCGGCGGTCAGCCTGTCCAGGGACAGGAAGGGAGCCGCCGCGGCGCTTGTGCCGCAGGAAGCGGTCTTCGACACGTGGCGCAAGACCGTCTCGTTGAATGTCACGCTGTTCGTGCTGACGGGCGGCGTGCTGATCATCATCCTCTATGCCTATTTCGGGCAGGCGGCGCGCGCGCAGGCAGCCGACCGCATCTATCTCGAAGCACATCAGCGTATCGACATGGCGCTGGTTCGCGGCCGTTGCGGCCTGTGGGACTGGGACATGGTGCGCGGCAAGATGTACTGGTCGCGCTCGATGTACGACATGCTCGGCTACGAACCCTGCGAGACGATGCTGTCCTTCGGCGAGGTCGACGAGATCATCCATCCCGAGGACGGCGACCTGTTCGAGCTCGCCAACAGGATCGTAGCGCGCGAGATCGACCACATCGACCAGGTGTTCCGGATGCGGCATGCCGATGGCCAATGGGTGTGGATGCGCGCCCGGGCACAGGTCATGGATCCGGAAGCGCCGGAGATCCAGCTGATCGGCATCGCGGTCGACGTCACCGAGCAACGGCATCTGGCGCTGCGCTCCGAAGCGGCCGATCTTCGCCTCAGGACCGCGATCGAGAACATCAATGAATCTTTCGTGCTGTGGGATTCGGCTCAGCACCTGATCATGTGCAATTCCAAATACCAGCAGGACAACGGGCTCTCGGATCGCGACGTGATGCCAGGTGTGACGCGCGCGTCCCTGGAAGAGCGGATGCTGGCCTTTGCTTCGGAGCGCCGGCTTGCGAACAGCAATGGTCCGCAGGGCGGCGCCACGTTCGAGCGGCAGCTGTCCGACGGCCGCTGGCTGCAGGTCAACGAACTCAGAACCAGGGATGGCGGCACCGTCTCGGTCGGATCCGACATCACCCAGATCAAGCTGCACCAGGAAAAGCTGGTCGACAGCGAGCGCCGGCTGATGGCGACGATCCATGATCTCAGCCTCGCACGGCGGGCCGAAGAGGAACGGTCGCGCGAACTGGTCGACCTCAACCGCAAATACATGAAGGAAACCGAGCGCGCCGAAGCGGCTAACCGGGCCAAATCCGAGTTCCTGGCCAACATGTCGCATGAATTGCGCACGCCGCTGAATGCCATCATCGGCTTCTCCGAACTGATGGAACAGGGGCTGTTCGGCCCTCTGGGCTCGGAGCGCTACGAGGAGTACGCCACCGACATCAACAGCAGCGGCAAATACCTGCTCGGCGTCATCAACGACATTCTCGACATGTCCAAGATCGAGGCCGGCCAGTTCTCGCTGGACCAGGAGCAGATCGACCTCGGTCCGCTGATCAGTGAGACGGTGCGTGTCGTCTCGCTTCAGGCGGCGCAAAAGGCGATCACCGTGGAAACGCGTATCGCCGACGCGCTGACGCTGTTCGCCGATCGCCGGGCGATCAAGCAGATCGTCATCAACCTTCTGTCCAACGCTGTGAAATTCACCGGTCAGGGCGGCCACATATCGGTCAGAGCCCGCAACACGTCGGGCGCGCTGGTGCTGACGATCGAGGACAATGGCTGCGGTATCCCGAAGGAAGCGCTCGGCAAGCTCGGGCGTCCCTTCGAGCAGGTGCAGAACCAGTTCTCCAAGAACCATGCCGGCTCCGGCCTCGGCCTTGCCATTTCGCGCTCGCTGGCCGAGTTGCAAGGAGGCGCACTGAAGATCCGTTCCACCGAAGGCGTCGGCACGATCGTGTCGGTGCGCATTCCGCTGAAGAAGGCAACATCGACGATCAAGGTTGCGGCCTGAGCGGCAGGCCTCGGCTGACGGCGCCGGAGCCTGCGTCAGCCAGCCTCACGGCATGCCGTTTTCGTCGTCGCCTCCTTTACGATGGCGGCCAAAGCGCCCGCTCTTCGGCAGCTCGCGGTTCTCGATCTTTCCGTCGTTGTTCTTGTCGAGTATCGCGAAAAGCTTCTTTTCGCGGCCCGTGATGTCGTCTGATGTCAACGTGCCGTCGCCCTTGCTGTCGTACCGGGCGATGATGCGCCTGGCCATGCGTTCGAAGCGCGCCTTCTCCAGTGCGTCGGCGAGTTGGGCGACAGTCAGCTTGCCGCCATTGTCGGCGACAAGCTTCTTGAGCCGCGCGTCCACGACATTGGAGAACTGGTCGAACGTGATGGTCCCGCCATTGTCCTTCATTGCCTTGTCGAGCCGCATCATGGTGCGCTCACGCATGTTCGCGCTGTCGACATTCTCGGCATAGGCACCGCCGCCGACGGCTCCGGCCAGGGCGATGAAGGCAAGTGCGAGCTTGGTTGTCTTTCTCATGGTTTTCTCCTGTTGCATCGTCACCCCCGATGCGGTCGAACGCTCGTTGATCACGAACCCCCGGCACGAAGCAAAAGGTCGAAATCCTTCCTGACCTTTTGCGACGTCTCCTTGAGGTGTGCCTCCAGCACACCGAAATCCGGCAGGTCGGTGACCGCCAGAAGCAGATCCGAAAGCCCCGGCGGAACGTCGTCACGTTCGAAGGGTCCGGTAAGGCACAGCCGCGTCATCTGGGTCAGCGCCAGATACAGGGCGTAAGCATGGCCAAGGTCCTGCCTGATCCCGGCATTGGCGAAACGGGGCGTCAGGCGGGACAGGATCTCGGCCGTGCCGGTGACGCGCGGCCCGGCCTCGACCTGTCCGGTGATGACAGCCACCTGTGCTATGAATTCGAGATCGATCAGACCGCCGGGAATCAGCTTGATGTCCCACAGGTCGCGGGGCGGCTTTTCCTGCTCGATCATGGCACGCATGTCCGACGCCTCGGCCCTCACCTTTGCCGCATCGCGCGATTGGCTCAGCACCGCGGCAACTTCCGCCTCGACCTCGCCGCACAGGCTGGCGTCACCAGCAATCGGCCGCGCCCGCGACAGGGCCATGTGTTCCCACGTCCAGGCCTCCTGGCGCTGGTATTTCTTGAAGGCATCGATGTGGGTGGCGACCGGTCCCTTGTTGCCGGAAGGCCGCAGCCGCAGGTCGAGTTCGTAGAGCACTCCTTCCGCCGTCGGCGCCGACACGGCCGATATCAGCCGCTGCGTCATGCGGGAATAATAGTGCGACGGCGCCAGCGGCTTGTCGCCGTCGGAGTCCTCGGCATCCGCATCGTGGTCGTAGAGCAGAATGAGATCGACATCCGATCCGGCGGTCAATGCGCGGCTGCCGAGCTTGCCCATGCCGAGCAGCGAAACCACGCCGCCGGCGATCGTGCCATGACGCACCGCGAATTCGGCGGTCACCGCTTGCAGCGCAGCCGCGATGGTCAGGTCCGCCAGATCGGAGAAAGCGCGGCCGGCGCGGGCCGGATCGATCGAGCCCGCGAGCAGCCGCACACCGATCAGGAATTTCTGCTCGGAAGCAAATATGCGCAGCCTGTCGAGCACCTCCTCATAGGCCCTTTCGCCTTCGAGGAAGGCGGAAAGCCGTGCCGAGAGATAGGCGCGGTCGGGAAGCTCGGTCAGCAATGCCGGGTCGAGCAAGCCGTCGAAGACATGCGGCCGGCGGGTGATGATCGCCGCCAGCCGGGGTGCCGCGCCCATGATCGTCGCCATCAGCCTGAGCAGTGCGGGGTTCGACTGCAGCAATGAGAACAGCTGGATGCCGGCCGGCAGGCCAGCAAGGAACTCGTCGAAACGGACCAGCGCCTCATCGGCCCGGCGCGTCTGGCCAAAAGCCTTGAGCAGTGCCGGCGTCAGTTCCGTCAGCCGCTCGCGCGCCTCCGCCGACCGGGTGACGCGATAGCGGCCGAAATGCCAGCCGCGGATGACACGGCAGATATCGCTTGGCCGCTGGAAGCCGAGACCGTGCAGGGTCCGCAGCGTGTCCGGGTCGTCGACGTCACCGGTGAAGACCAGGTTGCCGATGCCGGCCGAAAGCTCGGGCGCGGTTTCGAACAGCGCGGCATAGTGGCGCTCGACCTGCTGTAGCGAGGCACGGAACACCCCGGCAAACGCGGCCGCGTCGGCAAAGCCCAGCATGCGGGCGATGCGCTCCAGCCCTTCATCCTCTTCCGGCAGCATGTGCGTCTGCTCGTCGGCAACCATCTGGATGGCGTGTTCGACCCGGCGCAGGAACCAGTACTGGCGGGCGAGCGCGTCACGCGCGTCTGATGTAATCCAGCCTCGGGCGGCGAGCTGGCCGAGCATCGGCACGGTTTCGCGGCCGCGCAGCTCCGGGAAGCGGCCGCCGGCGATGAGCTGCTGGGTCTGGACGAAGAACTCGATCTCGCGGATGCCGCCGCGTCCAAGCTTGACGTTATGCCCTTTCACGGCGATCTCGCCATGGCCCTTGTGGGCATGAATCTGGCGCTTGATCGAATGGACGTCGGCAATCGCGGCGTAGTCCATATATTTGCGCCAGATATAGGGCTGGAGCTCCTTGAGAAAGGCATCGCCCGCGGCGAGATCGCCGGCGACCGGGCGCGCCTTGATCATCGCGGCACGCTCCCAGTTCTGGCCGCGCGCCTCGTAGTAGCGAAGCGCGGCTTCAACCGGAATCGCCAGCGGGGTCGAACCGGGGTCGGGACGCAATCTCAGGTCGGTGCGGAAGACATAGCCGTGCTCGGTGCGATCCTGCAGGATGCGCACCAGCCGGCGCGTCAGGCGCGAGAACAGGTCGGTAGCGTCGAGAGGATCGACCACGGCGGGCGCCTCCGGATCGAAGAACACGACGAGGTCGATGTCGGAGGAGAAATTCAGCTCGTGCGCGCCGAGCTTGCCCATGCCGAGCAGGATCCAGCCCGATTGATGCGACGGGCTGTCCAGGTCGGGCAGTTTGAGCTTGCCCTGGCCGTGCGCGTCACGCAGCAGGAAATCGACGGCCGCGCGGGCGCAGGCGTCGGCGAGATCGCTCAACCGCCTTACAGTCAGCGAGGTTTCGGCCTCGCCCGAGAGATCGGCGAGCGCGATCAGGAAATGCGCCTCGGCCTTGTGCTGGCGCAGTTTCATCATCAGGCCGGATTCCGAGACCGTTTCGGCCAGCGGCGCCTGGTCGATCGCGGCGGTGATCGCCTTCAGGCGGGCCTCGATCGGCAGGTCGAACAGGCCATCCAGGATTTGCGGCCGGCGGCGCGCGGTATCGCGCAGGAACGGCGAAAGGTCGAAGACGGCGGCCAGGAAATCCTGCGCCGTCCCCTTGCCGGCCAGGAATTTGGCCGCGCGTATCAACCCTTCTTCGCGCGCTGCATCCGCGATTTCGGACAGTTCCTGCCGTGCCCGGCCCTCGTCGAGCGGAGCAAGCGGGGTTTCCAGGCTCAGCAGCCAGCCTGTATTGCTCCGCTTGGCAACGGCCGCCATCAGTGGTCCTCCCGCGCGGGGAAACTCATGACCACGGATAGTCCCGGATTGCCAGACAACAGGTCAAGCCGGCCGTAATGGAATGTCATGACCGCCTTGGCGAGACTGAGGCCAAGGCCCGAACCAGGCTGCGAACGGCTCTTCTCAAGCCGCACGAAGCGTTCCGTCGCTCGGGCGCGATCGGCATCGTCGGGAATGCCCTGGCCGTTGTCGGCGACGGAAAGCCTGATCTCGCCATGCGTGCGTTCGAGCGCCACACGGACCGCCGGTTTGGACGTCGAATCGGTCGAATACTTGATCGCATTGTCGACGATGTTGGAAAGCGCCTGACCGATCAGTTCGCGGTTGCCGTCGACGACAAAAGCACCGTTCACCTCGGCGTCCAGCGAAACGCCAGCCTCCTCGGCCACCGGCTCGTAAAGTTCGACCACATCACGCACGGCCTCCGCCAGATCGACGCGGCTGGTGTGCTCGGAAGAATACCCAGCCTCCAGCCGGGAGATCATCAGGATGGCGTTGAAGGTTTTTATCAGCTGGTCGGACTCGGCGATGGTGCCTTCCAGCGCCTGCCGATAATCCGATGTTTTCTGCTTGCCGGAAAGCGTCGCTTCGGCCCTGTTGCGCAGCCGGGTCAGCGGCGTCTTCAGGTCATGCGCGATGTTGTCGGATACCTGCTTCAGCCCTTCGTTGAGCGTGGAGATCCTGGCCAGCATGACATTGAGGTTTTCCGATAGCCGGTCGAACTCGTCACCGGCGCCGGTCACCGGCAACCGGCCACTGAGATCACCGCCCATAATGCGCCGGCTTGCCTCGGAAACCCCGTCGATACGCTTCAATGCCGCGCGGCCAACAAAGAACCAGATCAGGATGCCGCCCACCCCCATCATGCCGAGCGCCAGCACCAGCGAACGGCGGATGACGGCACGGAACCGCTCCGGTTCGCCGAGATCGCGGCCGACCAGCATGATCATCTGATTGGGCAGCCGCAGCACCAGGGCAATGGCGTTGTGGCCCTTCTCGCCCTGCGCCTGCGTGTCGCTCTGGTCGGGCTGTGCCGTCCCCTTGTCGGCAGGCAAATTGCGTAGACGATCGAGCTCTCCCTCGCCAAAGCGCTGATATGAAAAAGGGCTGGTGGTCCAGCCTTCGTTTTCGAGAACTCCCGGCTCCAGACTCTGCACGTTACCGGTCAGGATCTGGCCGTTGGCATCGGCGATCAGATAGAGGTTGGCGCCGGGTTGGCGCGAGCGGGCCTCGACCACGCGGACCAATACCGGCAAGCCACCGCGCTGATAGGCGCGCGCAAGGCCGAGCACTTCGTCGTTGATGGTCTCCTGCGTCTGCGCGGTTAACATGCGCGCCGAGAGCGAAGTCATGTAGAGGACGAGCAGCACCGCGCAGAGTGCGAAGAGCAGGAGATAAAGCGCCGAAAGCCGTGCGGCCGTCGTCTTCATGATGGCGGGCACGGAAAGCGCCATGCTGCCGCCTAGCCGCCCTTCAGCATGTATCCGGCGCCGCGAACCGTATGCAGGATCGGCTTGTCGAAGCCCTTTTCGATCTTGCCGCGCAGCCGCGAGACGTGGACATCTATGACATTGGTCTGCGGATCGAAATGATAGTCCCAGACATTTTCGAGAAGCATGGTGCGCGTCACAACCTGGCCGGCATGGCGCATGAGATATTCGAGCAAGCGGAATTCGCGCGGCTGCAGCGTGATCTCGCGTGCCGCCCGGCGGACAGAATGCGACAGCCTGTCGAGTTCAAGGTCGCCAACCCGGTAGACGGTCTCGGCCTCCTTGGCGCTGGCGCGTCGGTTCAGCACCTCGACACGCGCCAGAAGTTCGGAAAAGGCATAGGGCTTGGTCAGATAGTCGTCGCCGCCGGCGCGCAGCCCGGTGACACGGTCATCGACCTCGCCCAGCGCAGACAGGATGAGCACTGGCGTCGTGTTGCCCCTGGAACGGAGAGCGGCAATAACCGACAGGCCGTCGCGGCGCGGCATCATCCGATCGATGACCATCACGTCATAATCACCCGCATCGGCAAGCGCGAAGCCGGTCTCACCGTCACCCGCGACATGCGCGGTATGACCCGCTTCCGTGAAGGCTTTCTGCAGATAATCCGCAGCCTCGCGATCGTCTTCTATGACGAGAATCTTCATAGGGCCGTTATACGCGATTTCGCTGGAAGGTTGAGTAGCCGGCATCTGCATTTTAGCCTTTGCCAAAACGCATCGCGATCAGGATGATCGAGAGCGTACGCGATAAAATCTTTGTTCCGTGGCGTCGTTACGCCGGACATGCCAGTTCCCGGTCATGTCGTCATCCCGCAACCACCGAACCGACCGGCTTCGGGCACGAGGGCGTGATGGGCAGCCATATGCGGGGCGCGGCAGCGGGCGATGGGAAGCCCGCTGCCGCTGAAGAAGAGCGCGATGACTGACTAACGGGCTCTCCTTCTTGCTTTCCCATGCGGCGACTCGGGGGTGTTGAAACCGCCGCATTGGAAAGGTCGTCTCAGCCCTTGGCCACCGGCACCGCGACGAAGCGGTTGTTGTCGTCACGGGTGATCTGCATCAGCACCGCCTTGCGTCCGGATTTGACCGCATCGGCCATGGCCTTGGTGACGTCTTCGGTGCCGTTGACCTCCGCCGAGTTGACCGCGGTGATGACGTCGCCCGGCTGGATGCCGCGGTCGGCGGCGGTGCTGTCGGGGTCGACGTCGGTCACCACCAGACCCTTACCGTTTTCGGACTTGGTGACGGTGAGGCCGAGATCAGCCAGCGTGTCCGGCTTTGCCGGAGCGGCGGGTTGCTGCTGCTGCTGATCGCCCGACGCCTGCTTGTCGCTGGCGGGCAGCTTGCCGAGATCGACCTTGACCGTCTGGCTCTTGCCGTCACGCCACACGGTGACGTCAACCGATTTGCCCGGCGAATAGGCGCCGATCAGACGGGCGAGTTCCTTCGGCGAGGCAACATCCTTGCCATCGACCTGGGTGATGACATCACCTGCCGTGATGCCGGCCTTCTTGCCGGGGCCATCGTCCTGGGCGCTCGAAACCAACGCGCCATTGTTGGACTTCAGACCGAGCGATTCGGCGATGTCGGAAGTGACCGGCTGGATTTCGACGCCGAGCCAGCCGCGCTGGACCGCGCCGTTCTTCATCAAGTCTGCGACGACCTGCTTGGCGGTCGTGGCGGGAATGTCGAAGGCGATGCCGACGCTGCCGCCCGAGGGCGAGAAGATGGCGGTATTGATGCCGACCACCTGGCCGTTGAGATTGAAGGTCGGGCCACCCGAATTGCCGCGGTTGACCGAGGCGTCGATCTGGAGGAAATCGTCATAAGGGCCGGCGCCGATATCGCGGCCGCGCGCCGAGATAATGCCGGCGGTGACGGTGCCACCGAGGCCGAACGGGTTGCCGACAGCCACGACCCAGTCGCCGACGCGAACCTTGGAATCGTCGGCGAAGTCGACATAGGTGAACTTGCCGCCGCCATCGACCTTGAGCACGGCGAGGTCGGTGCGCGGATCGGTGCCGACCAGCTTGGCGTCGAGTTCCTTGCCGTCATTGGTCACCACGGTGAAAGCGGTGCCCTCGTCGACGACGTGGTTGTTGGTTACGAGATAACCGTCTTCGGAAATGAAGAAGCCCGAGCCCTGTGCCACCGGACGCGGCTGGTCGTTGTTGCGATCGCGGTGACCGAAGCGGCGGTGACCTTCGTCGTTCTGGCCACCCTGGTCACCAAAGCCGCGGAATTCCTTGAAGAAGCGGCGCAGCTGCGGATTGTTGGGAAGATTGTCGAAACCGCCCTGATCGCCCGAACCGTCATCGGCTGTCGGTTGCAGCTTGGCCTTGACCTTGACGCTGACCACGGCTGGCGAAACGCGCTCCACGACATCGGCGAAGCTCGGAACCTGCGGAGCCTCGACACGTACGGCGTCAGCCAGAACGGGGCTGGTTCCACTGGTCAGCGCGCCAACACCGATCGCACCGGCGACAGCGACGGACGCGACGGCAGCCAGAAGACGCTTGCGGGTGCGGGAATATGAATTGGGGGCAATATTCATGGATCTCTTATCCTCTTTCAAGCGGACGCGCCTTGATCGGCATCCTCAGGAAACGAGAATTAGAACGGCGGACATTACAGCGCCATTTCCGACACATGAAACTTTGGTAATGTTAGCGGGCGACTGGGCGGTCAGTCGCGGTGCAGGATCGCGTCCAATGCCGCCTGCTCGTCGGCTGACAGGGATTTCGTCGCCAGCGTCCGGCGCGATCGCGCGCTTAGAGCAATGAACACACCTCCCACCAGCAGCAGCAGCACCGGCGTGCCCCAAAGCAGGGCATTCCTGAGATCAAAACGTGGCTTCAGAAGCACGAACTCGCCGTAGCGGGAAACGACATAGTCCATCACCTGCTGGTCGGTATCGCCGGCGACGAGGCGCTGGCGCACCAGGATCCGCAGGTCGCGAGCAAGGTCGGCGTCGGATTCGTCGATCGACTGGTTCTGGCAGACCATGCATCGCAAGCCTTCCGATAGCGCCCGGGCTCTCGCCTCGAGTGCCGGGGCCGCCAGCATCTCGTCAGGCTTCACCGCCATTGCCGTGCCGGCGAAGAGCAATGCCAGCAGCAGGACAATCGACATCAGTGAAAACCTTGCCTTCATGACAGGCCCGCCGGCACCACCGCCTGCTTGCGACGGCGCGATGGCGCGCCGACACGCAGGCGTCTGTCCATCAGCGACATGGCCGCACCCACCATCATCACCAGGCCGCCGCCCCAGATCAGCGTCACCAGCGGCTTCCACCACAGGCGCACCACGACCGAGCCGTCCTTGCCCTCGTCGCCGAGCGAAATGTAGAGCTGGGAGAGGCCGATCGTCTTGATGCCGGACTCCGTCGTCGTCATCTGCCGCACGGGATAGAAACGCTTGGCGGAGCTGATTTCGCCGACAGCGCTGCCGCTGACGCCGATCAGCTCGAAACGGCCGCGATCCTCGCTGTAGTTCGGTCCCTGGGCAGGATAGAGGCCGACGAAACGAACCGTGCGGCCGGAGATTTCGACGGTTTCACCAGCATGCATGGACAGGATCTTCTCCGTGCCAAAGCAGAGCGTGCCGACAATGCCGAGCACCGTCAGGCCGAGGCCAAGATGCGCGAAAGCGGTCCCGAACACCGAGCGTGGCAGACCAACCAGGCGTCTGACCAGGACCGGCGCGGCGACATTGCCGACCCCGGCTTTGACGGCGATGTCGGTTAGCGCACCGAGGATCAGCCAGACGGCAAGGCCGACGCCAAGCGCAGCAAGCACCGAAGCGCCGTCGATGAACAAGGCGGTGACCAGCGTTGCCAGAAGGGCGGCCGCGAACGCCACCATCAGACGCTGCGCGACGCCAAACACATCGCCGCGCTTCCAGGCCAGCAGCGGCCCAAAGGGAACCATCACCAGCAGCGGCACCATCAGCGGTGCGAAGGTAAGGTTGAAGAACGGCGCTCCGACCGAAATCTTGTCGGCCGAAAAAGCCTCGACCGCCAGCGGATAGAGCGTGCCGACCAGCACGGTGGCGGTCGCCGTGGTCAGGAACAGATTGTTGAGGACGAGTGCGCCTTCGCGCGAAATCGGATGGAACAAGCCGCCTGCCGTCAACTTCGATGCGCGCAGCGCAAACAGTGACAGCGAGCCGCCGATGAACAGCGTCAGGATGCACAGGATGAAGACGCCGCGCGTCGGATCGGTGGCAAAGGCGTGGACGGAAGTCAGGACGCCCGAACGCACCAGGAAGGTGCCGAGCAGCGACAGCGAGAAGGTCAAAATGGCGAGCAGCAGCGTCCAGATCTTCAAAGCCGAGCGCTTTTCCATGACGATGGCCGAATGCAACAGCGCGGTGCCCGCCAGCCACGGCATGAAGGAAGCGTTTTCGACCGGGTCCCAGAACCAGAAGCCGCCCCAGCCGAGCTCGTAATAGGCCCAGTACGATCCCATGGCGATGCCGCCGGTCAGGAACATCCAGGCGACCAGTGTCCATGGCCGCACCCAGCGCGCCCAGGAGGCATCGATGCGCCCCTCGATGAGGGCCGCGACCGAGAAGGAAAAGCAGATCGAGAAGCCGACATAGCCGAGATAGAGCAGCGGCGGATGAATGGCGAGGCCAAGATCCTGCAGGATCGGGTTGAGATCGCGGCCTTCGATGGGCGCCGGGTTGAGGCGGATGAAAGGATTGGACGTCACCAGGATGAACAGGAAGAAGGCAGCGCCAATGGCGCCCTGCACCGCAAGCACGTTGGCGCGCAGCGTCGCCGGCAGGTTGGAGCCGAAAGCGGCGACAAGCGCGCCGAAGAAGGTCAGGATCAGCACCCAGAGCAGCATCGAGCCTTCGTGATTGCCCCAGGTCCCGGTGATCTTGTAGATCAGCGGCTGAAGCGAATGCGAGTTCTCCCAAACGTTCGCCAGCGAAAAATCGGAGCTTGCATAGGCGCTGGCAAGGGCTGCGAAGGACAGCGCGGTCAACGCAAAACCAGTCACCGCGACCGGACCGCCGACTGCCATCAGGCGCTGGTTGTTCAGCCGCGCGCCAAACAGCGGCACGATGGTCTGCACCAGTGAAAGCGCGAACGCCAGAACCAGGGCGAAATGTCCGGTCTCAACCATTCCCGCGACTCACGCTTGCTCTCCCACCGGGGTTACTCACTCTTGCTCTCCTGCCAGACACCCTTGGCCTTCAGCCCGTCGGCAACTTCCTTGGGCATGTAACGCTCATCGTGCTTGGCCAACACGCTGTCGGCGACAAAGACGCCGTCGGCGCCGAAGGTGCCCTCGGTGATGACGCCCTGCCCTTCGCGAAAAAGATCGGGTAGGATGCCGGTATAGCTCACCTTGACCGATTTGTGGGTGTCGGTGACGGAAAAGGCGACCGTCGCGCCCTGGCCGCGCTGGATGGTGCCTTTTTCGACCAAACCGCCGAGCCTGATGCGCTGGCCGGGCTGTACGCTGGCAGTGGTCAGATCGGCCGGCATGTAGAAATAGGACGCTTTCTGGCCAAGCGCGTAGAAGGTCAGGCCGGTGGCGGCGGCGAGGAAAGCCAAGCCGCCCACAATCACCGACAATCGTTTCTGCTTGCGCGTCATGTCAAGTTCTACTCCGTCGCCGTCAGGCCGAGCGAGGCGGCAAAGGCGGTGAATTTCCTGGCTTCGTCGCTGTTGGCTCCAAAGACCGCAATGGCGCGGCCCAGCGCATCGCGTGCCTGATCGGTCTTGCCCAGCACGACATAGGAACGAACCAACCGCATCCATCCTTCCGGGTCGCGCGGATTTTGACGAAGTTTGTCGTCGAGGCCGGCGACCATGGTGTTGATCATGGCTTCCCTGTCCTGCGGCGACATGGAGGATGCCGCGTCGACATCGGCGGCATCGGGGCTTTTCGCGGCCACGCCGGAAGCGACTTCGGGGCCGCCGGATTTGGCCAATGCCTGTTCGACGGCGCCCCGCCACGGCGAATTCGGCGGCAGCCTGCCAAGCATCGCTTGCCACGCGGCGGCCGCTTCCTTGCCGCGGCCCTCCTGTGCCAACGCCATGGCCAGATAGAAACTGGCTTTCGCGTTGGCCGGATCGAGCTTCAAGGCCGCCTCGAAGGCATGCTGGGCATCGGCCGAAACGATACCGCCCGCGGCACCGGCTATCGCCTCGCCGAGGCCGGCCTGGCGGGCGGCATTGTCGCCGTCCAGGCGTATGGCGTTGCGGTAGGCCGCCGCGGCGTCGGCAAAGCGCTGCATGCGCAGATAGACCGGCGCCAGCACATCCCAGCCCCGCCCATCGGAAGGATTGGCAGCAAGATGGGCTTCTGCGCGCGCCACCAGCTCATCGACCGAGCTGTCGGCCGGGTTCTTGGCCAGCCGCTCGCTGAGCGGCTGCGACGGCAGGTCAGGCGAGCCGATCTGGCTATAGAGCCCCCAGCTGACCAACGGCACCACCAGCACGGCGGCGGTCGCGACGAGCCGTGCCGTGACCGATGCTGATCTGCCAGATGTCTTGTCCGCCATATCCGCGTTGCCCAGGCGAAGGATGCGGCGGGCGATCTCGGCGCGCGCCTCGGCCGCTTCAGCGGGCCCGATCAGGCCGCGTGCGGCGTCGCGGTCGAGTTCGGCCAATTGATCGCGATAGACTTCCAGATCGTGATCGCCGCTCGATGACGCGTCCTTGGAGGCCCCAGCCAGCGGCAAAAGCACCGCCAGGCTGGCGCCCAGCGTGAGAATTGCGGCTATGACCCAGAACAGCATGGTTCTTCCAATAAAGGCAGAGCCTTGCCCTGCCAACACAGGCATCCTGCGACGCTTTGACGGCAGGCGCGCCGAATGTCCTTGATCGACATCAACTGGCCGGATCGCAACCGGATCCGGCCGGCTAGGTCAGTGGTGTCCAACTGCCGTCGGCATTGCGGCAGGCCGTTCCGTGCGCCGTGACACTGGCGCTGCCGGTGAATACCGTCTGCGTGTACTGGCGGCAATCCTGCGAACCAACGCGGTAAGGCTGGGCTGGAACGACCTCGCCATGGCGCGAGGCCTGATCGCCCTTCCACGTCACCTTCTGGCCGCTGGTGTTGTATTCGAGCGCCTTGTATTCGGCCTCGAGCGCGCTGCGCTTCTCCGTGTCGCTCAGGCCATTGCCGATCGACCCGCCAATGAGACCGCCGCCCATGGCGGAAATGATCGACTTGGTGACGACCTTGCCGCCCGCCGGGGGCGTCGAGGCCGGTGTCGCCGCCACGGTCGAACCCTTGCCGCTCAAGGTGGTGCAGCCCGATACGGCCAGCAAGGCGGAAACAAGCGCGACGCGAATCTTCATGCCAACAACCGGTATTCCTGAGTTGGAGCCTGCCATGGATGCGCGGCGAGCATCATCTGAGAAGTGGGCGTGGCCATAGTGTTGATATTTGTCGGAAATTTGGCCGCCGCCGGCCAGTACGAAGTCAATCGATATGCCGCCATAGCATGCGCCGCCCATCGGTGTCGATTGGCCTGGGGAAACGTCACTGAAGGCTCCGCAATCGCACCACTGCCTTTAGTCCGCCCATGCCGGAGCGTTCCAGCACCAGGCCGCCGCCATATTCGTTGACGAGGTCGGCGACGATGGCGAGGCCGAGACCCGTTCCCGGTTTTGTCTCGTCCAGGCGCCGTCCGCGCTTCATGGCTTCGCGCGCCTTGTCCTCGGGAATGCCAGGGCCGTCGTCCTCGATGCTGATCTCAAACAGGTTGTCACCGCTGCCGGTCAAGGGTGCAACCGTAACCGACACCGCGCTCCTTGCCCATTTCATCGCATTTTCGAGAAGATTGCCAAGCAGTTCCTCGAGGTCTTCGCGTTCGCCGGCAAAGACGATCTCCGTGGCCGGCAGCGACACCGACAGGTTGGTTTGCGGGTTGAGCTTCTGCAAAACGCGCACCATGCGCCGCACCAGCGGTGTCACCGGCGTGCGGTAGACGACGCTGTCGCGCTGCGCCGCGACGCGGGCGCGCTGCAAATAGTGGTCGATCTGCTTTTGCATCGAGGCGGCCTGCTCGGCGATCAACTGTCCCTTGGCGCCACCAAGCGCCCGGCCCTCGTTGAGCAGCACGGCGAGCGGTGTCTTCAGCGAATGGGCGAGGTTGCCGACCTGAGTCCGCGAACGTTCGACAATGCGTTTGTTGTTTTCAATCAATGCGTTGGTTTCGTTGGCTAAAGGTTCGATCTCGGCCGGAAAGCGGCCATCGAGCCTCTGCGCGGTGCCCTCGCGCACCATGGCGAGTGCGTTGCGGACCCTGCGCAGCGGCTGCAGCCCGAGCAGGATGGCGATGGCGTTGATGGCGATCATGCCGATGCCGAACAGGCCGAGATAGGTTAGCAAGCGGCGCTGGAAGGTCCCTATTTCCTGCTCCAGTTCGGTCTTGTTGCCCATGACGCGGAAGCGCGCGGCGCGGTTCTTCGCATCGAGAACGAATTCGCTCTCGAACACGACCAGTTCCTCGCCGTTGATGCCTTGCGCGGCATAGCTGCGCTGGAAATTGGCATTGAAGGGAACATCCGCCACGCCGGGCGACGGGATGGTCCGGGTCATGGACGAAGAATGAAGATCGCCATGCACCCCTTCCGAAGCGGGCTCGACGGACCAGTACCAGCCCGAATTCGGTTCCGAGAAACGGAGGTCGCCAAGATCCGGCGAGCCGGTCAGCGCGCCGCTGTCGGAAATGCCGACCGAGCCGATCAGGTTGAACAAATGCGCCGACAGCAGGCTGTCGAAGCCTCGCTCGCTGGCCTGGCGGTAAAGCGTGGTGATCAGGGTGAAGATGACGACCAGGGTGAGGATCGCCCACACCGTGGAGAAGGCGATGACGCGGAACGTCAGCGAGCGCGGCCAAGCGCGCAGCGAAAGCCGTCTGCCCACGGTTGGGTTGGTAGGGAGCGGTTCCGCCTTACGCCTCCGGCTCACGCATGCGGTAGCCCATGCCGCGCACGGTTTCGATCATGTCGATGCCCATCTTCTTGCGCAGCCGCCCGACAAAGACCTCGATCGTGTTGGAATCGCGATCGAAATCCTGGTCGTAGAGATGCTCGACCAGTTCGGTACGCGAGACAACCTCGCCCATATGGTGCATCAGATAGGCAAGCAGCCGGAATTCGTGCGAGGTCAATTTCAGTGGCACGCCGTCGACATCGGCCTTCGAAGCCTTGGTGTCGAGGCGCAGCGACCCACAGGTCAGTTCCGACGAGGCATGGCCGGCGGCGCGGCGGATCAGAGCCCTGACCCGTGCCAGCACCTCCTCGATGTGGAACGGCTTGCTGACGTAGTCGTCGGCGCCGGCGTCGATGCCGGACACCTTGTCGCTCCAGCGGTCACGCGCCGTCAGGATCAGCACTGGCATCTTGCGGCCGCCGCGACGCCAGCGCTCGACCACGCTGATGCCGTCAATCTGCGGCAGGCCGATGTCGAGCACGACGGCATCGTAGGGCTCGGTGTCGCCGAGGAAATGACCCTCCTCGCCATCGAAGGCACGGTCGACGACATAGCCGGCATCGACCAGCGCATCCGAAATCTGGCGGTTGAGATCCTTGTCATCCTCGACGACGAGTACGCGCATGCGGGGACCAATGCCTGTTGGACTGAAGTTGCAGATATAGGCCGATTCCGCCGACCTGGGAAACGGAGCCCTGTAGGAAGGGAAGACTGCGTCAGTTCTGTGGAACGACGATTTCGGAGCGGCGCGGACGCTGGCCGTCCTTGCCGGGCACGAGCACGACGATGACGCAGACCGGCTGGCCGCCACGCGTCGACGCCGAGGCCTTGGCGAGCGTCCCGCCATTCTGCTGGGCCACCTGCTGACCGATCGCATAGCAGTCGGATGCGGCCAAGACGATCGGGCTGGGCTGGTCGGGCGCGATCACCGGTATCGCCATTGCCTGCGACGCAAACAGCCCGGCCGCACTAAGCGCCAGGGTCGCGGTTCGGAAATGGGAGCGAAGCGTTTTCATGACCGGCGTTGTAACGCATCGGTGCTGAACGTGAAATGAACGGTGAACGGCCCTGAAACCATGCTCGCCACACCCCTGCAACGCGAGACAGACAATCCGGATTTCACCGCCCCACCAGTGAAACCCGCGAAAGCGCAGTTTAGACTCCGTTTCGATGATATTGAAAGCGCGTCAGGCTTTTTCCTGCGTCAGCGCACGGAATCGCAGCAGACCGTGATGGACAAGCAGTTCCTCATCATAACGCGCCTCGGTGAATTCCAGCGACAGCCGCGTCTGGCCACGCGGGCCGATCACCAGCACCGCGTCAGCAAGGCGTGCTTCGATGGCGGCCATGATGGCAAGCGTTTCGGCTTCGCCATGGGCCTTCGACCAGACATGCAGCGTGATCAGCTGGTCGTCATTGTTCTCGGCGCCGGTATCCCAGTCGAAGGCAGAGGTCTGGCCTGAAGTCACATAGGGAAAGGCGGCGTTATCGGTTGGCCGCTCGAGCAGTCCGGCGCCGCCCAGCAGCGCCGACAGCGACGCGTCGCTTTTCAACCTGAGGAACAGGGCCTGCTGCAAATCACCGGGCGCGGTCATATGTCATTCCCCTCGCCTGTCGCGGCTGCACCTATCGCAACCTAGTCGCCATGAACGGATTCCGCCAGAGTTGGAGCAACGGCAAGCTCTGGATCAGCTGATCCTATCGACAACGCCAGCCATGGCGTGAGTCCCGGTGTAAAATGTGAACGCTTTTTCCGATTAACGAGATGCGGCATGGGCACGCTCCGATCTGCTATCGCAGGCAGATCACCTGTCTTTGGAGACGGCCCATGAATGTCGTACCCGCTGGCGCCGGCAATTGCGCCCTCCTCGATACGTCGCGCCTGTGTGTCTGCACGGACCGCATCCAGGAGACGAGCGACGTCGTCACGCTGGTCTTCGAGCGCGTCGACGGCCGGGGTTTCGACTTCCGTGCCGGCCAGTCCACCACCATCCGCTTCGGCTGGAACGGTGAACAGTTTTCCCGCGTCTTCACCATAGCCTCGCCACCAAGCCGCCCGCAGCGTATCGCTTTGACGATCAAGGCCGCCAAGGACGGCAAGGCAACTCGTATCCTCCACGATCATTTCGGCGCAGGCGCGACGGCCGAGATCGGTGAAGCCGGTGGCATGTTCACGCTTGAGGGCCGTGCCTTCCAAAAGGCACTTTTCCTTTGCGCGGGCAGCGGCATCACCCCGTTCATGTCAATGCTGCGGTCGCTCAGCGATGCCGGCAGCGATCTCGATATCTGCCTCATCCAATGTGCGCGAACGCCAGGCGATCTTCTTTTCGAGGACGAACTGCGAAGCTTTGCCCAACTGCCTGGGCTGCGTGTGGAGACCGTTTGCAGCCAGCCATCCGGCGCCTTTGGCGCCGGCGGCCGGCTTGACATGACCAAGCTGGCCGAACTCGTGCCGGACGCGGCAGAACGGAGCGCCTTTCTATGCGGGCCTACGGCGTTCATGGAAGCGATGCGCCGCGACCTTCTTGAGCTTGGGGTACCGGCACGCGAGATTTTCGAAGAAGCCTTCGGCCCAGCGCCGTCGGGCGCCATCAAATCTGCAGCTGACCGGGGACAAGGCGGCGAGGCAAGAAGCATTCTTTTCCAGCGTTGCAGCATCAATCGTGTGGCCGGCGCCGGTGAGACCATTTTGGATATTGCCGAGGCCGCCGGCATCCATGTCGAGACGTCCTGCCGAATGGGCCTGTGCGGAACATGCAAGGTCATGCTGGCAAGCGGCGCGGTGGACATGAACGAGATGGGGGGCCTTTCAGATGCCGAGCGCGAGGCAGGCTTTGTCCTTGCTTGCTGCAGCACACCGACCAGCGACATCGCTGTCGACCTGTAACCACCTGCGTCGCGGCGCCTATACCGTCATTAGCTTGAGCGCCTTCAGCAAGCGGGCATGGGTGTGTGAATGATGATGCCGCACGTGCACGGCGGAATAGATCAGATGGGAGATTCTTGGCGCGTCGGCGACGAGCTCCGCCACCTTCTCCTGAAGCAATTTCGTCGCGACCGCCGCGGTGACGAAGGCCGTACCGCCCTGGCTTCTCAGCAGATGGGCGACAGCGCCGCCGTTTCCGGTCGAAACCGGGCTGCTTTCCAGTTCGGGCAGCATCTGTTTGTGCGCGCGATCGAAGGATGCGGAGTAGTTGGCGCGAATGTAGTCCGCCGGCGTGATGTCACTGAACGCCACGCCGCGCGTGGAGACCATCACGAAGCTCTCCTCGGCGATCTGCTCATAGTGAATGTCGGGAAGATGCTGCGGCGAATAAAGGACGGCGAGATCGAGGCTGCCGGTCGTGAGGTCCAGGATCATCTGGTTCGAGTAGTCGATCTCGACATAGATTGCCAGCTTGGGCATCGTCGCCCTCACCCAGACCAGCCATTCCTGCAGGACGCGCTCGTAAAGCTCGAACTGAATGCCGATGCGGATGAGACGGTCGAACTTGCCGACCGACTGGATTTCGCGGCGCGCATCCAGCCATCTGAGCTTTACCGCGCGCGCATGCTGCTCGAAGCGTACACCGGCGGCGGTGGGCTCCGTCCCGCTCTTGTTGCGAATGAAGAGCTGTTTTTCCAGCAGCGTCTCGAGCGTGCGAATGCGGCTCGAGACGGTGGACTGGGTGATGCCAAGCCGCTCCGCGGTCCTGTTGAAATTCCGGGTCTCGATGAGATCGAGGAAGGTATCGAGCAATTCTATCTGCATTCCGGCCATCAGCGAACGAGGCGATCCCAATCGGCTAGCGCCTTTCTGCCCTGGCAGGCAATGGGTAATCGGATTCTTCGATTAAACTTCGGCCGGCGACTGCGTTGCGGCCGACTGCGCCGAAGTCCACTGTTCGTGCATCCAACCCTCCTCGGCAGGTGATGCATCAATGTTTATCGTCGACACGGACGTGCACAACTACTGGTCCAGTGCTGAAGTCCTCCTGCCCTATCTCGAGCCCTACTGGCGCGATTTCATGGTCCGCGGCGAAAAGCCCGGCCCGGCGGGCAGCTTCCCGCATGGACATCGCCCGTGGCTCCATCCCGAAGGATTTTCCCGGCATGACATCAAGCCGCAGACCGAGGACGACAACTACCTGATCATGAAGGAGAAGCACCTCGATCTGTACGACATCGACGTTGCTATCCTCACGGCCGACGAACCGCTGGAAGCCTCGACACTGGCCAACTACCACTATGCCAATGCGCTGGTCAGCGCCTATAACGACTACATGATCGATTGGTGGCTGCCCAAGGACAGACGCTTCAAGGGATCGATCATCATCTCTCCGACCGATCCACATGGGGCGGCGGCCGAGATAAGGCGCCTGGGCGGACACAAGGACATCGTCCAGGTCCTTGCAAGCCACGGCTCGCAGCGCCCCTACGGCGATCCGTTCTACCATCCTATCTTCGAGGCTTGCGCGGAGGTCGGCCTGCCCTTCGCCATTCATTTTGGCGGCCAGGGAGGCGTCAATCACAATGCCGTCGCCAGCGGCCCGACCGCTTACTACTGGGAGACGCATGCGCTGCTCAGCCAGCCGGCGATGACCCATGTGGTCAGCATGATCTCCAACGGCGTGTTCGAGAAATATCCCGACCTCTATTTCGTCGTCATCGAATGCGGCGTCTCTTGGGTGCCTTCGTTGATGTGGCGGCTCGATGCCAACTTCAAGGCCCTACGCAAGGAGACGCCATGGCTGAGGATGCTGCCGTCGGAATATTGCCGCCGCAACATCCGCTTCAGCACCCAGCCGCTCGAGCAGCCGCAGAATGTGAAGCACCTCTGGGAGACGCTCGAGCATATGGACGGTCAGAACACGCTGCTCTTCGCGTCCGACTATCCCCACTGGGACTTCGACGCACCGACCAATCTCCACATCCCGCCGGCATGGCGCGACAAGGTGATGGGGCTAAACGCGCTTGAAGTCTACAAGCGTATCGAGGCACCGGCGGCAACCGCGAGGGTCGCATGATGGAGGCAGCTGTAGCCCCCTCCCGGACTTTTGCCTGCAAGGTCGCCGAGGTAACGACCGAGCGGCCGAAGATCGTCACCTTCGGCCGTATAAGCGTCGGCATCTTCGAACTCCACGACGGCTATGCCGCCCTGCTGAACATATGCCCGCATCGCGCTGGACAGCTTTGCGAAGGGCCGGTCTGCGGAACCACCAGACAAACCAACAAGACCGAGTTCGTCTATGAGCGGGCCGGCGAACTCGTTCGCTGTGCCTGGCATGGATGGGAGTTCGAGATCCGGTCCGGAAAGTGCCTCGTCGACGACCGGCTCAAGGCACGAACCTTCCCCGTCCACCGGGACGGCGAAGATCTTTATGTCGAACTCGGTCGATAAGCCGGATGAGGTGTTCGGCGGATCGAAAACAATGCAACGCGGCGACTGATTAGAGGCACCGACCATGGAAACCGTAAAATTCACGCAGATGAAGGATGGGGACCGCGAGGACTACGCGTTTCTCACCGAACACGAGATCGAATATGCCGATGGCACTGCCGATCGGCTGCTCGCCGCCATGGTCGAGCTCGACAGATCCCTGTCGGGATACAAGGTAACGCGGCTCGGCCACTCCCTACAGGCAGCAACCAGGGCCTGGAATGCCGGAGCGGACACCGACTGGGTGGTATCGGCCCTGCTCCACGACGTCGGTGACATCTATGCCCCCTACAATCATGACGAATATGCCGCGGCCATCATCCGGCCATTCGTGCGCGAACAGTGCACCTGGGTGGTGGAGAAGCACGGCGATTTCCAGCTGCTGTACTATGGCGAACATGTCGGGGCCAATCCGAACAAGCGGGAAACTTTCCGGGGCAGCCCATACTTCGACGACTGCGCCGAATTCTGCGAGAAATGGGACCAGTCGAGCTTCGATCCGGATTATCCGACCCTGCCGCTGGCGTTCTTTGCCCCGCTAGTGAAAGAGGTGTTCGCGCGCAAGAGCTACGACCCGGCGGTGACAAGGGCCGCGGTCCGCGCGCCCCTGTCGGATGAGCGCGCCGCTGCCGCCCGGTCCGGGACGTAGTTTCTGCTCACCACACTCGACAAGCGAAGCATGGATGGACTCGTGCTTGCCTGGTCATGTAGGCTAACCACCATGGCATGGCCAACATAACGGAATGTTCCCTGCCGGCTTTGATCGGCAGCGAGCTATTTCTTCGATTCCCGGAGCTGACCATGCTCGATCCAGAAAAGGCCAGGGCCGCGTCGCATCTGCTGGTAAGTCATTGGGACAACGGCACCCATCTCGCCGCTATACCCGAAGGGCTGCGGCCGAAGACACGGACCGAAGGCTATGCCATCCAGGCCCATGTCATGGATCGTTCGGCGGCCCCGCTTTTCGGCTGGAAGATCGCGGCAACCAGTCTTGCCGGTCAAAGGCATATCAACGTCGACGGCCCGATGGCCGGGCGCCTGCTGGCAGAGAAAGCGATCGAGGTTGGCGGGACCGTTTCGCTCGCGACGAGCAAGATGCGTGTCGCCGAGATCGAATTCGCCTTCCGATTCGGCCGCCAGCTCCCACCTCGCCCGGCACCTTATGAAATCGCAGAAGTGATGGACGCCGTGGCGAGCTTGCACCCGGCGATCGAAATACCGGACTCGCGCTACGACGATTTCTGCGCCGTCGGAGCGCCACAGCTCATCGCGGACAATGCCTGCGCCAATTTGTTTGTCATCGGCCAGCCCACGCAAGACGAATGGCGCGACGTGAACCTCGCAAAGCACCCGGTGGCCGGAATTGTTTCGGACAAGTCGCGACACGACGGAACCGGCGCGGCAGTCCTCGGCGACCCCCGCATCGCGCTGACATGGCTGGTCAATGAGCTGTCGGGTCTAGGTATAGCGCTTCAGCCGGGACAGGTGGTGATCACCGGCACTTGCGTGACGCCGATACGCGTCGAGGCCGGTGACGAGGTCATTGGCGATTTGGGCAGGTTTGGCAAAGTCTCGGTGCGGTTCGTTTAAGGCTCGCCGCGCTGCCGGACCACGACGCTTCTCACCGCCAGAACCAGCACCGTGATGATGATCAATATCACGGAAAGCGCCGCGATCGCCGGGTCGATGTTGTCACGCAGGCCCATCCACATCAGACGCGGCAGCGTGATGGCGTTGACCGAGGTGATGAACAGGGTGACGCCGATCTCTTCCCAGGAGAGCACGAAGGAGAGCAGTGCCGCGGTGACGATGCCGAATTTGATGTTGGGCATGATGACGCGCGTGGCGCGCTCCCAGACACTTGCGCCAAGACCCCGCGCGGCGAGGTCGATGCGGCGGTCGAGCTGGCTGAGCGAGACCAGGATCAGCACGGTCGCGAACGGCACCGTCATCACCGAATGCGCCATGGCGACGCCGAGCCAGGTGTCGTAGCCGAAGAAGGAGCTGACGCCCGAGATCGAGGTGAGCAGGAAGTAAAGCGTCACCGCCGAGACCACCGGCGGCACCACCATCGGCAGCAGCACGAAGCCGACAAGGGTCGCGGTGAAGCGCGGCTGGAACATCCAGACGCCGAGACTGAAACAAAGCGCCAGCACGGTTGAAAGGACGCTGCTGACGATTCCGACCCGGATCGAAAGCAGGATCGACTGGAGCCAGCGCGGATCCTCGATCAGCGAGCGGTAGTGGCGCAGCGACAATTCGCCCGTCGGCATCGCCAGCATGCGGCTGGGCGTCAGCGACACCGGAATGACGGCCAGCAGAGGCATAAGCAGGAACAGCGCCACCAGCACGGCGAGGATCAGCGAGACGGGTCCGGGGCGATAGGTCGGCATCAGATCAGCTGCTTCGGTCTGACATAACGGAACAGGAGCGCCATCAGCGCGCCGACGAACAGTACCAGCACGACGCTGATCGCAGCCCCCAGCCCCCAGTCCGGGCTCTGGAATATCCGGAGATAGATCAGCTCGGCGATCATCACGCTGCGGCCGCCACCGAGGATCGCCGGTGTGACGAAGAAGCCAAGCGAGAAGACGAAGACGATCATCGCGGAGCCGATGATGCCGGAGCGCGTCATCGGCACGAACACCGTCCAGAAGGTGCGCATGCGGCTGGAGCCGAGGCCGCGTGCGGCGAGCAGCACGCGCTCGTCCAGGCTGCGCATGGCCGAGGCCAGCGGAAAGACCGCGAACGGAATGAGGAAATGGGTCATGCCGACAATGACGCCGAACTCGTTGCGCACCAAAGTCAGCGGCTCGGAGATGAAACCGATCGACTGCAGCCAGGTGTTGATCAGGCCGCGATTGGACAGAAGCGCCACCCAGCCGAAGGCTCGCGTCAGCACCGAGATCCAGAACGGCACCAGGATGCAGAATTCGGCGACGAGGCGCTGCGCCGGGCTGCCGCGGACCCAGACGACCGTGATGGCATAGGCGGCGGCGACCGACACAATGGTGACGATGGCGGCGATACGCAGCGTGCGGATGAACACCGACTGCACCAGATCGTCGGTGAGCAACGCCCCGTACTGGCCAAGCCCAGGCGTCGGCAAGGTGAAGCTCCACTTCACCACGCCGAGAAACGGCCAGGCATAGGCAAGGCCGAGAAACAGGAGCAGCGGCGCCATCAACAGCGCCGCGCCCATCCTGTCGGAGAGAACGCCTCTCATGTCAGTTCAGCATCCCCGAGGGTCAGGCGGAGATGATCTTGGTGTATTCGTCGAGTGCGGCACCGTAGTTCTTGGCGTACCAATCCATGTCGAGCGGGATCTGCTTCTTCATGTTCTCGGGATCGACGGGGTTGATGCGCTTCTTGTCGGCGGGGATCAGCGCGTCGGCGGCCGGATTGGCCGGACCCTGGCCGAGCTTGTCGAACATGACGAGTTGCTTTTGGGGATCCTGGGCGCTGGCGATGAACTTCATCGCGGCGTCCTTGCCGCCAGGGTTGTTCTTGAGCACGGCAAGCGCGCCGGGCGAGATCAGGCCCTGGTCCCAAATGAACTTGATCTTGCCGCCGGAATCCTGCTCGATCAGCGAGGCGCGCGTCGACCAGACGATCGCCATCGAGGCTTCGCCATTGAGCAGCACGCTCTGGCTCTCGGCGCCGCCGCCCCAATAAGCGACGACGTTTTCCTTGAAGGCGGCGATTTTGTCATGCGCCCGCTTCAAGTCGAGCGGGTAGAGCGACGCCGGCGCGATGCCATCGGCCAAAAGGGCAGCTTCCCAGCTCGACACGCCCCATTTGTAGAGGGAACGCTTGCCTGGGAATTTCTTCACATCGAAGAAATCGGCCATGCCGGTCGGTGCATCCTTGCCGTATTTCTCGGAATCGTAGGCGATGACATAGGAGAAGAAATAGGTCGAGGCGGCATAGTCCCAGCCGAAGCCCGGCCGCATCTTTTTCTTGTCGACGATGTTGTAGTCGATCGGCTCGAGCATGCCTTGCGCGCCGAGCGTGATGGCCGAGAACGGGTCGACATCGACCAGGTCCCAGGTCGGGGCGCCGCTTTTGAACTGCGCGGCGATCGCGCCTTCGGTCGGGCCCGAGCCGTCCATCTTGACGGTGATGCCGGTGTCCTTGGTGAAAGCCTGGCCATAGGCCGCGTCATAGGCCGTGATGGCGTCGCCACCCCAGTTGACCAGAACCAGTTCCTTCGCAGCGGCGAATGCGCCGCTCGAACGCAGCAGCAACGGCGTGCCGGCGAGCACGAGCGCCGCCAACTGCGTGAACTGCCGGCGCGAGATCTCACCGCGTATCGTCCTTTCGGACAGCGTTTCGATGGCCTGTTTCTTGGTGTCGTTCATGTCAGTTCCCCTTTGTTTTCGTTGATTTTAATCCGGAAGCCGGTGCGGCGGATCAGGCCGCGCCGGCGGTCATTGTCCTCCGTCCGGAAGGAGGAAACCCTTTTCAGCCGGCCATGTCAGCCAGACGGAATTGCCCTTGCTGAGAGCAGCCGCCGCGACCTCGTTGGGCACCGAGACGGTCACTTTTGCACCCTGGCGCGTTGTGAGGTCGAGCTTGGTTGCCGCCCCCAGATAGGTCGATGCTATCGCCGTCGCGGCGATACCGTTCTCTCCGGCGGCGGCCTCGCGCGCTATCGACATGTGTTCGGGGCGGATCGCCAGAATGGCGTTGGCACCGACAGTGGCCGGATTGCCACGCAGGCTGACGGCGCGGTCTTCGCACAGGCCGGTGGCGCCATCATCGGCGCTGCGCACGCCTTTCAGCGGCAGCATGTTGATCTCGCCCAGGAATTCGGCGACGAAGCGATTGTCCGGCCGGTCGTAGACTTCGTCCGGCGCCCCGACCTGCAGCAATTTGCCATGGTTGAAGATGGCGACGCGAGAGGACAGTGCCAGCGCCTCGCTCTGGTCGTGGGTGACGAAGACGAAAGTGGTGCCGGTCTCCTGATGCAGCCGCTTCATCTCGGCCTGCATCTGGCCGCGCAGGCTCTTGTCCAGCGCCGAAAACGGCTCGTCGAGCAGGAGCACGCCCGGCTCGAACACCAGCGCGCGGGCAAGCGCGACGCGCTGCTGCTGGCCGCCGGAAAGCTGCGACGGCAATTTCTTCTCGTGGCCGATCAGACCGACGCGCTCGATCATCTCGCCGACGCGTTTCTTGATCTCGACGGCCGGTTTCTTGCGGACCTTGAGCGGGAAGGCGATGTTTGCCTCGACGCTCATATGCGGGAACAGCGCATAGCCCTGGAACACCATGCCGGCGGCGCGCTGCTCTGCCGGGCGGTCGGTGATGTCGGCGCCGTCGCTGAAAAGCCTGCCCTCGCTCGGCTGCACGAAGCCGGCCAGGATCATCAGGAAGGTGGTTTTGCCGGAGCCGGAGGGGCCGAGCAGTGTCAGGAACTCGCCGCGGCCTATATCGAGCGTCAGATTGTCCAGCGCACGGAACGAGCCAAAGCTCTTGCCGATCCCAATTGCCTTGATCTCTGCGGCCCGGCCGGGTTGCTGCATCCTGCCTCTATCCTTCCGTTGAGCCAAATCGTAGGCAGGGCCGAAGCTCACCGCAACCGAATAGTTTTCGCCTGATCGGCAAATTTGATTCACGTCTGGCGGGTTTTACGAGATAGCGGGACGGCGGAGCCGTCAATTTCGCTCGTGGCGGGATCGGCCGACCTCAATACGTCGCCAGCCTGCTTTCCAACAGCTTCGCTCTCAACCAACCGCTGAAGGCATTGAGCACCGGATGCCCCGCCTTTGCATGCTCGAAAACCAGGAAATACGAGCGTGGCGAGGGGACCGACGCCTCGAACGGCTTGACGAGACGGCCTTCGCTCAGCGCCCGGCGGCCGGTCAGTTCGTCGCCCATCGCAATCCCCTGCCCGGCGACCGCCGCCGAAAAGACGAGGTTCATGTCGGAAAAGAAGATACCGCCCTCGGTGTCAGGATTTTCCACCTTGGAAAGCGCCAGCCAGCGTGCCCAGTCCTCGGTGTCGCCAAGATGGAGCAGATTGGCGCGCAGAACGTCGGCGGGTTTGGAAAATCCACCGACCTTGTTGAGCAGTGTCGGGCTGCAAAGCGGCGTGAACGAGACCTCACAGAGCAACTCCACCGCGCGGTTAGGCCAGTTGCCGACGCCAAAGGCGATAAAGGCGTCGGCCTCCGGATTGCTGACATCGTCGAGCCGCCGCGGCGTAAGCACCGAGAGCGCCACATCCGGATACATCTGCTGGAACTCGCCGATATGGGTGCACAGGAACATCGAGGCGAAGCCCGGCGGGCAGGAGACGGCGAAGGAGCCGCCAACCCCGGCACCACTGTTGTGCGTTCCCGCGTCGCCGAGCACCGTCAGCGCTTTCCTGACATCGGCCGCGTAGCGCTGGCCGCGCGGCGTCAACGCCACGCCCTTGCCGATGCGTTGCAGGAGATCGAAGCCGAGGTCGCGCTCCAGCAAGCGCAACTGATGGCTCACCGCGCTGCGGGTCAGGTGCAGTTCGTCGGCGGCGCGCCAGACGCTGCCATGCCTGGCGAAACTGTCGAGGGCTCGTAGCGCCTGTGTGGATGGAATTCTCAAGAGGTGAACCGAATTTGCACGAACCGGGAAAACATATCACTTTTTGGCGAGCCGCTTCACTGCTTTCTTCTAGAGCATGGACAAACCGGTGACGACATCGGCGCAAGAGACAGCGCTTGCCTGCCTCGACGGCATTCAGCCCCTGCTGTCGGCCTGGACACGCACCATCTTCGAGTTCGGCGAGACCGCGTGGCGCGAGTACCAATCGGCCGCCTGGTATGTTGATCGGCTCACGCGCGAGGGATTTACGGTCGAGGAAGGCTCGGGCGGCATGCCGACCGCCTTCTGCGCCCACTGGACGAATGGCGCCGGACCGACCGTCGGCATGTATGCCGAATATGATGCCGTGCCCGGCAATTGCCAGGAGGCAGTGACGGTGAGACAGCCGCGCCCTGGCCTTGGCGCCGAGGCCGGCGGGCATACCGATCCGCATTCGGGGCTCGGCATAGCGAGCCTCGGCGGCCTGCTCGCGACCAAGGCCGCCATGCAGCGCGATGGCATTCAAGGCACGCTGCGCTTCACCGGCGAGCCGGCCGAAAAGGTGCGCGGTTCGAAGCCGATCCATGCGGCAAAAGGCTATTATGACGGTCTTGCCGGCATGATCTCCTTCCATCCCTTCTACATGCTGCCGCTCTGCAATACGGCGCGCTGGGACACGCATTGCGGTGCGGCCTACGCGATGATCTACCGGTTCGTCTGCGACGAACCCGAAAATTGGACGCGGGCGGCGGGCGACGGCGCACCGATCCCGCAGGCGCATTCGGCGGTCAGGGCACCTGGCGCCAACGATGCGCTGATGACCATGTACATGGCCTCCAAGGCGTTGCGCGATTCCATGCTGCCGCATCAGGGCGGCTGGTCGATCAGCGAGGCGATCCTGACGGCGGGCCAGGCCACGGCCGACAATCTGCCGGCGGGCCTGGCCGAGATCCAGTACATGATCCGCGTGCCGACCATTGGTATGGCCGAGCAGGTGACGGCGGTGCTCGACCGCAACGCCGCGGCCGCGGCCGCGATCAGCGGCTGCCGCTACGAGCAGCACTGGGTGTCGAAGTCGCGGCCGGGGCTGGCCAACCACGCCATGGCCGGGATTGCCTACGAAGCCCTGTCGACGGTCGGGCCGCCGCACTGGGACGAGGCCGCCAGGACGGTCGCGCGCGAAATCCAGGTCAATGCCGGCGGCACCGCGACCGACAACCCCTTTATCGACGAGTTGGAGCGGCTGATTGCCCCACAAGAGGCCGAGGCGATCCTGCGCCGCGACCTGCCGCCCTCCCAGGTCAATTCGACTTCCGACGACTATACCGACATGAGCTGGCACGCGCCGACCGCGCGCTTCTATGTCGCCCGCCCGGCGCTCCGTTCGGCGAATGGCAGTGCCTATCCCTCCTGGGTGATGAATGCGCTGGGCGGCATTCCCGCGACGATCGACCCGATGGTCATCTGCGCCGCCAAGACGGTAGCGCTGGCGGCGCTGCGCCTGCTCGAGGACAAAACCGCCCGTGAGGAGGCGATGAACGAGTTCATCGCCCGTACCGGCGGCGGCATCGGCGGCTCCACCTGGATCGCGCCGCTCTGCGACTACGAGCCGCCGATCAATTTCCGCTGGCCGGAATATGTCACCACCGCGCGCGGGCGCGACTGGTGGATCCCAAGCAACGCATGACCGACCAACCCTTGAGAACAAGCTACGAGGAGAACCGCATGACCGTTCATGACCGCATCATCGCCGAGCCGTTTTCGCTGCAGCGCCGCAACCCGGCCGGCGGCACCAAGCCGCTGACCGTCTGGGGCTTCGCCAACGAGACCGACGTCTTGACGGACGTGCTGCTCGGATCGCCGAACTTCCTGCGTCACCTCTCGACCAGCTCGCTCTCGCGAAAACATCTGCGCGAGGCGCCCTGCAACGTCCAGATCGCGCAGGCGCAGCACAAGGATCTTGTCGCGGCCTACGAGCATTTCGGCGTCAACATCCATTGGCACGAGCCGACGCCGGAACTGCCGATGCAGGTCTATTCCCGTGATTCCAGCGTCATGACGCCTTATGGCGCGATCATCACCGCCATGGCCAACTGGTGGCGGCGCGGCGAGAATTACGCGGCCATTCGCACCTATGAAAAGCTCGGCATCCCGATCTACGACATGGTCACGGCAGGCACCTTCGAGGGTGGTGACTTCAATGTCATCGAGGACGGCGTGGTGCTGATCGGCTGCGGCGGCGCCCGCACGCAGGAGGAAGGCGCCCGCCAGGTGCAGGCATGGTTCGAGAAAGAAGGCTGGGAAACACGTATCGCCTTCATCGACGAATATTACGTCCATATCGACCTGATGGTGGTGCCGATCGCCGAAAAGCTCACCGCCGTCTGCCTCGCCTGCACCGAGCCCGGCATCGTCGACTGGCTGAAGGGCAAGGGTCACGAAATCATCGACGTTCCCTTCCAGGACACGATGGCGCTCGGCTGCAACTTCATGTCGCTGGGCAAGGACCGGGTGATCGCGCCGACTTCCAGCAAGACGCTGATCGAAAAGCTCAAGGCGCGCGGCTTCGAGGTCGCGGCCGTCGACATGAGCGAAATCTCCAAGACCGGCGGCGGTATCCATTGCATGGCGCAGGCGCTGAAGCGCGAAGCGGCCTGATAGTTCGGGGAGGCAAATCCCCCTCGCCCGCCAGACCCAGAATCTGGCGGGCGAGGAACCGGCCCGCCGGCTACCTGGCTCTTCCATCGACAAACCTTGCGGCTGTGTCCTCGCCGCCCTTGTGGGTGTCGGCAAAATGGATGAATAGTCGGAACAGGGCGCCGCCCTGAAATTGCCCGCTTGCGGTTTTCAGGTCGCGCCAGAGCCGAGCCGGGTTTTTGAATGGTCAGCCCTGAACCGCGCAAGAGAAGAGGTCCGATCGCCTCCCGCCTTCTGGCGCTGGACGCGTGGCTCGATTCCTCGCTCTATGAGATCGGCTTCAAGGCGCGTCAGTTCTGGGAAGCGGCGACGATCTTCTCGCGGCGCTTCCGCCTCAAGGGCTGGCGCCGTGGCGTCATCGAACTGTTGAGCGAAGGGTTTACACTCGGCGCCGGCGGCATTGTGGTGATGCTGGCGCTGGCGATACCCGCTTTCCAGGACACTACCGGCGACTGGCGCGCCCAAGGCGACTTCGCCGTCACCTTCCTCGACCGTTACGGCAACGAGATCGGCCAGCGCGGCATCATCCAGCGCGATTCCGTGCCGGTCGACGAGATGCCGGACCACGTCATCAAGGCGGTGCTTGCCACCGAGGATCGGCGTTTCTTCGAGCATTACGGCATCGACGTGCTCGGCCTGTCGCGCGCGATCTTCGAGAATGTGCGGGCAAACTCGGTCGTCCAAGGCGGTTCCAGCATCACCCAGCAGCTGGCCAAGAACCTGTTCCTGACCAACGAGCGCACGTTCGAGCGTAAGATCAAGGAAGCCTTCCTGTCGCTGTGGCTGGAGGCCAATCTGTCGAAGAAGGAAATCCTGCAGCTCTATCTCGACCGCGCCTATATGGGCGGCGGCACGTTCGGCATCGAGGCGGCGGCGGACTTCTATTTCGGCAAGAGCGTCAAGGACCTGAACCTTGCCGAGGCGGCGATGCTGGCCGGCCTGTTCAAGGCACCGACCAAATACGCGCCGCACATCAACCTGCCGGCGGCGCGCGCACGTGCCAACGTAGTGCTGTCCAACCTCGTCGATTCCGGCTTCATGACCGAAGGCCAGGTGCTGCAGGCAAGGCTGCATCCGGCCGACGTCGTCGATCGCGGCGAGCAGAAAAGCCCGGATTATTTCCTCGACTGGGCCTTCGACGAGGTCAAGAAGATCGCCAAGCCCGGCCAGCACTCCCTGGTTGCCCACACCACATTCGACGCCAACATCCAGAAGGCTGCGGAGGAGTCCCTCGAGTTCCATCTGCGCCAGTTCGGCAAGGAGTACAACGTCGCCGAAGGTGCCGTGGTGGTCATCGAGACCAATGGCGCGGTGCGGGCGATCGTCGGCGGCCGCGACTATGGCGCCAGCCAGTTCAATCGCGCCACCAAGGCGCTGCGCCAGACCGGCTCGTCGTTCAAGCCCTATGTCTATGCCACGGCGATGGAACACGGCTTCACGCCGAATTCGATCATATCAGGCGGGCCGATCAGTTGGGGCAACTGGTCGCCACACAATTACAGCGGCGAGTCGGCGGGCAATGTCACGCTGATCATGGCGATGGCCAAGTCGATCAACACCGTGCCGGTGCGGCTGGCCAAGGATCATCTCGGAATCGCGCCGATCAAGGCATTGGCGGAATCGTTTGGCGTGGAATCGCCGCTCGAAGGGCACAAGACGATGGTGCTCGGCACCTCGGGCATGACCGTGATGGACCAGGCGACGGGCTACAGCGTCTTTGCCCAGAACGGCTTCGTCGGCTCCCGGCACGGCATCACCCAGCTCGTCACACGCACCGGCGACGTGGTGTATGATTGGACCAAGGACGCGCCGCCGCCGCATCGCGTGCTGTCCGAGCAGGCGCTGAAGTCGATGAACACCATGCTGACGGCAGTACCGGTGATGGGCACGGCGCGGCGGGCGCAAATTCCCAACATCGTCGTCGCCGGCAAGACCGGCACGACACAATCCTACCGCGATGCCTGGTTCGTCGGCTTCACCGGCAACTACACGGCTGCCGTTTGGATGGGCAATGACGATTTCTCGCCGACCAAGAACATGACGGGCGGCTCGCTGCCGGCGATGGTGTGGCAGCGGCTGATGGTCTACGCGCACCAGAACATCGACCTCAAGCCGATCCCCGGCATCGACAAGCCCTTCGTCGACGAGGAGATCGCGGCCAAGGCCGCCGAGGCGCAGAAGAAGACCGAGGAGCAGGCAGCGGCCGACGCCGCCGCCGAGCGGCCGCCAGTGCTGTCCAGCCGAACCACGCAGACGCTGCGGGACATGAGCCAACTGTTCCAGACGGCGCCCAAACTCGACGCCCCCACTCCACCCGAAACGCTTTCGGCCCTGTGACGTCCGCCCGGCAAGACAAGACCGGCAGGCAAATCCATCACGCCGGCTTGCCACAAGGCCCCGCGCCGCGATATCCCCGAACGGCAATCCTTCGCGCACCCGGCCCTTCATGCTCAAGAACGCCTTCCTGATGCTGATTTCGCTTGCCATAGCCGTTGGCGGGGGCGGCGCCAGCGTCTGGTACGCGCTGAAGATCCAGGACGGCGTCGGCGCGATCAGGATCGGCCAGTGGACCGCCTTCCCCGATATCGGCACACCGGCGGCAGATCCCTATTCCAAGGCGCGAGTGGCGCGTGAGGGCGTGCTGGCGCTCGGCCGCGCCGAAGGCCTATCCTTCGTGGCGGAAAACGATGCCGCCGGCGACCAACTCAAGCGGGAATGCACCTACAGGATCGAGGGTGGATTTCCGACAGCCCGGTTCTGGACGCTTTATGCCGCCGATCAATCGCTCGGCGTCGTCGAGACCGGCAAATCGCGGCTTGCGGCGCTTCAGTCCTACGCCGTGCTGCGCCAACCGGACAATTCCGTGATCATCTCCGTCGGCCATCACCCGATGCCGGGCAACTGGCTTCTGACCGACGGTTCGGGAAGGATGTATTTCGTCCTGACCTTCTACGACACGCCAATCGCCAGCAGCACCGGCCTATCGGACGTTTCGCTGCCCAGGATCGTGAGGGCGGGCTGCGATGCGTAGTTTGCGAGCCGCCTTGCGCAGGCTTCTGCATGCCATTCTGCTCGGCCTCGTCGGCGCCGGCATCGTCCACATTATCGTCCTGCTTCTGGTGCCGGAATTTTCGGAACGTGACGCCTGGTCGCGTCTCTCCATGGCCTCGGATCTCTACAGGATGAACCGGCTGGATGCCGAAGCCGGCGGCGCGCCGGTGGTGAAATCGGTCGACCCGCTGTTCTATGCCACGGCCTGCCGCTTCGACCTCGAGGAAGGAATGGTCCGGATCAAGGCGCCGGGAGACGTCCCCTTCTGGTCGGTGTCGGTCTATGACCGCAGCGGTCACAACATCTATTCCTTCAACGACCACACGGCGACGGGCGGCAAGCTGGATGCGGTCGTGCTGACGCCGGCGCAGATGATCGACGTGCGCAAGGACCTGCCCGAGGACCTGCAGGGAGCGATTTTCGTCGAGGCGCCCATCGACGAGGGGATCTTCGTCATCCGCAGCTTCGTGCCGGACGAGAGCTGGAAGCCGATCGTGTCGCGCTTTCTCGATCAGAGTTCCTGCGAGCTGCAGGATTTCTAACCCGCTGACCGGAGGTCCGGAGGCCTGACAGACAAGGCCAAGGCTCAGTGGTGAGGCACAGGCGTCCGTGGCGATCCCGGCTTGTCTGGCCCCGCAGGCCGGACTTCGCCGGTGTTGGACCGCTCATAGCGGATGCCGGGAAATATGATCACGGCCGCCGGTATTTCGGTGGTTTGCTTGGCTCGATTGGTCGGTGCCGCACGCGGCACGAAAGACAGTACCATGCCCATGGTTCGCGCATTCCTCTCGGTTTCCCCGGAGCACAACGCAACGCCTCCAAATATCATTAAGGCCGGCAGAGGGTTAACGGAGCGCTAACGGATCGCCGCTAACTTGATCTTTGTTGCCAGGTCGGAAAGTTCTGACCGAGGCAATCGCGAAACCGACACGGTCCCGGTGGCGCGAGGCCAGGTGTGTATCTGTTGTCAGGCGTATCCTTCGTGTCATCTTCGGATTTCAGGCAAATCGCGATAAGGACGGAATCGGGAAAAGCCGAAAGGTTGTTCCGCGCCGCCGTGTCGGCATTCTGCTCGCTGACCCGCCCGTCGCGCCGCGAGATCGGCCAACTCGAAGACCTGACGCTGCCGCTGTTCGACGATGTGTCCGTCGAATCGCGGCGCTACGTGGCAGCCGCCCTTTCCGAATGCGAATATGCGCCCGCGGCCCTGGTGCGGCGCCTCTGCGAGGAACCGGTCGACATTGCCGCTCCGCTGCTCATCCGCTCACGCGCGGTCAGCGATATCGACCTGATCGCGCTGATTGGCCGGCACGGGCTGCCGCATGCACGCGCCATATCGCGGCGCAAGGACCTGAACCCGACCATCGCCGATCTGATCAGGGCGCTCGAACGACCGACCCTGGTGCGGGTGCGGGATCCGGAAGCGGCCCCGGCGCAAAGCCTTGTGAAGACGCAAGCGACGGCGAACAGCGCGGAAACTCAGCAGACGCCCGGCGTTGCCGCCGAGAACGCACGGCGCAGGCTGCGCTCCATGATGCATACCGGCGACGAAACCTTGGCGGCGAAGGTCGATGCGTTCCCAGGTGCGGATACTTATGTCAAACTGCGCGAGACGGCACTGACGGGAAACGCCGCGTTCTTCCAGACCGCGCTAGCGGACGCCCTCGACATTGATTTCTCGATCGCGCGATCGCTGACCGCCAACCAGAATTATGCGCCGCTGCTTGCGGCGCTGCGTTCGCTCGACTTCAGCGAGGACCGGGCATTCCTGATCACGGTTGCCGTCTATCCCGGCCTGTTCCCGCATCCGCAGGCCATCCGCACCTATCTCGACCGCTACCGTCTGCTGCACCGCGATACGGCCCTGGACAAAGTGCGGGGGTGGAAAACCGAAACCCTGTCGACGGCGGCTCGCGACGCTTCGCCGACAAATCGCGACAGCCGCAAGGCGTCCAACAGCGACGAAGCCGACGCCCCCGGCCTCAGGGCGTCTTCACGGAAATAAGCTCCTCGACGGGAACACTCCCGGCCTCGATCTCGACCACCCAGATGTCGGGATCGAATTTTTTCTCGCGCGCAAGTCTCGCATCCAGCACGGCGGCATCATCGCTGGTGGCGAGAAGGCTGAAAAAACGGTCCTCTGGCTTGGCCGAATCGTAGCTTGTCTGCGGTGCCGGCCCGTAGAGAGCCGTTTCACCCATCCTGCCCCGCGCCAGGATGAACACAGCCCCGGCCTCGGTCGCACCGCGATTGACCACGGCGGCAAATCCGCCGGCGCCGAAAACCCGGCGCAACAGGGCCGACACCCACAAATCAGCGGTTACGCGCATGGAAGACTCCCGACGACATGCGGGCTCTCTATCGAAATTTCGTAAGCAGGGCGAGCCGTCGTTTCGGCCGTCAGTTGGTCAGGCCGATCTCGCGCATCTTGACATAGACGATCTCGTCGGGCTCGCCGGTCTGCGGCAACCCGAACAGCGACTGGAATTCCTTGATCGCCGCCTTGGTGCGCGCACCGACGACACCATCCAGTTGCATGTCGTCATTGCCGAAGGCCTTGAGCCCAGCCTGGATCTTGACGATGCGGGGATCAGGCCCCTGCGAAGCGGCATTCGTCTGTGCCTCATTCGTCTGCAAGGAGACGGGAACGGCGGCCGGCGCCACATCGGGACGAGGCTGCGGCTTGGGCACGGCGGCGGTCTTTGGCGTTGCCCCCAGCTGGTCCAGCAGCAGCGCGTCGATCTCGCCCGAAGCGTTCAGCCCGACCTTCTGCTGGTAGGCCTGTATGGCCTTGCGCGTGTTGGGGCCGGAAATGCCGTCGACGGTGCCTGAATAGAAATCGAGATCCTTCAATATGCCTTGCACCTGCTCGACCACCGGATCGCCCTTGATCGGGGCGGGCGCGGCATTGGATCGCACGATGTTGATCGTCGTCTCCGGCTCGTCGGCTGCGGCGTGCGGAAAGCCCTGGAAATTACGGGTGGCGAAAAACGCCCCGGCGTTCGGGAAAGGCTGATACCACAGCGCGTTCGCCGAGACGTAGAACAGCGTCACCAGGAATGCGGTCGATCCTCCCACCAAGACGGGATTGCGCGAAATCATGCCGCCGACGGCGATGGCGCCGTCCTGAAAGGCGTTGCTGCGGCGTTTGACCGCCTTAGCCTGTTTTGCGGAGCGAGCCATTTGCATCCCCTTTCGCCCTCGTCACCGGCATCGTCAGCACTCCGGTCGGGTTGGCGGGGCGTCCCTTCGGCCCGCTGACCGGCAGGCTGATGGTCACCGTGGTGCCCTCGCCCGGCATGCTTTCGATCGACATGGTCCCTTCGTGCAAGGCCACCAGCCCCTTCACCAGGGAAAGGCCAAGACCCGTCCCCTCGAAACGGCGGGTATAGTCGTTCTGGATCTGCATGAAGGGTTTGCCGAGATTGGCGAAATCCTCCTCGGCAATGCCGATGCCGGTGTCCCTGACCCAGAAATGCAGACGTGAGCCGATCCGCTTGGCGCCGACGACGACATCGCCGCCGTCGGGCGTGAACTTGATCGCGTTGGAAACGAGGTTGATGAGCATCTGCTGTACGGCGCGGCGATCGGCATTGATATCGCCTGCGTCAGGGGCGATCTGAGTCTGCAGGTCGATGTTCTTGGCCTGCGCCTGCAGCCGCATCATCGACTGGCACATGTCGACGGCTTCCATGAACCGGAACGGCTCCGGTTCGGTGGCATAGGCGCCCGATTCGATCCTCGATACGTCGAGTATGGATGTCACGACCGCCAGCAAATGCTGGCCCGAATCGCGCACGAGGCCGACATATTCCTTCTGGCGCGGGTCCTTGAAGGCGCCGAACATCTCGTGCAGCAGCATGTCGGAGAAGCCGATAATGGCATTCAAGGGTGTGCGCAGTTCATGGCTCACCACTGCAAGGAAGCGGCCCTTGGCCACTTCGGCGGCGGCGGCCGTCTCATTGGCTTGCGCCAGTTCTTCGCGCAGCCGCGCGGTCTCGTCATTCTCGCGCAGGACAAGCGTGAAGACGTCGCTTTGTTCCTCGCCGCGCAGCAGTTCGAGGGCGAATGGCTGATAGTTGTCGGCCACGAAACCATTTCCGGCGTGAGCGCCGTTGCCAGTCTGAGGCAGCCTGATGCGCAATTCGAGGCGGCGCGACAGTGCGCCGTCACGCATGTCGGCCAGGGCGCTGAGATAGGAGACACGGTCCGACAGGTGGACGCGATCGAAGAGGCCCGTTCCGGACAACAGCTCAGGCGGCAATTTAAGAAGCGTGCGCGCTTTTGCGGACGCATCCACGACTTCGCCGTGGCGGGCAACCCGCAAGACCACCGCGTCGATGATGTCTTCCAGTCGGTCACCGGCATCGACCGTATCGGCCGCGCCGGCGGCGCCGCGAAACGCCGATATGCGCGGGATGAGGGTCAGCGCCCAGGCCAACGGCACCAGCCAGTGCCAGGCGGCGATGTGCGCGTCCGCGAATGGAAGGAAGGCGGCCGACAGGGACTGAAGGGCGATGGCGATGACGGCCGAGGCGCCTCCCCACAATGCCGCACGCCGCGAGGCGCCGATCCAACAGGCTTCGAATGGCAGCGCAAGCGCAAGCATGGCGACAGGTGAACTCAATCCGCCGGCGGCACCGATGAGACCGCCAAGGGCAATCGCCGCCATCGCCAGGGCGACGGGTCCCGCGGCGGCCATCTTGCCGGTCGCTGCTACCAGCAGCGCGACGAACCAGCACAGCCCGAAGGCCGCGAAAATGGCGGCCATGGTCACGGCCGCCCCCATGCCCGATGTAACCAGCGTGACCGCGGCACCCGCTGCAAAGAACGGCGCGGCCAGCATGACCCCGATGAAACGGCGCTGGCGCTCGCGGTCGCTCCGCCCGAGAACGCTGGGATGAACCATGCGTTCACAACCGGCCGCCATTGCGCCAGGCAATTCAGCGTATCTGGCCTCGATCGGCATCAACTCAACGCACTCGCACTCGTCGTGAACAGCTCTGCTTTCGCAGATTGTCTTGGTTGGCTTTGAAACTCGCATTCAGCGTTTAAGGAATGGATAAGGCAGGGCCGACCAAGGCCGGCCCTGCGGCAAATATCGGGATGACGGCGGCCAAAAACCCGGGCAAATGCAGCCATAGTAAACGGAGGGTTATTCGCGAACGCCCGCCATCAGCGGTCCAGAAGCAGGAATTGGATCGCCTTCGTTTGCGAAAAATATCGTATAAACAATTACATAGATGGTTATCGGATGGTAACGAGAATCGTTCCGATACGAAACAAATCGACAGCAAAAACGCTTCGTTTCGAGTTTGCCTAAAATTTGAGGAAAATTCTCGGCGATCGTGCAAGCCGTCCTTCGTGCCTGTGTGCCAACATCCTGCCCATAAAAGAGGTCATGCCATGTGATGCATGATCCGGTCACGACGAGAGGCGAGGCATGTTCTTCCTGATAAGAATGGCTTTCTGGTTTTCACTGGTGCTGCTGGCGCTGCCACTGGGTGTCGGGTCCGATGAAACGGGCCAGGAAAGCGTCGGGCCCATCCAGGCCCTGTTCGCGGCGCGCGACGCTGTCGGCGACATCGCCGGGATATGCGAACGCAAGCCCGATGTCTGCGAGACGGGCAAATCGGCGATGCACACCATCACCGCACGCGCCAAGGAGACCGCCAAGATCGCGGCCGCCATGCTGGACGAGAAGTCCGCCGGCCCCGACACATCGACAATGACGGGCAGCGTGCCGGAAGAAATCGTCCTGCCCGAAACGGTCAATCTGCCGATAAAGAATTAAGCCGTCTCGACGGCGCACCGCGGACCGTCTGCCCTCTCGACGCCCGCGGTGTCCTTGTTTTTTCCGTGACGCGGCGCTGCCGCGTCACTATATCCGGGTCATGACGACCACGATCCAGACGATCCGAGACGACTTCTCATTCCTCGAGGAATGGGAGGACCGCTATCGTTACGTCATCGAGCTTGGCGAAGCGCTGCCTCCCTTCCCCGATGCGGAGCGCAACGCCGTCAACAAGGTGCCGGGTTGCGTCAGCCAGGTCTGGCTTACCACCGAACGGGGTCCGGGCGCCGATCCCGTCATCACCTTCACAGGCGATTCGGACGCCCATATCGTGCGCGGACTGGTCGCGATCATGCTGGCGCTGTTTTCCGGAAAGGCGGCCAGCGAAATCCAGAAAACCGATGCTGAAACGACGCTGAAGGCACTCGGCCTCGACGAGCACCTGTCACCCCAGCGCGCCAATGGCCTTCGCTCGATGGTCAAGCGCATCAAACGCGACGCCGAGATGGCGCTCGCGCAGACTGCCTGACAGGCTTTCTGCCTGCGATCTTCTTTGTTTTGACGCAATTCCAAAAGCGCGTCGCGTCGAAACGGATTCAGGCGACGCGCTTTAGGTCTTTGTTTTTATGCATGTCGTCTTCCCAAAACCGAGGTCACTTTTGGGCGACATGCATTAGGGAAAGCACAACGCGCTTTTCCCGGGAAAACCGGTTCACACTTTTCCTGGAATTGCTCTCGCCCGCAAAATCAAACGGCGCCCGAAGGCGCCGTTTGATTTCAGTTCTAATCCGGCAAGCCGCGACTACCGCGCCTTGCGCTTGCGGCCAAGGCCCATCTTCTTGGCAAGCTGGGAGCGGGCCGCCGCGTAATTCGGGGCAACCATCGGATAGCTTGGGTCCAGGTTCCACTTTTCGCGATACTGATCGGGCGTCAGATCGTAGTGGGTCATCAGGTGACGCTTGAGCGACTTGAACTTCTTGCCGTCCTCAAGACAGACAATGTAGTCGTCATGAACCGAGCGCTTCGGGTTGACAGCCGGCTTCTGCTTATCGGCAGGCGGCTGCTCGACGGTTCCGCCCACACGCCCGAGAGCGGCATGGACATCGGATATCAGGTTCGGCAGTTCGCCGACCGGCACGGGATTGTTGCTGACATAGGCAGCCACCACATCGGCGGTTAGCTCGATCAGCGCATCATTGTTTCGGGAAGGTGTTTCGACAATATCCATGGTCTTCAGGCCCCAACAAGAGTTACGTCGGTCTGTGCCCTTTTTTACAATCAGGGCATTGCACGAATTTTGCGCAGATAGAGCTGCGACGATTCGTGTCACGGGGACATCAATGCGACCACACGTCAAGTAAGTCAATTCGCTCCGCGCATTATATTTAGGAATGATGATCAACTATTCCGGGATCAGCTTCAATCTTTCGTGCGCCATGTAATTTTTCGATATTTCGGTCGCCAAACCGACAAAGGCTGACGTTGGGTCAGCTAACCGTTACATTCGCGATAACTCACAAAGCAAGTTTCAATGCTCCGGTTTTCTTGGCGGCCAAACCGACAAGCTTGGTTGTTCATATCTGTTCACAAAACCACAGGTTGCCAACCCATTGCGCACTGGCCACTTGCCAAGCCGCGAATACGGTCGCATGAGACTGGCCGGCAAAGACCAGAGTTAGCAAAACAACGGCGAAGGCCGCAGTAATACGAGACCGAATGGTCATCTTCTCTCCTCCCGGCCATCTCATGGGCCGTCACCACCTCTACGCCACGGCTCTTGAACCGCCCTGATCGGCGTGTTCATTCGTCGTTCAAGATATTTCCAGAGCGAGACGCAATGACCAGGACTTCCCGATTTCCAATCGTCAACCCGCCTGCCCCCGAAAAAAGGCCGGTCTCCGACACACATCACGGCATCACGCGAATCGACGAATATGCATGGCTCAGGGCGGATAACTGGCAGGAGATGTTCAGGGATCCTTCCTTGCTCGATCCTGGGATCCGCGCCGAACTCGAAGCCGAGAATGCCTACCAGTCGACCCTGATGGCCGACACATCGGATCTGCGAAAGCAGCTTTTCAAGGAAATGAAGGGCCGCATCAAGGAGGACGATTCTTCCGTCCCCATGAAGGATGGGCCTTACGCCTATGGGTCTTCCTTCAAGCTCGGCGGCGAGCAGCCGCGCTATTTCCGCATGCCGCGCGATGGCGGACCCGAGCAGATTCTGCTCGACGGCGACGCCGAGGCCGAGGGCAAGGCCTATTTCCGGCTCGGCGGCGTCGATCATTCGGCCGATCATCGCAAGCTCCTGTGGGCATTCGACGACAAGGGTTCCGAATTCTACACGCTGCGTGTGCGCGACCTTGCCGACGGCAAGGAACTGGCGGACCAGATTCCCGCCACCGGAGGTTCGGGCGTGTGGGACGCGGGCAATGACGGGTTCTTCTATACGCGTCTCGATCCAAACCACCGGCCGTCGAAGGTTCTGTTCCACGCACTGGGGCAGGCCCCTGAAAACGACCGCCTGATCTACGAGGAAACGGACCCTGGCTTCTTCATGAACGTCGATGGGACCCGCAACAATCAATGGATCATGATCGGCATCAATGACCATGAGACTTCGGAATACCGCCTGCTGAGCGCCAGCGATCCGTTTGCCGAACCGAAGCTGGTTTCGGCGCGCGAGACCGGCCTTCAATATGAGCTGGAGGAAGGCAGCGACATCTTCTTCGTCCTGACCAATGCGGACGGTGCCAAGGACTTCAAGATCATGACGGCGCCGGCGAGCGATCCGGTCCGCGCCAACTGGCAGGAACTGGTGCCGCATGAACCGGGCCGGCTGATCCTGTCGGTGATCGGCTTCAAGGACCACATGGTCCGGCTCGAGCGCAAGGAAGGCCTGCCGCGTATCGTCGTGCGTGAGCGCGCCAGCGGCGAAGAACATCTGATTTTCTTCGATGAGGAAGCCTTCTCGCTCGGCCTTTCAGGGTCCCTGGAATACGACACCGAGATGATGCGCTTCTCCTACTCGTCGATGACGACGCCGTCGCAGATGTTCGACTACAACATGCGTACCCGTGAGCGCGTTCTGCTCAAGACCCAGGAAGTGCCGTCCGGCCACGACCCCCATCACTACGTCACGAGGCGGCTGATGGCGCCCGCGCCCGATGGCGAACTGGTGCCGATCTCGCTTTTGCATCACCGCGACACGCCGCTGGACGGCTCCGCGCCTTGCCTGCTCTACGGCTACGGCTCCTACGGCATTGCCGTGCCGGCCGCCTTCAATACCAACTGGTTCTCGCTGGTCGACCGCGGCGTGGTATTTGCCATTGCCCATGTCCGCGGCGGCAAGGACAAGGGTTATGGCTGGTACGATGACGGCAAGCGGGCGCACAAGATGAACACCTTCACCGATTTCATCGCCTGCGCCCGCCACCTCGTTGCCGAACGCTATACCACGCATGACCGCATCGTCGCGCAAGGCGGCTCGGCCGGCGGCATGCTGATGGGCGCCGTCGCCAATATGGCGCCGGATTGCTTCGGGGGCATCGTGGCCGAGGTTCCGTTCGTCGATGTGCTCACCACCATGCTCGACGCGACGCTGCCGCTGACCCCGCCGGAATGGCCGGAATGGGGCAATCCGATTGCGTCGGCCGATGATTACCAGACGATCGCAGCCTATTCGCCCTACGACAATGTCGCCGCGCTCGACTACCCGCCGATCCTGGCGCTCGCCGGTTTGACCGATCCACGCGTCACCTATTGGGAGCCGGCCAAGTGGGTGGCGCGGCTGCGTGACCGCAAGAGCGGCGACAATCCGGTGCTGTTCAAGATCAACATGGATTCCGGCCATGCCGGTGCGTCCGGCCGCTTTTCCCGGCTGGAGGAGATCGCCTATACTTATGCCTTCACGCTGAAGGTGACGGACAAGGCATAGCTTACGGATGAACGCCGCGGTGATCGATCTGTCCACATTGATAGCCTACATCGCGGTTGTGTTCGGCTTTGTCTTCATTCCGGGTCCTGCCACGCTGTTGACGATCGCGCGCGCGACAAGTTCGGGAACGAGGGTCGGGATCGCCACCGGCGCCGGGATCGCGGCCGGCGACGTGTTTCATACCGTCATGGCGATGGTCGGCATCTCGGCGATCATCGCCACATCGGCGACGCTGTTCAGCATCGTAAAGTATATCGGCGCGGCCTACCTCGTTTACCTCGGCATTCGCGCCATCATCGAGAAAGCGCCGACCGATCCGACCGCCGGCGCGCTTGCAATCTCCGCCGGCAAGGCGTTTCGACAGGCCGTCCTGACCGAGGTGCTCAACCCCAAGACCGCGCTTTTCTTCCTAGCGTTCCTGCCTCAGTTCGTGCGGCCCGAAAACGGATCGGCGATGGTTCAGTTGGCCGCATTGGGGATCATCTTCGTCGTGCTGGGTCTATTCAGCACAGTGGTGTTTGCCGTAAGCGCAGGGCGGCTCGGCAGTTTCCTGCGCCGAAATCCGACGATGCTGAAATGGCAGGGCAAGGTTGTCGGCGGCATCTATTGCGCCTTGGGTGTCCGCCTGGCCTTGCAACAGCGCTGAGGCCAGGCGGCCCAGGTTTGCCGGCAGGCATGATGATCATGATTTTTTGAGTTCCGCCCGGCTGATTTTCGCTCGCAATTGCGACGGTCGCGCGCTACCCAAAGCACGATTTTCCCGGGCAACGAAGCCCGAACTCGCACAAGGGTCCATTATGCTGCTCGTCGACGTCTATCTCGACAAATCGCCGATCCAGGGCATCGGCGTGTTTGCCAAGAACCACATTGCCAAGGGCACGCTGGTCTGGAGGCTCGACCCCCGGTTCGACCGGATCATCGACGTCGAGACCTATGAGAGCGAGACCGGGCCGGTGAAGAACTATCTCGACCGCTATTCCTACCCCGACCGGCGCGATCCGGCCTATATCGTCTTCGAAGCCGACGACGCCCGCTACATGAACCATGACGACGAGCCGAATTGCGATGTCTCGTCGCCCGAGGAAACCTACGCCTTGCGCGACATCACCCCGGGTGAGGAATTGACCTGCAACTACCACCATTTCTTCGAAACGGGCTTCGATTTCCTCGGCGATCGCCACCTGGAATCCGAAGATTAGTTCGTGCTTTTCTTGCGGGCCGGATAGCCGTTGGGGTGCGGCGGCACCGCTTTGAGATAGGCGGCAATCGCCGCACGGTCGTCCGCCGTCAGCTCGGCCATGTTGCGCTGCACGTCGACCATGGCTCCGCCGACGGAATCGAAATCTGGCGTGAACCCGGTTTCGAGGTAGTTTGCGATGTCGGACGCGGACCAGCTGCCGATACCCCCCTCGCCCGAAGTGACGTTCGCCACGACGCCCGAGCCCTCGGCGGCCACGGCACCGGCCAGCCATTGGCCCGTCCTGATGCCGCCAGCCAAGTCGCGCGGCGTATGGCATTCGCCGCAATGACCCGGCCCTTCGACCAGGTAGCGGCCTGCCATCACGGGTTCCGGCGTGCCATCAGGCAGGGGAATGACAGGCTGGTCGCTGAGATAGAGGCGCTTCCACAGGCCGATGCCTCGCCGGATGTTGAACGGGAACGCCAACGAATTGCCCGGCGCCTTGCCGGCGACGGCGGGAAGCGTCTTCAGGAAAGCGTAGAGGTCGGCGACATCAGATAGTTTCATGCGCGCGTAAGAGGCATAGGGGAATGCCGGATAGAAATGCTCACCCGTGGGCGAAACACCCTTCAACATGGCATTGGCGAGATCCTCGACCGACCATGCGCCGATGCCATCCTTGGGATCTTGCGAAATGTTGGGCGGAACAAAGGTGCCGAACGGCGTCTTGAGTTCAAGCCCGCCCACGAGCTGAAGCCGTGCATCGCCCTGCGACCCGGGTTTCGCGTGGCAGGAGGTGCAGCCGCCGGCATAGAAGATGCGCTTGCCGCGGGCAACATCGCCGGGGCCGAGTTGGGCCAGGGCGGTTGCTTCCAGCCTGACCGGCGCCGACAGCAGCCACCCGGCGGCCGCGCCGGCGATGCCAAGAACGAGGGCTGCGCCGGCGAGCTTCCTCAGCCATGCCATGGCTGGCGATTTAAGCCATGCCATGTCAGGCGATCAGCCCTTCTTAACCCTGTAGCCCTGATGGCAGGTGCCACAGTCCGAGCCGATGGTTCCGATCTGCGTCTTCAGCGCGTCGACGTCGGCCGGAGCGGTTGCGACCGTGGCCTTGACGTTGGCGAGATACCTATCCTCGGTCGCCTTGAAGCCGGCCATGTCTTCCCAGATCTTTGGCGCCGCCGTGGTGTCGCCGGCATCGCTGCCCTTCGGGAACAAGGCCTCTACGTCGAATTTCTCGGCATTTACCTGCAACGCCTGCAACTGCGTCAGCACCGCGGCGGCATCGAAGGGCTCCTCGCCTTTGGCCACTTTCGACAGGCCGCCGACGATCTTTCCGCGTTCCTTCATCAGAGCCTGCCGGTCGAGGATCGGATCGGCAAAGGCGGCCGACGCGGCGAGCGCGAGCATGGAGATGGCGATGACAAGCTTTCTCATTCATTTAGCTCCGTGAGAAGGTATTTCAGGACAGGACGTTAACGGATGCGGGAGGAGGAATATTCCCTTCTCTCCGCATGGATTTGGACGACCCTACAGCATGTCGCGGCGAATAGGATTCGCACGACCTGCTGTAAGCTTCTGATTTTATGCATGTCGTTGTCCCGGAACCGACGACACTTCCGGGCGACATGCATTAGCTGCGGTGGGGCTTCGACATAAAAGAAAAGGCCCGGGGGTGCCGGGCCTTTCGGAAGATCGATCAGGCATTTGCCTTTTGGTAGAGTTCGAGCACGTGATCCCAGTTGATCAGGCTGTCTACGAAGGCCTCGAGATATTTCGGGCGAGCGTTGCGGTAGTCGATGTAATAGGAGTGCTCCCAGACGTCGACGCCGAGGATCGGCGAGGCGCCGTGAACGAGCGGGTTTTCGCCGTTCGGCGTCTTCGAGATCGCCAGCTTGCCGTCCTTGACCGAAACCCAGGCCCAGCCCGAACCGAACTGCGTCGTGCCGGCGGCGATGAAATCAGCCTTGAACTTGTCGTAGCCGCCGAGATCGCTGTCGAAAGCCTTCTGCAGCGCGCCAGGCAGCTTGTTGCCGCCGCCGCCCTTCTTCATCCACTTCCAGAAATGGATGTGGTTGTAGTGCTGCGCGGCATTGTTGAAGAGACCGGCATTCTTGCCGAACGACTGCTTGACCACTTCTTCGACGGAAAGATCGCCAAGGCCGGCTTCGGCGGCGAGCTTGTTGCCGTTGTCGACATAGGCCTTGTGATGCTTGTCGTGGTGATACTCCAGCGTCTCTTTCGACATATAGGGCTGCAGGGCCTCATAGTCGTAGGGCAGAGCGGGCAATTCGAAAGCCATGGGTAGTACTCCCTCGTGGAAAATCCGGTGTGGATACCGGAGTAAGATAGGTCGGGGTTGAGCTGGAACAACTCCGGAAGTGGAGCGTCGGTTCCCTTTCTAAGCGGGTTCCCGAGAACTGTCACACGCTTTTCCCGCGGCCAACCGCGCAGCGACAAAAAGGCCGGACTGGCCGCCTCAGCCAGCCGAGGTCGAATGCGCCCAATCCCAATAGAGTTCGCGTGCCTTCTTGGCCACCGGGCCAGGTTGCAGGTCGCGGTCCTCGATGCGGGTGATCGGCACCACCTTGGAGTGGTTGCCGGTCGAGAAGATTTCGTCCGCTTCGAGGAAATCCCGCACCGACAGCGTCTTTTCGGTCGTCCTGAACCCATAGTCGCCGAGCAGCGCCATCGTGCGCGAGCGGGTAATGCCGGACAGGAAGGTTCCATTGGGCGCCGGCGTCAGCACATGGCCGTCCTTGACCAGGAAGATGTTCGAACTTCCGGTCTCCGCGACATTGCCCAGCATGTCGAGCACAAGCGCATTGTCGAAGCCGCGCGCCTTGGCCTCGAGGATGGCGCGGCCGTTGTTGGGATAGAGGCAGCCGGCTTTGGCGTTGGTCGGCATGGTTTCGATGGTCGGGCGCCGAAACGGCGACACGGTCACGGAAAAGCCTGTCGGCGAGATCATCGGCGATTCATAGAGGCACAGGCAGAAACGGGTCGAGGCGGGATCGGCCGGCACGCCCATGTAGCCGCCATGCTCGGCCCAGTACATCGGCCTGATGTAGACCGCCGTCTTGCCGTCGAACTTCTTCAATCCGTCCCAGGTCAGCCCGACGATCCGCTCGGGCGTCATGTTCGGCGCCAGTCCGAGCGCGGTCGCCGAGGCATTGACGCGTGCGGCATGAAGTTCGAGATCGGGCGCGACGCCCTCGAACCAGCGAGCTCCGTCGAACACGCTGGTGCCGAGCCACATGGCGTGGCTGCGCGGTCCCAGAATGGCGACATTGCCTTCATACCAATCGCCATCGACGAAAGTCCATGTCGCGGATTGCGCCGCCGCAGCCAGTGTCATCGCGTTTTCCTGTTCCGGTCAATCTTGTGTGACAACATTGGATGATGCTTTGGTCGCTGCCGTCAACCAGCATCGGGGAGTTTTGTTGAGGCCAGCGACGGGTGCGAGGCAATCAAGGCTTGCACCTTGTCCCGCCTCGCCTCAAAACTGTTGCCATGCAATACGCCGCCTATGTTTTCGACGCCTATGGCACGCTGTTCGACGTACACGCGGCCGTGCGCCGCCATGCAGACGCGATCGGACCGGACGGCCAGCTCCTGTCCGAAGTCTGGCGCGCCAAGCAACTCGAATACTCCTGGGTGCGCACGCTGATGAGCGCCTATGCCGATTTCTGGCAGTTGACGGAACAGGCGCTGGAGTTCGCCTTGCGCAAGGTCCCTTCGGCCGATCCGAGCCTCAAGGCGAAACTGCTGGAAGCCTATTGGAGGCTGGACTGTTATCCCGAAGTGCCGGCCGTGCTGAAAGCGCTCAAGGCTTCGGGCGCCAGGCTGGCGATCCTCTCCAATGGCTCGCCCGAAATGCTGGAGGCGGCGGTCAAGTCCGCGGCACTCGACCAGGTCCTGGACGACATCTATTCGGTCGATGCGGTGCGTCGCTTCAAGACCGATCCAGCGGTCTACGACATGGTCGCCACCGGCTGGCGGCTTTATCCCGGCGCGATCTCCTTCCAGTCCTCCAATCGCTGGGACATCGCGGGCGCCACCAAATTCGGCTTCCGCACGGTTTGGATCAACCGCTCCAACCAGCCGGAGGAATATCGGGACTTGCCGCCGGCCCTGATCCTGCCGTCACTGGAGGCACTCGTATCCGGCGCCTGATAGACCTGTGGCTCCAACGCCACAGTGGCGGCGCAGTCACAGCTTCGCCTTTGTTTGTCCACGTTCGAGCCAGAATCGGAACCGCCTATCGCCTCAGGTGTTGTCAGGCACCCGCGGCCGACGTCGGCGTGTTGACGCTTTGTTGCGATCTGAGTCTTAAAGAAGGCAGCCATGTCCATAACCGAAATCGAATCTTATCGCCTGAGCCGTCGCGGCTTTCTCAACGCCGCAGCCCTGGGCGCCGCCTCGATCGCGGTTTCGGCATGCGCCACCACGGGACCGGGGCCAGCCGAGCCGCCGCCGCCAACCTATGTCGAGCCTCCGCTCGCCGACTATGCGTCGATGTACGCGGCTGTCAGCGATGGCGGCTTCGATCTGCCGGCCATCCCCGTCGACAGGATCGATCCGCAGTTCCTGCGCCAGATTGTGCCCGATCCGACCGGACAGAAGCCGGGGACCATCGTCGTCGATACGACGGGCCATTTCCTCTATCTGGTTCGCCCGGGCGGCCAGGCCATCCGCTATGGCGTCGGCCTCGGGCGCGCTGGCTTCGAATGGTCGGGCGACGCGGTCGTCCAGTGGAAGCAGAAATGGCCGAAATGGACGCCGCCGGACGAGATGGTCGCTCGCCAGCCGGAATTGAAGCAGTACAGTGCCGACAATGGCGGCATGCCCGGAGGCTTGAAGAACCCGCTCGGGGCGCGCGCGCTCTATCTCTTCCAGGGCAATGTGGACACGCTCTATCGCCTGCACGGCTCGCCGGAATGGCGTTCGATCGGCAAATCGGTGTCGTCGGGCTGCGTGCGCCTGATGAACCAGGACATCATCGACCTTTATGATCGCGTGCCGTCGAAAACGCCGGTCATCGTCACCAGCGACGCCCGCCAACCGATGGTGGCGACGGCCAATCACAAGGCCATCCCGATCGACGCCGGCGTGCCGGACGGATCGGTCCTGCTCGGACCGGTCAAAGCGGTGACGGACGCGATTTTCTGAGTTGATCGATATCCAAGGCGGCGAACCACGCCGCCTTGGAGTTTGAGCCATTGGTGTCTGTTCTCAGCCTGGCAAATAGGCGCTGCTCCAGGAAACGCTGGCGGCACCCGACTTCAGTATTCTGTCGATTTCAGCATCGTCATAGCCGACGGCGGCGAGAACGGTGCGTGTCGAGGCGCCGTATTTCTCTGCCGACGCAAGAGCATAGACCTTTCCCTCGCTGGGCCGGACGGCGAAAGGATCAAGTTGGGTCACCGCGTGGCCGCTCGGGTGATCCGGGAAGACGGAGAATGAGTAACTGCCATATTCGGTACCAGGCCTGCCGTCCGCCATCCTTGCGTTCCGGTCCCGGATCGTCTCGATGTTCTCGCAAGGCGATGCACCGATATCAGCCTCGACAAGGCGCTGTTGCCAAATCTCGGCCGGTTCGGTCATGAATATCTTGGCCAGATGGGTCTCCCGGTCGGGCTCCGGTATCGAAGCCAGCCCTGTCAATCCCTCTACTGTCTCGAAGCGTGGTAAGTCGGCGTCCGACGCACATAGCAGGATCGAACCACCGGACGCCGTTTCATAAAGCCGGGACAATGGGTCGAACCCTTTTGTCTCGCGGCCCGCCGGTTCGTCGAATGGTCGGCGGCCCTCATAGTCGTAGCAGAAGGGGATCTGCGCCAGCCCTGTCAGCGCCGACAGCGACGTGCGTGGCCGGCCGACAACGCCGGTTGTGGATTTCTGGAAAAGCGCGGCAGCCACGCCGACAGCGGCGCCAAAGCCGCACATGACGTCGATGGTGCCGACATGGGCATGTTCTTCCGGCGTCTGCATCGATCCCCCAAACCGAAGCATGATGCCGGTCGCCGCCTGAACCAGATCGTCATAGCCAAGATAGTTGGTGCGCGGTCCGACGCGGACGCCACTGAAGCAATCGAGCTGACAGAAAATTGCGTCGGGGTTGAGGGCTCTCATCCCTTCGAGGTCGAGTCCCATGACTTCGACCTGACGGTCGGTGGCGTTCCAGACGACGACATCCACGGACTTGACCAATCTCTCGAATGCCTCGCGCCCGTCAACGGTTGCGATATCCAGCAGCGCGGATTTTTTGCCGCGCATGTGCGACATGCCAAAAATCACCGTGTTCCAGCAGTCGTAGAACGGTTTTGCCGGATCGATCTTGATCACCTCCGCGCCGAAGCGGGCGAGGTACGCGACCGAGTGCGGGCCCGCGATGACGTTGCAGAGGTCGAGTATCTTGATGCCGTCGAGCCAGCCGACCGAGGCATTGGCGGTTGGAACAGGCGGGAGCTGCCGTTTCACTTCAGCCAGCCTTGCCTGGGCCTCGGCCACGGTTACCCAGCTACGCGGCACCGGGTTCAGCATGGCTTGCGCACTTTCCTGCAGCCATACCATCGGCCCCGGCTGGATCATGCGGCCCAGTATGGGATCGTCGACCTCGATCATCAGGCCAGTTGCCCTGGCATGATCGTCGGCGATCCATTCCTGCAGCCAACGCTGCGGTGCTCCCGGAAACAGCCCCTCGCCGAAAATGCGCTCCCATTGCGCCGCAGTGCGGGTCAGGAAAACCGCTTTCATCCTTGCGGCAATCTTGTCGGCCCAGAATTTCGGCAAGGGATAGACGCCGAGCGACGCGTCCGACGACCATTCCGAGACGGGAAGATAGGTGTCGTCTTCCTCGCGGAGCCCTTCACTCACGAGTTCATCGTAAAGGCCCAGCGTCTGCAGGCAGCGTTTGGCGTGGTTCTTGTGGCTTGGGCAGACGACGTAGAACATCCGACCGTCGCCGCACATGTAGCTGCGATAGAAGGGATCGAGGAATTCCTGCAAGTCGCCGTAGGACATGTCCATCGGCAGGCCTTCCTTGCGGCGCCGTTCGATCTCCCGTTCGCGCTGCGTCTGATAGCGAAGCGGATAGTCTTCGATCCTGATGGAGTTGTAGGATAAGCCCTCCATCACCGCGCTGGCGAGCGGCACTTCGATATGGTCGCCGTGTCCGGTCCGCTGGCGGCTTTGAAGAGCCAGAACGGTTGCGGAAGCCGCGAGCATGGTGCCATAGGCGGAGGCCAGGGGCAGCGGCGAAAAGGACGGATTGATCCCCATCAGCACCCGGTTGAGACCCATGTCCGTGAAGACGCCGGACGAGGCCGCGATAACGGTTTCGAAGGCGCGCCAGTCGCTGCGCAGCTGATCGTTCGAGGCGAAGCCGGGGATCGATACCGTGATCAACTCGGGACGGGCTTTTCGCAGCGCTTCGAAGTCGATGCCGAGCCGGGCCAGGACCTTCGGCCTGAAATTCTCGATGACGATGTCGGCCTCGGCAACCAGCGCGTTCGCCTCGTTCAAGCCCGCAGCGGTTTTCAGGTCGATCGTGACGCTCAACTTGTTGCGGTTGAGAATTGCATTGGCCGGATTGTCCCAGAGCGGACCCGAGGGGGGATCGACATGAACGACACTCGCACCGAGATCGCCCAGGATCATGGCCACCGCGGGACCGGCGATGTACTGTCCGAAGTCGATGATCTTGATGCCGGACAGCGGCAGTGCCGAACGCGAAATCGATGTCATGGTGGTGATCTCTTGCTCAGTGTCCGTGTCGCTGCGCGTCGTCGATGATCCAGCGCGCCGCCTTTTCGGCGATCATCATCGTGGGAGCACTGGTGTTGCCGCTGGTGATCGTCGGCATCACGCTGGCGTCGACAACCCGCAATCCCTCGATGCCGCGGACACGCAGCCGACTGTCGAGAACGGCCATCCCGTCGTCGTTGTGCCCCATCCTGACGGTTCCCACGGGATGGAAGATGGTGTTTGCGATGTCGCCCGCGAGTTTCGCGAGATCTTCATCGCTCTGGAATTCCACGCCGGGCTTCCATTCGACGGGATTATATCTTGCAAGCGCCGGCTGGCCGACGATCGACCTAATCTGCCTGATGCTGTCGGCGGCAATCTTGCGATCTTCCTCGGTGCTCAAATAATTGGGGGCTATGGCGGGCGCTTCCCCGCGCCGAGCGGAGCGGACCCGCACACTGCCGCGACTGGTCGGATTGAGGTTGCAGACGCTGGCGGTGAAGGCCGGGATGGTGTGCAGGGGTTCGCCGAACGCGTCGAGACTAAGCGGCTGCACATGATATTCGAGATTGGCGTGCGCCTGGCCTGGATCGGAGCGTGTGAACGCGCCGAGTTGCGATGGCGACATGCTCATCGGCCCGGTGCGCTTCAAAGCGTATTCCAGTCCGATCATAGCCTTGCCGGCAAGACTGTTGGCAAGCGTGTTGAGTGTTCTGGCATTGGTGACCTTGAAGACGGCGCGAATCTGCAGATGATCCTGCAGATTTTCTCCAACGCCTGGGAGATCAAGCTCGACGTCGATGCCGGCCCCCTTGAGAAGCGCCGCCGGGCCAATTCCCGAGAGCTGCAATATGTGCGGAGAGCCAATCGCCCCGGCCGACAGGATGACCTCACATTTCGCCTGCACCGATATCAGCCGATTGCGCCTGTGCAGGAACAATCCCGTGCACCGCTTGCGCCCATCCGGCGTGGTTTCGATGCACAGCCTGTCGACTTCGGCCTCCGTCCAGATCGCCAGGTTGCGGCGATGGCGAACCGGCCGCAGAAAGGCTTTCGACGTGTTCCACCGCCAGCCGGATTTCTGGTTGACCTCGAAGTAACCGACACCTTCGTTGTCGCCGCCGTTGAAATCGGAAGATCGGGGGATGCCCGCCTGAACAGCGGCGTCGGTGAAGGATTCGAGAATGTCCCATTTGAGACGCTGCTTTTCGATGCGCCACTCGCCGCCGTGGCCATGCATGTCCGAGAACCGGCTGTTGTCGCCTGTGGCGGGGTCGGCGCCGTTGTCGAGGCGATAGTGATCCTCATGCGCCATGAAGTCCGGCAGCGATTTTTCCCATGACCACTCGCCGTCGCCGGTGACTGCCGCCCACTGATCGTAGTCGCGAGACTGGCCGCGCATGTAGATCATGCCATTGATCGAGGAGCAGCCCCCCAGGACCTTGCCCCGGGGATAACGCAGGGAGCGGCCGTTTAGACCCGCCTCGGGCTCGGTGTTGTAAAGCCAGTCGGTACGCGCATTGCCGATGCAGTAAAGATAACCCACGGGAATGTGAATCCAGGGGTAGCTGTCGTTCCGGCCAGCCTCGATCAACAGAACCCGCCTGGTGGGATCACTGCTGAGACGGCTGGCAAGCAGGCAACCCGCCGATCCGGCGCCGACCACTATGTAATCGAAAACGTCAATATCCGAGCGAACGCCGCGCGCCTTCATTCCCGTCAATCCTCCGCGAAATGCGATGAACAGCAGCGCCGCGCCGCGTTCACAAGGGCACTGCAAGCCGGGTGTTTCTTATAATTCCCATCGCCCGCGACCATCATCGACATGCCTCCCATGCCACAATGCGGCTATCCGCTTGCTGAATCCAATGATAAATTGAAGAAACGATTATAACGGAAATTTATATGGACCATCTGGATTTCAGGTTGGTGAAGGCGTTCGTTACCGTGGCGCAGGAAGGCAACGTCACCAAGGCGGCCGAATTGCTGAATCTCACCCAGCCCGCCGTCAGCCTTCAGCTCAAACGGCTTTCCCAGGACGTCGGAGTGACATTGTTCCATCGGACCGCCGGCGGACTTGAATTGACGCGCGACGGCGCGCTGCTTGCGGCCAAAGGCCAGCAGGTGCTGGCCCAGGCGGCCGAGTTCAGACAGACCGCCAGGCATCTCAGCACGAAGCTGCGCGGCAAACTCAGGATCGGTACGATCATCGACCCTGAATTCACCCGCCTGGGCGCGTTTCTGCAGGCTCTCGCCGAAAGCGGCCCGGGCATGGAGACAGAACTTCGGCAAGGCATGAGTGGCGAGGTCGCCATCCGGCTGAAGCGCAACGAACTGGATGCCGGCTTTTTTCTCGGCGATCTCGACGATTTCGGCACCAGCACCGATGCCGCCGACACGCAATCCGAGGCCCAGTTCTTCATCAAGCCATTGTCACGCATGACCTATCGCGTCGTGGCGCCGCCTGGCTTTGCCGGCATGGTGGCAGGGCGGGACTGGAAGGAGCTTGCCGAGCTTCCCTGGATCGGCACTCCATCGGAATCGGTCCATAACAGGCTACTTGCGAGGCAATTTGGCGGCCTCAAGCAGAATATCGTCGCCCTGGTCGACCAGGAAACCTCGATGCTGGCGATGGTTCGTACCGGCCTCGGGCTGAGCCTCTGCCGGGAATCGATCGCGCTCAATGAACGGCAGGCAAACGGCCTGGTTATCGCAGACAGGGTCAAGCTGGAGACTAGCCTGTGTTTTGCCTGCTTGTTCGCGCGGCGATCCGATCCAAATGTCTCTCTGGCCTTCGACGTCATCGAGCGAATCTGGCGCGGTGAACATTAGACACGCCTTCAGCCCGGCGCCGAAGCTGCCGAGGGCTTTGAAGCCGTCGGTCAAGGTCGCCTGCGAAGGCATCCACGGTCCGGAGCGGCTTAACGTCCCCGCGAAAGGCTCCCCAGAATCCCGCGCACGATCGCACGTCCGACCGACGAGCCAACCGAGCGTACCACCGACTTGATCGCGGCTTCCGCCACCGTCTGGCGGTTGGAAGGGCGCGGGGCCGGGGCGCGCCGGCCGCCGGACTGCGGCGCTGGATCGTCATTGCCGAAGCCTGGAATGGTCCAGCGCGAGCCGCCAGTGCCTGCCTGCTGCGCCTGCGCCTCTGCGTCCTGCGTCTCCTTGGCCTTTTTCTGCAGCATCTCGAAGGCCGATTCGCGGTCGATGACCTGGTCATACTGGCCGGTGACTGGGCTTTCCCCGATCAGCTTCTGCCGCTCGGCGGGGGTGATGGGTCCAAGCCGCGACGACGGCGGACGGACCAGCGTGCGCTGGACCATCGACGGAATACCCTTGGCCTCCAGCGTCGAGACCAGCGCTTCGCCGGTGGCAAGCTGGGTGATGGCGGTGGCGCAGTCGAAGTCCGGATTGGGCCGGAAGGTTTCGGCCGCCGTCCTCACCGCCTGCTGCTCGCGCGGCGTGTAGGCGCGCAGCGCGTGCTGCACGCGGTTGCCGAGTTGGGCGAGGACCTTTTCGGGAATATCCAGAGGGTTCTGCGTGACGAAATAGACGCCGACGCCCTTGGAGCGGATCAGGCGGACCACTTGCTCGACCCGATCGATCAGCACCTTCGGCGCCTCGTCGAACAAGAGGTGCGCCTCGTCGAAGAAGAACACCAGCTTCGGCTTGTCGGGGTCGCCGACTTCGGGCAGTTCCTCGAACAGCTCCGACATCAGCCAGAGCAGGAACGTCGCGTAGAGGCGCGGATTCATCATCAGCTTGTCGGCGGCCAGCACGCTGATGGCGCCGCGACCGTCACGGGTCGTGCGCATGATGTCGGAAATCCGCAAGGCCGGCTCACCGAAGAAGTTCGCCGCGCCCTGCTGCTCCAGCACCAGCAGCGTGCGCTGAATGGCGCCGACAGAGGGTTTCGTTACATTGCCATAGCGGGCGCTGATCTCTTCGGCGCGCTCCGCAATGTTGGCGAGAAGCGCCTGCAGGTCCTTGAGGTCGAGGAGAAGCAGGCCCTCTTCATCGGCAATGCGGAAGGCAATGTTCATGATCCCTTCCTGTGCGTCCGTCAGGTTCATCAGCCGCGACAGGAGCAGCGGTCCCATTTCCGAAATGGTCGCGCGGATGGGGTGGCCCTGCTCACCGAACAGGTCCCAGAAGATGACCGGAAATTCCTGGAAGTCGTAAGGGTCGAGCTTGACCTGTTGTGCCCGCTTGACCAGGAAATCCTGGGCAGTGCCCATCATGGCGATGCCGGAAAGGTCGCCCTTGATGTCGGCGCAGAAGACCGGCACGCCGGCATTCGAAAAACCTTCGGCCAGGATCTGCAAGCTGACGGTCTTGCCGGTACCGGTGGCGCCGGTCACCAGGCCATGGCGGTTGCCATATTGCAGCAGCAGATTTTCGGGGCGCTGATAGCTGTCGTCGGGCTTGCGGCTGGCGCCGATGAAAATACTGGTATCGTCAGCCATATGTCCGGTCTCCGCAAACTGATGTGTCTAAAGCCAGCCTTTGCCCGAAAGGTATAGTGAGGCCGTTGCACAGCGACAATGACAATTGTCCAACGCGGGCCAATCATCCAATCGGGTAATCGTCCAATGGGGTAATCGCCAGGAGCGGATTTTGGAACTTGCGAATTTCGATGGTGTTTGGCAATCGTTCATGGTCCGCCTACGCAAGCCGCCCTATATCAGGTGGATCGAATATCAGGTGAGAGGGATTCGGGCCTTGGACGCGCATTGCGATAACCGACCGGGGACCGTAGACTGGGCTGTCCGGTCTGGTGCGGCCACATAGAACGAGGACGATGAATGGGCGCCGGAGCCTTGACCAGGGATGTTGAGCCAACGGATGCGCAGCGTCAGCGATGGCTGGCCTTGGCGGAAAAGGCGTTGGCCGGCGCACCCTTCGAGGAAAAGCTGGTCTCGCACACCGACGACAACATCCGCGTCGAGCCGCTCTATGACCGCGCGACCGGAGCCGAACCGATCGTGCGCGCCAATCCTCAATCGCCCTGGATCGTCAGCCAGCGTGTCGACGACCCCAATGTCGATCGCGCCAAGGGCCAGGCCCTGGAAGACATCGCGCAGGGGGCGACGGGACTGTCGCTTGTCTTCGAGGGTGCCCCGAACGCGTTCGGCTACGGCCTGCCGAGGACGGCGCAGGCACTGGAGACGGTGCTGGAGGGCGTGCCCCTCAACAGGATCCAGATCCGCATCGACACCCACCCCTGGAGCCGCCCCATGGCTGACTGGCTGGTGGCGTTCCTGAGCAAGCGCCGCTCCGATCCGGCAAAGCTCAATCTTTCCTTCGGCATCGATCCGGCTGCTATCCTCGCCGGCACCGGCCGGCTGCGCATGTCGATCGAGGCGCTGCAGGAATCGATGCCGCAATCGCTGGCGCATTTCTTCTCGATGGGCGTCCCCGGTGTGCTTCTGGAGGCGGACGGTCGCGTCTTTCACAACGCCGGCGCCACGGAAGCTCAGGAACTCGGCATCATGCTGGCTTCGGCGGTTTCGTATCTGAGAATGTTCGAGAAGGCGCGGCAGCCGCTCGTCTATGCCGCGCCTCATATCGGTTTCGCGCTCAGCGTCGACCAGGACCAGTTCCTGTCAATGGCCAAGGTTAGGGCCTTGCGCAGGCTGTGGGCACGAGCCCAGGAGGCCTGCTCGATCCCCAATTCCACGGCCAACATCCATGCCGAGACATCATTTCGCATGATGACGGCATTGGACCCCGAAAACAACATCCTGCGCACGACGATCGGCTGCTTCGCCGCGGCGGCGGGAGGCGCCGATTCGATCTCCATCCTGCCGCATACGATCGCGCATGGCCTGCCGGCTGCTTTTGCCCGCCGCGTCGCGCGCAACGCGCAGCTGATCATGGCCAATGAAAGCCATGTCGATCATGTCGCCGATCCCGCCTATGGCTCCGGCGCCGTCGAAGCGCTTACGTCAGACCTTTGCGAAGCAGCGTGGGCAGAATTGCAGACGATCGAGGCAGAGGGGGGCGTGCTGTCCAGCCTTCGGGACGGACATATCCAGCAGCGCGTCCGCACTGCCGCCGCCCAGCGCGGCATTGCCTTCAAGTCAGGCGAGCGGGCCATCATCGGCGCCACGCTTCACCCCTTGAAGAGCGAGCGTCCGGTCGAGACGCTGAACGCAGAGCGGCGACCTGCCTTCACCGAGGGTGTCGTCCTGTGCGAAGCGCTGTCGCCGGTCCGCATCGATCAATCCATCGGGGCCGCTTCTTGATTCCGGATTTCAGTCAGATCGGCTGGGTGCCACCCCGCCGCGCACCGGTCGAGGTCAAGGGACAGCGGACGACGCCGGAAGGTCTTGTCGTCAAGCAGTTGTACAGCCAGGGCGACCTCAAGGGGTTGCCGCATCTCGACACCTATCCGGGCCTGGCGCCCTTCGTGCGCGGCCCCTACCCGACCATGTATGTCCAGCAGCCCTGGACGATCCGGCAATATGCAGGTTTTTCGACCGCCGAGGAGTCCAACGCCTTTTACCGGCGCAACCTTGCCGCCGGCCAGAAAGGTCTTTCGGTTGCCTTCGATCTCGCCACGCATCGCGGCTATGATTCAGACCATCCGCGTGTCGCCGGCGATGTCGGCATGGCGGGCGTGGCCATCGATTCCATCCTCGACATGCGGCAGTTGTTCGACGGCATTCCGCTCGGCGACATGACCGTGTCGATGACTATGAACGGCGCGGTTCTGCCGATCATGGCGCTCTACATCGTGGCGGCCGAAGAACAAGGCGTCGCGCAGAAGGATTTGGCGGGGACCATTCAGAACGACATTCTGAAGGAGTTCATGGTCCGCAACACCTACATCTATCCGCCGAAGCCCTCGATGCGGATCGTCTCCGACATCTTCTCCTACACCTCGAAGAACATGCCGAAGTTCAATTCGATATCGATCTCCGGCTATCACATGCAGGAGGCAGGCGCGACCGCCGACCTGGAACTCGCCTATACGATCGCCGACGGCATCGAATATGCCCGCGCCGGCGTCGCGGCAGGGCTCGATATCGACCGCTTCGCGCCGCGCCTGTCCTTCTTCTGGGCGATCGGCATGAACTTCTTCATGGAAGTGGCAAAGCTCAGGGCCGCACGCCTATTGTGGGCGACGCTGATGAAAAAGAACTTCGCGCCGAAGGACGAGCGGTCGCTGTCCCTGCGTACCCATTGCCAGACCTCCGGCTGGTCGCTGACGGCGCAGGATCCCTACAACAACATCATCCGCACCATGATCGAGGCGATGGCCGCGACCCAGGGGCATACACAGTCGCTGCACACCAATTCCTTCGACGAAGCAATGGCGCTGCCGACCGACCATTCGGCGCGCATCGCCCGCAACACGCAACTCATCCTGCAGAAGGAATCCGGTACCACGCGCATCATCGATCCGTGGGGCGGTTCGGCCTATCTCGAGCGGCTGACGCACGATCTGGCGGCGCGTGCGCTTGCCCATATCGAGGAGGTCGAGGCTCTCGGCGGCATGGCGGCGGCGATCGAAAAGGGCATACCCAAGCTGCGCATCGAGGAAGCCGCGGCCCGCACGCAGGCGCGCATCGATTCCGGCGAGCAGATGCTGGTCGGCGTCAATGCGCATCGCCCCGGAACCGATATCGAAGTCGACGTTCTGAAGATCGACAATGCCGAGGTCAGGGCCAGGCAACTCTCGAAGCTGCAACGGCTGAAAGGCACGCGCGACGTCGCCTCCGTCGAAAGCGCGCTGGATGCGCTGACCCGTGCCGCACAAGGCCAGGAGAACCTCCTGGAGTTCGCCATCCGCGCCGCGCGCGCCAATGCCACTGTCGGCGAAATCTCGTTCGCCTTGGAAAGAGCCTATGGGCGCCATGTGGCCGCGGTGCAGACCATTTCCGGTGTCTACCGCAAGGCGCTTGGCGACAATCCTGTGGTCGATCGGCTGCAGGACAAGCTTGATGCCTTCGAAAAGAAAAACGACGGCAAGCCGCGCATTCTCGTCGCCAAGATGGGACAGGACGGCCACGACCGCGGGCAGAAGGTGATCGCCACCGCCTTCGCCGATCTCGGCTTCGACGTCACCGTCGGCGCCATGTTCCAGACGCCGGAAGAGATCGCCAGGCTGGCTGTCCAGCATGACGTCCACGTCATCGGCGCCTCATCACTGGCAGCGGGCCACCTGACGCTGATCCCCGAATTGCGCGACACGCTGAAGAAGCTCGGCCGAGGCGACATGCTGATCGTGGCCGGCGGCGTGATCCCGCCGCAGGACTACGATGCGGTGCTGCGAGCGGGTGCTGCGGAAATCTTCCCACCGGGCACGGTCATCCCGGAAGCGGCGGAGCGGCTGCTGGATCGGCTGCTGGCGCGTTGAGCGAAACATTGTAGCGCCGGAAAGGTTGTGTCACAATGACGAACGCAACCAAGGGTAACAGCCGTGAAGACTATTGTCCGCAAGCTCGACGACGGATCAGGTGTCGTGATCTTGCCGCAGGAAATGCTGGACAACCTGAACATGCGAGTAGGCGATCAATTCCAGATCATCGAAACCGATGACGGCGTCATTCTAAGACCGGTGAGAAGTGACGACGTCGAACGGCAGATGCGCGCTGCTCGTGATGTCATGGACCAGTATGAGGCCGCATTGCAAAGGATGGCCAAGTAGACGGACCTAGCTTGCGTCAACTCTCCGAGAGCTTGACGATCTCCCACTCCTTGCCGTTGACGCTGGCGACGTCGCCGAGCTTCTTGCCAAACAGCGCGACCGCCATCGGCGAGACATGCGAAATGCTGCCCTTGGCTGGATTGGCTTCGTCCTCGCCGACGATCTTCCAGTGCACCTTCTTGCCATCATCACTTTCCAGCGTGACTCCCATGCCGAAGCGGACGACATCGCTGCCGGGCTCAGGCACGGAAAGCTCGGCACTCTCGCGCCGCGCGGTCCAATAGCGAAGATCGCGCGACACGACCGCGATGCGCTCGCGGTCGGCTTTCCGCTCCGCTTTCGCCATGATATCGCGCAGATCGGCCAGATTGTCCTCGATCTGCGCCAGGCCGCGCTCCGTCACAAGGTTACGGTGCGTGCTGATCGGCCGCTCGCCAACGCCGGCGATGGCATTCTCGCTGTCTTCTTCGCGGGTAAAAGCTCTGCTCATTGCCTGAACTTAGGCGCCGAGTAGCTGCTCGGCAAGCCATTGCCGCTGAGAAGAGGCGCGCCGGACGTCTGGCATGATTCCTGCGGTGTCGGGGCTGAACACTGGGATTCTGTGCCGATGTTGAACAGACGAACGTTGCTGACGCAAACCGCCGGCTTTGCCGTCATGGGCCTTGCGCTCGGCAAGGCGACAGCCGCCAGCCTGACGGGCATCGAGAAAGCCTCGATGCGCGGCTCGATCAACGCCACCGAACTTGGCGTGCAGCCGGGTACGTTTGACGACCAGAGCAAGGCCTTCGCCAAGCTGCTGCGCGACGCGAACGGCCGCGACATGCCGGTCTTCCTGCCGCCCGGCACCTATGTGGTGTCCAATCTCTCGCTGCCCGGCCGCGTGCGTCTTTCCGGCGTGCCGGGTGCCACGCGGATCGTCTACGGCGGCGACGGCCATCTGTTCATGACCGAACAGGCCGACCATATCGAACTCAGCGGGCTGGTCTTCGACGGCTCGAACCGCTCGATGGGCGACTACGCACAGGGGCTGCTCGATTTGCGCCGGGTCGCGCACCTGGTGGTGGATAACTGCCAGATCACAGGCAGCGGCAAGAACGGGCTGGCGCTGGAACATGCGGTGGGCCGGATCGAGCGCTCGGACATATCCGGGGCCGCCGATGCCGGCATCTATTCAGTCGAAGCCGGAGGCCTGGCAATTTCAGGCAACACCGTCTCCGATTGCGCCAATGGCGGCATCCTGGTGCATCGCTGGCAAGCGGCGGAAGACGGCACCATGGTCACCGGCAACCGCGTCGAACGCATTGGCGCGCGCAGCGGGGGTACCGGCCAGAACGGCAACGGCATCAATGCCTTCCGCGCCGGAAATGTCGTCATCTCGGGCAATGTGGTTTCGGACTGCGCTTTTTCGGCGATCCGGGCCAACAGTTCCAGCAATTTGCAGATATCGGGCAACACCTGCTCACGCTCGGGCGAGACCGCGGTCTATTCCGAATTCTCGTTCGAGGGCGCCGTCATCAGCAACAATATCGTCGATGGTGCGGCCAACGGCATCTCGATCGTCAACTTCAACGAAGGCGGCCGCATGGGTGTCTGCTCCGGCAACATCGTGCGCAATTTGTCGACCAGCGGCCCCTACACAGCGGACCCGCCAGGGTTCGGTGTCGGCATTGCCGTCGAAGCCGACACCATCGCTTCCAACAACGTCATCGAGAACGCGCCGCTCTATGGCATGTCGATCGGCTGGGGGCCGTATCTGCGCAATGTCGTGGCCACCGGCAACATCATCCGCAAGGCAGGCACCGGCATCGTCGTCAGCGTGGTCGAGGGTGCCGGCACTGCCGTCATTTCCGACAATGTCATCGATGGTGCGCTGAACGGCGCTGTTGTCGGGCAGCGCTGGGCGGAGCCGGTAACTGCTGACCTCACCCAGACCAGCAGCAGCGGTTATGCGCATCTGTCCGTCGAGCGCAACCGCGTCAGCTGATCGCTGCTTTCAATTCAAGGCCGGCGTCGGCCTCAGCGCCCCGACCTTGGCGCCAATCCGGCTTTCGATCGGCGCGTTCGCCAGTTCGAGCAGCTTCGCCGCCAAGGCCTCGTCCGCCCGCAGCAGCCTGGCGAGCACGGCGGCAGCGATGGCGTCGCCGGCGCGCCCGGCACCGTCATCGCATTTGACGGCGATACCGAGGCCGAGTTCCGGAATTGCGGCACAATGGACGCCCTCGGCTCCGCCTTTCGCAAAGATTCGGCCAGGTGCTGCCTCCATCAAGGCAAGATCGGCACGGCCGGTGCCGGCGACAAAGAACGGTTCCGCCATGCAGGCAGAGAGAAGGCGCTTCGCAGCCTTTGCCCGTTCCGGGCCAAAGCCCTGTGCCGTGGCCATGCGCGCAAAGCCGCGCGCGAAACTCCTCAGCGGCACCGCATAGGTCGGGATCGAGCAGCCGTCGATCGCGCGTTCGTCGACACCATGGACAGCGCCGGTGACTGCCTGCATGGCGTCGCGCACCATTTCCTGCAGAGCGTGATCCGGTCTCACATAACCGCGATGCGCGATGCCTGAATGGACGCAGGTGCATAAGAATCCGGAATGCTTGCCGGAACAATTGTTATGCAGCGCATTTGGCGAACCGCCGGCACGCGCGAGCGCAATCTCCGCGCCATGGTTCGAGGGCCAGTGGGTCCCGCATTCGAGCGCCGACCCGTCCAACCCAGCCCTGGCCAGCATGGACCGCGCCAGTTCGACATGCGCAGGCTCGCCGGAATGGGAGGCACAGGCCAGCGCCAGTTCGCGGTTGCCGAAGCCGTACGCATCGGCAGCACCCGTTTCGACAAGCGGCAGGGCCTGGATCGCCTTGACGGCGGAACGGGGAAAGACCGGCTTCGAAGTGTCGCCGATCTCCAGGACCGGCTTGCCGTCGGCATCGAAGACGGCGACGGCACCGCGATGGGCGCTCTCGACAATGGCGCCGCGCAAAACCTCGATCAGAACCGGATTTGTCATGTCACCTCCCGCAAAATCAAAATTTTACAGCGTCCTTCGCCCCCCCAACGGCGCGCGGCGCTGTAATGCGGGCGGTCTATCTGATCCGGTCCAGAATGGAAACGTAGTTGGCGACAGCCGCACCGCCCATGTTGAAGATGCCGCCGAGTTTCGCTCCCGGCACCTGGATGCCGCCGGCTTCGCCGACAAGCTGCATGGCGGTCAAGACATGCATGGAGACGCCGGTGGCGCCGATCGGATGGCCCTTGGCCTTCAGGCCGCCGGAGGGATTGACCGGCAGGCGGCCGTCCTTTGCCGTCGTGCCATCCAGCGCCAATTTGGCGCCCTCACCGGGCTTCGCCAACCCCATCGCCTCATATTCGATCAATTCGGCGATGGTGAAGCAGTCATGCGTTTCGACGAAGGAGAGATCATCGAGCGTCACGCCGGCATTCTTCAGCGCGCGGGTCCAGGCCTGTTCGCAACCTTCGAAGGTCAGGATGTCGCGCTTCGACATCGGCAGGAAATCCTGCACATGCTCGTTGGCGCGGAAGGCGACGGCACGGCGCATCTTCAGCGCCGTTGCCGTGTCGGCAAGGATAAGGGCTGCGGCACCGTCGGAAACCAGCGAGCAGTCGGTGCGCTTCAGCGGACCGGCGACGAAGGGGTTCTTTTCGCTCTCCTGCCTGCAGAATTCATAGCCGAAATCCTTGCGCATCTGCGCATAGGGATTGTCGACGCCATTCTTGTGGTTCTTGGCGGCAATCATGGCGAGCGCATCCGACTGGTCGCCATAGCGTTGAAAATAAGCCTGCGCGATCTTGCCGAAGACGCCGGCAAAGCCGGCCGGCGTCTCGCCGTCCTCGGGCAGATAGGACGCCTTGAGCAGGTTCTTGCCGATTTCCGGCCCGGGCGTCGTCGTCATCTGCTCGGCTCCGACCACCAGCACGATCCGGGCGGCGTTTGCGTCGATGGCGCGAATGCCCTGCCGGACGGCGGCCGAACCGGTGGCGCAGGCGTTCTCGACGCGCGTGGCCGGCTTGAAGCGCAACCGGTCGTCCGCCTGGAGCACCAGACTTGCCGTGAAATCCTGCGGCGAAAAGCCGGCGTTGAAATGGCCAAGCACGATCTCGTCGACCTCGTCTGGACCGATGCCGGCATGATCGAGCGCGTCCGTCGCGACCTTGACGATCAGGTTTTCGAGCGTTTCACCCTCGAGCTTGCCGAAACGCGAATGCGCCCAGCCAACGATGCATGCGGTCATGGCGGTCTCCATCCTTGGCGCCAGCCTCGCCCGTGGCTCGTGGCGTGCTTCGCCTTTATTGTTCAAATATAAACATTCTTGCCCGGACCGTGAAGGGCCGCAATGCAACAATCGCTTGGTGCAGGTCGCGCGAGCGTCGATTTTTTTATTGATTGACGCGTCAATAAAAAATAATCTCCCCGCAAAATCGGAAACAACATGCCAAAAGTCGGAATGGAGCCATTGCGCCGCAAGGCGCTCATCGACGCGACGATCTCGGCGATCGGCGAGCGTGGCTCGCTTGACGTGACCATGTCCGAGATTGCCGGGCGCGCTGGTGTGTCTTCAGCTCTTGCCCATCACTATTTCGGCGCCAAGGATGAGCTGCTGTTCGCGACGATGCGGCACATCCTGGCTGAACTGACCACCGACATGCGCCGCGCGCTTCAATCCGCCACTTCCCCGCGCGAGCGCGTCTCGGCCGTGGTCGCCGTCAATTTTTCCGACATCCAGTTCCAGGCGGAGACCATCGCCGCATGGCTCGCCTTCTATGTCGAGGCGCAGCAGTCGTCCTCGCTGCGCCGGCTACTTAGAATCTACGCAAGGCGGCTGCATTCGAACCTGATGAGCGGATTGACCGGCATCCTGCCCAGGACCGAAGCCGACCGCGCCGCGGAAGCGACGGCGGCGATGATCGACGGGCTCTACATCAGGCGCGCGCTGAAGGATGGCGTGCCCGACGCCGCGACCGCGATCGCGCTGGTCGAGGATTATCTCGAAACCAAACTTGGCGGACGGCACAAACAGTGACAGCGAAGCGACCCAATTTCCTGATTATCATGGTCGACCAGCTCAACGGGACCTTTTTCCCGGACGGCCCGGCGGAATTTCTGCACACACCGCATCTGAAAGCGCTGGCCGCGCGTTCGGCGCGCTTCGCCAACAACTACACCGCCTCGCCGCTCTGCGCACCGGGCCGTGCCTCGTTCATGAGCGGCCAGTTGCCGTCACGCACCGGTGTCTATGACAATGCGGCGGAATTCACCTCGTCGATCCCGACCTTCGCCCATCATCTGCGTGCCGCCGGCTACTACACATGCCTGTCGGGCAAGATGCATTTCGTCGGACCGGATCAGTTGCATGGGTTCGAGGAGCGGCTGACCACCGACATCTATCCGGCGGATTTCGGCTGGACGCCGGACTACCGCAAACCCGGCGAGCGCATCGAGTGGTGGTATCACAATCTGGGTTCGGTGACCGGCGCCGGCGTCGCCGAAACCACCAACCAGATGGAGTATGACGACGAAGTCGTGTTCCTCGCGTCGCAGAAGCTCTATCAGCTTTCGCGCGAACAGGATGATGCGAGCCATCGGCCCTGGTGCCTTACCGTCTCGCTGTCGCATCCGCACGATCCCTATGTCGCGCGAAAGCAGTATTGGGATCTCTATGAGCATTGCCAAGCGCTGGACCCGGAAACCGGGTTCATCGCGCATGACGATCAGGACACGCATTCCCAGCGGCTGTACCACGCCAGCGACTATCCCTCTTTCGACATCACGCCCGAGCAGGTGCGTCGTTCGCGGCGCGGCTATTTCGCCAACATCTCCTATGTCGACGACAAGGTCGGCGAACTCCTGGACGTCCTCACGCGAACGCGCATGCTCGACGACACGATAATCCTGTTCTGTTCGGATCACGGCGACATGCTCGGCGAGCGGGGCCTGTGGTTCAAGATGAGCTTCTTCGAAGGCTCGGCGCGGGTGCCGTTGATGATTGCCGGCAAGGGCATTCGTGCCGGGCTGATCGAGGCGCCGGTCTCAAATCTCGACGTGGCACCAACGCTTTGCGACCTCGCCGGCATCGATATCGAGGCGATCGCGCCATGGACCGACGGCCAGTCGCTGCTGCCGCTCACCCAGGGCGGGCAGCGCACGGCACCGGTATTGATCGAGTACGCCGCGGAAGGCTCCTATGCACCCTTGGTGGCAATCCGTGATGGCAGATACAAATTCGTCCATTGCGAACTCGATCCGCCGCAATTGTTCGATCTCGAGGCCGATCCGCTCGAGCGGGACGATCTCGCCGACGACCCTGCCAATGCGAGCCTGGTGGCGGCATTCATGGAAAAGGTGCGGTCGCGTTGGGACATGGCCGGCTTCGACGCCGCCGTGCGCGAGAGCCAGGCACGCCGCTGGGTCGTCTATCCGGCGCTGCGCAACGGCGCCTATTATCCCTGGGATTTCCAGCCGCTGCAGAAGGCGTCCGAGCGCTACATGCGCAATCACATGAACCTCGACAATCTCGAAGAGAGCAAAAGGTATCCGCGAGGCGAATGATGGCAGACCTTCTCGTCCCTTCCCTCGATCATCTCAGAAAGGCCTATGCCGTCACCTCCCAGGCGACGCAGGTCACGCCATTGCTGGAATCGGCGGCGCTCGCCAAGGAAACCGGTGCGGCCCGCGTCTTCATCAAGCCGGAATCGCTGCAATGGGCCGGATCGTTCAAGGTTCGCGGCGCCTATTGGCGGCTGAAGCGGCTTTCGCCCGACGAGGCGAAGAAGGGCGTCGTCGCCTATTCCTCCGGCAATTTCGCGCAAGGGCTGGCCGCGGCCGGCCAGGCGCTCGGCATTCCGGTGACCATCGTCATGCCAATCGATGCGCCGGCCGCCAAGCGTGACGCCACCGCAGGCTACGGCGCGCGCGTCGTGCTGACCGATCACGGCGATCGGGCCCGCGAGGAAGTAGCCGCCGCCAAGGCGCGCGGGATCGCGGAGACCGAAGGCCTGGCCCTGCTGCATCCTTTCGACGATCCGGAGATCGTCGCCGGCCAGGCGGGCGCCGGCCTCGAAGCGCTCGATCAATTGTCCGCCAAGGACGCCAGCGCTGATCTTTTGTTTTGCTCGGTCGGCGGCGGTGGGCTGATCGGCGGCGTTTCGCTCGCCTTCCATTATCTGTCGCCGGCGACCGAGATCATCGGCGTCGAGCCCGAAGGTTTCAACGGCATGGGTTCCTCGCTGGCGCATGGCAGCATCGAGACCATGCCGATCGGCCCGAAATCGATCTGCGACGGGCTGATGTCACGACGGCCGGGCGACGCGCCGTTCGCGGCGGTCAAGACCGCGGGCGTTCGCGGCATCACTGTCGACGACCAGTCGGTGCGCGGCGCCATGCGGATCGCCTTCGAGCGGATGAAGCTGGTGCTTGAGCCGTCTGGCGCGGCATCACTCGCGGCACTGCTCGGCGGCAAGGTCGATGTGAAGGGCAAGACCGTCCTTGTGGTTGCAACCGGCGGCAACGTTTCGCTCGCCGATTTCATCACGCATATAAACGATGGGCGCATTTGAACCATGCTTGAAGCGGATTTCGTCATCATCGGCTCCGGCTCCGCCGGCTCGGCCATGGCCTATCGCCTGTCTGAAGACGGCAAGCATTCGGTCATCGTCATCGAATTCGGCGGCACCGATCTCGGACCTCTGATCCAGATGCCGTCGGCACTGTCGATCCCGCTCAACATGAGCCTCTACGACTGGGGCTTCGCCAGCGAGCCGGAGCCGCATCTGGGCGGCCGCGTGCTGGCGACGCCGCGCGGCAAGGTGATCGGCGGCTCATCCTCGATCAACGGCATGGTCTATGTGCGCGGCCACGCCCGCGACTTCGACCATTGGGCAGAACAGGGCGCCGCCGGCTGGGCCTTCGCCGACGTGCTGCCCTACTTCAAGCGCATGGAGGATTCGAACGGCGGCGAGGATGGCTGGCGCGGGCACGGCGGCCCGCTGCATGTGCAGCGAGGCTCGCGCCGCAATCCGCTCTATGGCGCCTTCGTCGAAGCGGGCCGCCAGGCAGGGTTTGAACTGACCGACGACTACAATGGCGCCAAGCAGGAAGGCTTCGGCCCGATGGAGCAGACCATTCTGGGTGGCCGCCGCTGGTCGGCGGCATCAGCCTATCTGAAGCCGGCGCTCAGGCGCAAAAACGTGAGTCTCGTCAAAGGCTTTGCGCGCCGGGTGATCATCGAGAATCAACGCGCCATCGGCGTCGAGATCGAAGCTCACAAACAGATTCAGGTCGTTAAGGCGCGACGTGAAGTGATCGTCGCGGCATCGTCGATCAATTCGCCAAAGATCCTGATGCTGTCCGGTATCGGGCCGGGCGGGCATTTGCGCGAAAACGGCATCGCCGTCGTGGCCGACCGGCCCGGCGTCGGCGGCAACCTGCAGGATCATCTGGAGCTCTACATCCAGCAGGAAGCGACCAAACCGATCACGCTGAATTCAGTGCTGAACCCGTTCTCCAAGGCGATGATCGGGGCGCAATGGCTGTTCTTCAAATCGGGCCTTGGCGCCACCAATCATTTCGAGGCCGCCGCCTTCGTGCGCTCGCAGGCAGGCGTCGACTATCCCGATATCCAGTACCACTTCATTCCGGCGGCGGTTCGCTACGACGGCAAGGCGGCGGCGAAGTCGCACGGCTTCCAGGCGCATGTCGGGCCGATGCGCTCGAAGTCGCGCGGCTCGGTGACGCTGCGCTCGCCCGATCCGAAAGCGAAGCCGGTCATCCGCTTCAACTACATGTCGCATCCGGACGACTGGGCGGAGTTCCGCCACTGCATCCGCCTGACCCGCGAAATCTTCGGCCAGTCGGCCTTCGATGCCTATCGCGGACAGGAACTCTCGCCGGGCAGCCATGTCCAGTCGGACGACGATCTCGATGTGTTCATTCGCGACCATGCCGAAAGCGCCTACCACCCCTGCGGCACCTGCCGAATGGGCCGCGCCGATGATCAATCGAGCGTGGTCGATCCGGAATGCCGGGTCATCGGGGTCGACGGATTGCGGGTCGCCGACTCCTCGATCTTCCCGCGCGTGACCAACGGCAACCTCAACGCGCCGTCGATCATGACCGGCGAGAAGGCATCCGATCACATCCTTGGCCGCACACCGCTCGCGCCGTCCAACCAGGAACCGTGGATCAATCCGCGCTGGCAGGCGTCTGACAGATAGGCCATGATCCGCCGATAGAGTGAGCCGCCCGACAGCCGATGCGTGGGGGCGAAATGATTTGGAGATTTCCCATGCGCGCCCAGCCCACGGCTTCGCACTATGTCAACGGACGCTATATCGAGGACGAAGGCGGCGCGCCGCTACCGGTCATCTATCCGGCCACGGGCGAGACCATCGCCGTGTTGCGTTCGGCGACGCCGAACGTGCTGGAACTCGCCATCGAGGCCGCACGCGCCGCACAGCCGGCCTGGGCGCGGCTTAAACCGGTCGAGCGCGGCCGCGTCCTACGCCGTGCCGCAGACATCTTGCGCGCCCGCAACGCCGATCTTGCCCGCATCGAGACGCTCGACACCGGCAAGGCGATCCAGGAGACGCTGGTGGCGGACGCCCCTTCGGCAGCCGATTGCCTCGAATATTTCGCCGGCGCGGTCGCCGTCTTCAACGGCGAAGCTGTCGACCTCGGCGGGCCCTTCGCCTACACGCGCCGCGAGGCGCTTGGCGTCTGCGTCGGCATCGGCGCGTGGAATTATCCGATCCAGATCGCCGGCTGGAAATCGGCGCCGGCGCTCGCCATGGGCAACGCCATGGTCTTCAAGCCATCGGAGAGCACGCCGCTTTCGGCGCTGGCGCTGGCCGAGATCTACTCGGAAGCCGGCCTGCCCGACGGACTGTTCAACGTCGTGCAAGGCTATGGCGATGTCGGCGCCGGGCTTGTCGGCCATGATGTCGTCGCCAAGGTCTCGGTGACCGGCTCGGTGCCGACCGGGCGCAAGGTGCTGTCGCTGGCGGGGTCCAAGATGAAGCACGCGACGATGGAACTCGGCGGCAAGTCGCCGCTGATCGTCTTCGACGATGCCGATCTCGAAAATGCCATTGGCGGCGCCATGCTCGGCAACTTCTATTCGGCCGGCCAGATCTGTTCCAACGGCACGCGCGTCTTCGTCCAGAGCGGGATTCACGACCGCTTTGTCGAGCGGCTGGTCGAACGGACCAAGAAAATCCGCATTGGCGATCCGCTCGATCCGGAAACGCAGATGGGGCCATTGGTCTCCAAGTCACAGCACGAGAAGGTCGTCGGCTATATCGCGGCCGGCAAGCAGGATGGGGCGACGCTGGCCTGTGGCGGCAATGTGCCGTCGCTGCAGGGCTTCCAGGGCGGCTTCTTCGTCGAGCCGACGGTGTTCACCGGCGTCACCGACACGATGCGGATCGCCCGCGAGGAGATTTTCGGCCCGGTCATGAGCGTGCTGAAATTCGATGGCGAGGACGAGGTGATCGAGCGCGCCAACGACACCGAGTTCGGCCTTGCCGCCGGCGTCTTCACACGCGACCTGCCGCGCGCCCACCGCGTCATCGCCGAGTTGCAGGCTGGGACCTGCTGGATCAACGCCTACAATCTGACGCCGGTGGAAATCCCCTTCGGCGGCGTCAAGCAATCCGGCATCGGCCGCGAGAACTCCCTGGCGGCACTGGCGCTCTATTCGCAGCTGAAGTCGATCTATGTCGAGACCGGGGACGTCGCCAGTCCGTACTGATCCCGCCTACTTCTCCGTCGTGCCATCCAGATACTGGGTCAGCGCACAGACCAGGTGATAGAAAATGCTCGCCGGCACGTCCGATGCCAGCGAGCGGCCGCGCTCGTCGATGCGGTCGATCCACAGACCGAGCGGCGCCGGGTCGATGTGCCAGCGGAACAGCCGGCCGACGCGCGCCTCGATCTCCGGCTTCAGATCAGGGCCGCCCGAGCCATCCAGTGCGATCGCCGCCTTGAGCGCCTCGGCCTGCGGCCAGCTGCGCGATATCAGGTCGAGCGGCAGGCCCTGCCGCGAGACTGCCCCATAGGCAAGGCCGGTGGCACGGTTGAGGCCGTTGGCGATCGCCGAGGCATAGAGTTTTCGGGCAAAGACACTCAGTTCGGCCTGGCCGCTGCGGTCGGCGAAATCGACCAGCAGCGATGCCCATTCGAAGTGGTGGCCAGGTTCGGTCCAGGTCCCCTTCTCTCCCAAGACCGGTTTCCATTCGGCATCGAAATACTCGCCGAGCGTCCAGCTCTCAGGGTCGAAGAAATGGCTGCGGAAGAGGTCGATGATGCGCGCCGCACGGCGCAGATGCGCGCGCTCGCCGGTCGCCTGGTACCAGGCCAGGAAAGCTTCGAGCAGATGCATGTGCGGGTTGGAGCGCCGCTCGCCAGCCCCGCTCGATGTCTCGAGGAAGCCGGTCATACGGCTGTCCTCCAGATGCGCATCGAGGAAGGCGAAGGTTTCTTCGCCGAGCCGCAAGGCATCGGCATTGCCCGACATATGCGCATGCGCCAATGCCAGCAGGATGCAGGCATGATCGTAGGCGTCCTCGACCGGGTCGGCGACGGACCCATCGACATTCAGTGTGCGCACCCAACCGCCCCGTTCGGTGCGGCCCTGCCCCGCCATGAAGTCGATGCCATGCGCGATCAGCCGGTCGGCCGGGCCGGTCCAGCCGTGGCCCTTGGCCACCGCGAAAGCATAAACCTGCCTGGCCTGGGTACGCATGCGCTTCGGCTTCAACAGCGGGGAGCCGTCGAAGCCAAGCGCCTCATGGAAGCCGCCGTGGCGCTCGTCGACGCCTGATGTCGACCATAGAGGCAAGGTCTCCTGAAACAGCCAGTGATGCACGCGCCGCCGCCAGGCGCCGCTTTCGATGACGCGGTCATGCGCCGGCGTGAATCTGGTTTCCAGCCGTCCCGATTTTTCGAGTTGTTCGACGATCTTCTTGACGTGCTGGCTGTGACTGACCGGGGCGACGAAAGTGGCATCCGAGGTCGAGACGATGGCAACGTCCTTCATGCCGATCGCCGACAGCAGGCGGCCGTCGCTGCGGATATAGGAATTCTCGCAATCGATGGCGACGACATCACCGACGATGACATTGCCCTGGCCGTCGGCGGGACCGACATCGAGGAGCGATTGCCAGGAGCCGAGATCGTTCCAGCGAAAGCCGGCCGGCACCATGGCAATGTCTTTTGCCCGCTCCATGATGGCATAGTCGATCGAGTTCGATGGGATGGCCGTGTAGAGCTCCAGCGGCATATAGAGGCCGGACAGGTCCGATGTCGCCGCCCTGTAGGCCGCTTCGGTGGCGTGCCAGATATCGGGCTGGAAGGCCTCGAAGGCGTCGCGCATGGCACCTGCCCGAAACAGGAAGATGCCGGTGTTCCAGTAAAAATTTCCCGCCTTGAGATAGTCATTGGCCGTCGCAAGGTCGGGCTTCTCGACGAAACGCGAAACGTCGAACACACCGCCCTTCTCGGCCGATACCTCAATATAGCCATAACCGGTTTCCGGCTGGGTCGGCTTGATGCCGAACACCACCAGGCGGCCGGCGCGCGCGGCCTCGGATCCCGCCTCGATACTTTGCCAGAATTGCTCTGCCGTCGCAATTTCATGGTCCGAGGGCACCACCAGCACCAGGGTGTCGCCGAATTCCGACAAGGTGCGCAAGGTCGCCAGCGCGACGGCGGCGGCGGTGTTGCGTCCCGCGGGCTCGAACAGGGGACCGCCACCGGCAAGATCGAGACCGGCCAAGTCGGCATGGACACGATCGGCGTGACGCTCCGAAGCGATCAGGAAGATCGGCGTCTCGCCAGCCGCTCTCGCCGTCAGGCGGCGCAAGGTCTTGGCCAGCATGGAGCCATCGCCCGACAGATCGTGGAACTGCTTGGGATTGTCCTCACGCGACAGCGGCCATAGCCGGGAACCGACGCCGCCGCTCATGACAAAACTGACGATCCGCTCGGTCATTCAGGTCTCGCGCTCGGGAATTGGAGGTCGATTGGGTAGCACAGACGCCCTTTAAGCGGTATTTGCCCGATTGGAAATCCGCTCGGCCGCCAGTTCGATAAAGGCCTTGACCAAGGGCGAAAGGTGGCGGCTGCTCGGATAGAGGACATGCAGTCCGCCGGCCGGTGTCGTGTAGTCATCGAGAACGCGCTGCAGGCGCCCCTGATCGATCAACCCTTCGGCCATCGCCTGGGGCAATTGTGCGATGCCGAAGCCCGCGAGCGCGGCCGCAACCACCGCCTGCATTTCATTGGCGGCGAAGCGCCCCGCAACCACGGCCGTCTCCTGGCCTTGTGGTCCATCCAGCACCCAGTGGGCAACTGACGCCGATGAACCCGCGATGACGCATCGATGGCGCGCTAGATCCGCCGGACTTTCCGGCATTCCGTATCGTGTGAGATAGTCGGGGCTGGCGCAGAGCAGCCTGCGCGTGGCGCCGAGCTTGCGGGCGATCAGCGTCGAATCCTGGAGGGTGCCGGTGCGGAAGGCAAGGTCGATGCCGTCCTCGACCAGGTTGAGCTTGTCGTCGGTGAGGCGAAGCTCGACATTGGTCTTTGGATACAACTCCAGAAAGTCGACCACGGCGCGGATGAGGAAGTAGCTGCCAAAACCTACTGGGGCCGAAACGCGGATGGTGCCCGACGGTTCTGCCCTCGCCTCCGCGAGACGCAGATTCGCCTCCTCTATCGCCCGCAACCCTTGGCTGCTCTGCTCATAATAGGACCGCCCGGCGTCCGTCAGGTTGAGGCTGCGTGTCGTGCGCTGCAGCAGGCGCACGCCGACCTCGCGTTCCAGCGCGGCGACACGGCGGCTGACCGTCGTCTTCGGCATGGCGAGCAGGCGTGCTGCGGCGGTGAAGCTGCCGGCTTCGACGACGCGAGCAAACACGACGACATCATTGAGATCAATCATTGTGCTCACATGTGGGACAAAGTTTTCCAATTATAGGCAATTATGCATCAATCGGACAGGGCGTAATTTTGCTCCGGACAAACAAGTCAGACAGAGAAGAAGGAGCAGACGAAATGACCAGCAAACGTAGCGTTCTTGTGACCGGCGCCACGGGCCAGCAAGGTGGCGCGGTTGCGCGTGCGCTGTTGGCCCGGGGCCATCGCGTCAAGGGATTGACGCGCAAGCCGGACAGCGAGGGCGCGCGGCAACTGGCGTCGGCCGGCGCCGAGATGGTGGCCGGCGATCTCGCTGACGCGGGCTCGGTCGTGAGCGCTGCAAAAGGCGTCGACACCATGTTCCTGATGGGCAACAGCTATGAAGCCGGCCTCGAGGAGGAGACCCGTCTGGGGATCCTTGCCGCCGATGCTGCGAAGACCGCCGGCGTCGGACACCTGATCTATTCCTCCGTTGCCGACGCCGACAAGAAGACAGGCATCCCGCATTTCGAAAGCAAATATCTGGTCGAGCGGTATATCGAGCAGCTCGGCGTTCCCTATTCGATCAGCGCGCCGGTGGCCTTCATGGAGAATGCCGTTGCGCCGTGGTCGATCGGTGCGCTCAACCAAGGCATCCATGCCTTCGCGATGCCGCCCAAGCGGGTGCTTCAACTGGTCGCCCTGGCGGATATCGGCGCTTTCGTAGCCGCCCTCGCCGAGCGGCGGGAACGGGTATTCGGCAAGCGCTTCGATTTCGCCGGCGACGAATTGTCGGGCGAAGAACAGGCCGCAATCCTGTCCGGCGCCATCGGCCATCCGATCCGCTATCAGGAAATACCGATCGCGGTTGCTCGTCAGCAAAGCGAGGACGCTGCGCTGATGTTCGAATGGTTCGACCGCGTCGGCTACGACGTCGACATCGCCAGCTTGCACAGGGAATTTCCGGAGGTGCGCTGGCACGGCTTTGCCGACTGGGCGCGCGCGTTCGACTGGAGCGTTCTGACGACCAAAGCGCCAGAACGCTGAACTAGCCAGAACGCTGAACTAGAAAGTCTGGTTATAGGCGCCGACTTCCGGACTGCGGCGCAGCACGGCGTCGACGGCATCGAACATCTGCCGGCGACGCTCGGACGAGACCGGGCTTTCGACGACCACGACCAGTTCCGGCTTGTTCGACGAGGCGCGCACCAGACCCCAGGTGCCGTCCTCGGCAACGACGCGCACGCCATTGACGGTGACGAGGTCAACGATCTTCTGGCCGGCGAAACTGGCACCGTCCCGCTGCATCGCCTGAAAATCGGAAACCACCCGTTCGACGACGCCGTACTTCACCTCGTCCGCGCAGTGCGGAGACATGGTGGGCGTGCCGAAGGTGAGCGGCAGCGCACGGTAGAGATCGGCCATCGAACTGGCCGGGTTGCGGTCCAGCATCTGGCAGATGGCGATTGCCGTGACCAACCCGTCGTCATAACCGCGCCCGATCGGAGGGTTGAAGAAGAAATGACCTGACTTTTCGAAGCCGGCGACCGCGCCGAGTTCGGCAACGCGGCGCTTGATGTAGGAATGGCCGGTCTTCCAGTAGTCGGTAGCCGCGCCATTGGCGCGCAGCACCGCGTCGGTGTTGAACAGTCCGGTCGACTTGACGTCGACCACGAAGGTCGAACCCGGATGGAGCCGCGAAATATCCCGCGCGAGCATGACGCCGACCTTGTCGGCAAAGATCTCGTTGCCTTCATTGTCGACGACGCCGCAGCGGTCGCCGTCGCCATCGAAGCCCAACCCGACATCGGCCCCCGTCTCCAGCACCTTGTCCCTGATGGCATGCAGCATCTCCATGTCTTCCGGATTGGGATTGTAGTTTGGAAACGTATGATCAAGCTCGACATCAAGCGGGATCACTTCGCAGCCGATCCGTTCCAGCGCGTCAGGTGCAAAGGCGCCGGCAGTGCCATTGCCGCAAGCGGCAACCACTTTGAGCTTTCGTGTTAAGCGCTTGCCCCTGGTCAGGTCGTCGAGATAGGTGGCGCGAAAATCGCGGACGAAATCATAAGAGCCGCCGCCTGTAAGGTCGAAATCGCCGGCCAGCACGATCGCCTTCAGCGCGCTCATCTCCTCGGGCCCGAAGGTCAGCGGCCGCGCCGCACCCATCTTGACGCCGGTCCAGCCATTTTCGTTGTGCGAGGCAGTGACCATCGCCACCGACTGCGTCTCCAGCGCGAACTGCGCGAAATAGGCCATCGGCGACAGCGCCAGGCCGATGTCCTTCACCCGTGCGCCGGCCGCCATGAGTCCGGAAACCAATGCCAGCTTGATGCCAAGCGAATAGGAACGGAAATCATGTCCGGTGACGATGTCGGGTCCAACGCCGAGACGGCGGATCATCGTGCCCAACCCCATACCCAGCGCCTGAACGCCGATCAGGTTAAGTTCGGGCGGCACCGTCGAACCGGGATGGCCGAACCACCAGCGCGCATCGTATTCCCGAAAACCGGATGCCTTGATCAGCGCCGCGGTTTCGAATTCGAAGCTGTTGGGCCATGCTTCACCAACGATTTTTGGGGGCAAGACAGCAGAGCTCCAGGCTGCAGAAACACAATCTATCGACGCAGCGGCTTAGCACACAAGGCTTTAAGCCGCGTTTATCCCGGATGGAAATCCGGGCTTTCCGGCACTGCCCGACGAAAGCGCACGAAATGCGACAGAAGTGCTGCCAATGCCGCTTGCAGGAACGAAGTGTGGCGGCTATAAGCCCGCGGTCTGGTCACGGAGTGTAGCGCAGCCTGGTAGCGCACCTCGTTCGGGACGAGGGGGTCGCAGGTTCAAATCCTGCCACTCCGACCAGTCAAAACAATGGGTTAGCAACACGGCATTTCCGCTACCCCACAGATATCCCCACAGAAACAGATGCCGCGGCCTAGCGCTTGCGCAACAACACCGGCACGACGTGGTGAAAAGCGATTCCCTCATCGCGGTGTTCACCCCCGGAAATCGCTGCAAACCATGCTGCCGCAGCGCCAAGCGCGGAGCCTGCAGCAGTCGCAAAGCCAAATATGGCAGCTATATGGGCTGAAAGGCGCATCGTGCTTTCGTTGACAGCGGGATTGGCTATGGCGGCCGCGCCGTGGCCAGCAATCATCGCCAAGAAAAACGCTGCTCCGAGTGTCGCTAGAGCCCAGACTGCGATGCCGTGTATGCCATCGCGGAATTCGCTTTCGCTTTGGTTGCTATCTTCCCAGCGCGTGCGCATTCGTCCAGCTACATAACCGCCGGCTGCGGAACTTGCTATGGCGACGATAACTACCCACAGCCCGGCCACGAGCACATTCCAAGAGGCGCCCCCGTTGGGAAGAGTTGGAGAACCCAGCCCCAAACCAGCACTTGACCCGAATTGCAAAAGAACCACTGAAGTGGCGCAAGCAATGACACCCCCGCCGAATATGCCTCCCCATTCAAGATAGGACGATGTAGCCCCTTTTGGGGTCACTGCAACGCTTTCCGTCGGGGCTATTTTGGCCATGATCTTACCGAAGTCCAAAAAGTGACAGAATGAACAAAACGCCCACCACGAGGCCGACAAGATAGATTATTCCGTTCACGGCATCCTCCTCCTGGTTGCGGACCGTAAGACAAACGTGTCCGCAATGTTTTGGTTGTAAAAGAGCCGGGCTTGGAAATATGGATGTCGGTGATAAGTGGAAATTCTGCCATGAAATCGGCATCCCCAGTGATGTACGCATTTAAGAGCGGCAAAGCTGATTTAATGACATCTATTGCGGGCGGCCCGTCCGTTCCGTCACTGAAGGATCGTGCAGGGCCGATTCCGTAGAAGGCAGAAAAAGGCAGAGGCTCACGCCTGCCTCTTCGCCGTGCCTACGGCTCCCCACAAGTGAGATCGAACCCAACCCGATTCCGTCGAGATGGGTTCGATCGTAGCGCTCCGTCATAACGAAGCAGGATCGAGGGCTACATTCGGTGCCGCAGCAGGATCAGGTCCAGTTTCCCGACCTCGTCCGCGGATTCGGTTTCAGCGTCGATTGATTGCGCGTCCCCGGTCGCGGTCGATCTCGCCTGGCACGTATTCGCCTGCATTGACGTCGAAGCCGGTCCAGCCGTCGGCCTCGTACATCCTGCGGCGTTCAGTCAGGTCGACCGATCGGGACTGACCCAAGATCTCCTCGGCGTTCGGCACGAGCTCGTCCTGCACCTTGGCCGTCACCAGGGTGCCGCCGCGGCGTACACCTTCCGCATACACGTGTGCATCGCGCTCGGGCACGCCCGAGTCCGTCAGGGCGCCGATGATGCCGCCGGCCGCCCCACCGGCGACGGCACCGGCCACCGCTCCCACGGCGGTGGCGGCGAGCCATCCGGCCGCGACCACGGGGCCAACACCAGGGATGGCCATGACGCCAAGCCCCGTGAGCAGGCCCCCGGCACCGCCGACCACAGCTCCGATTCCCGCACCGCTGCCCGCATCTTCGGCGGCCTCGGAACGGTTTGTGTCGTACCAGTCATCCGAGTTATTGGCGACGATGCTGATATTGGAATGCGGAACGCCCGTCGCCTCGAGCTCGCCGACCGCATCGGCTGCGTCGTCATAATTGTCGAAAAGTCCGGTTACCGTTTTCATGTGATTTCTCCTGATCCATGCTCACTTGCTTGCAACGACGTTGCCCTGGTAATCGACCCCAACGTTGAGGTTTTCGCCTCCTTTGGCGGCCTGACCGCGCCAGATGCCCTGGTCGTCCTTGGTAAGCTTCGACACGTTTTTATATCCCGCATTCTCGATACGGCTCTTGGCCTGGGCTTCGGTGAAGCTGTTTGCGCCCGGCACGAGAGCGGCGGCGTTCGGAGTATTGTCGGTCTTCACCGCCGGCGTTGTCGCTCCGGTGATGTCATCCTGCCCGGCGGCGATCTTTTCGATCGTCTGCTGGTGCATCTTCAGCGTACCGACCGTCTGCTGGGCGAAAGTCTTGAGTGCCGCGTTGTCACCACCGCTGGCATAATCTTCAAACAGCTTGACTGCGTCGTCATGCGCCTTGCGCTGCATGTCGACATAGAGTGGATCGATCGGCTGCTGCGCGTTCTTGAGCTTGTCCAGATCCGCTTGGTGCTGGGCGTCGAGCGCTGCCGGTACTTTCAATTTTTGTTGGTTGGCGACCGCTTCCAGCTTGGCGTTGGCGGCGCCGTGGTCACGGATCATCATCTGAGCAAAATCCTTGATGCGCTGGTCCTGGGTCTTGCCCAGGGCAATCTGGCTCGAATCGACCTCGAACTTGCCGCCTACGGCAGCCTTGTCGACAAAATCCTGGGCACTGTCGGCAGCGAAGGCAGGCATTGCGAGAACAACGGAAGCAGTGGCGAAGGCGGCAAGAAGGTGTCGTGTTTTCATCGGCTTTATCCTTTATCAGTGAGCGAATTTTCGCTGCGTTCCTAACAAGCCAAAATGCGCTTTGTTCCCCGCGTCCAGATGACACGATGGCGGACCAGGCGGCGCCAAAGACCGCCGTGGAGGCAAGCGGTTTCCAGGCGCCGCCATTCCAAACGCCGGGTGCGCGGGAACAAATCGACGGTCGCAGAGTTGGGAGCGGTCTGCGCGACGCCGTCTCCTTCGGCAGGCTTCGTAAAGTGACAGGGGCAGGTCTCGGAGGGGCAGGTGCTTACAGGCCGTTTCAGAAAAACGGTCGTCATTCAACCGGGCCGAATTGAACGAGACAGGGTTGTCGTCCCGGTGTCCGATGCCGCTGAAGTGCTGCTGCGGGACTGGCCAAAGCCGACATCCGAAATGTGTCTTGCCGCGATCAGGGCGTGCCTCGCCGTGATGCGTGGCGAAAAAGATCCAAAGGTCGCGAGACAGGCGTTCATCGTTGCGGCCAAGGACGCCAGGATCCTGCTTGAGCAAATCTAGGCATTGCAAACCTCCGCCGCGGATTTGGCAGAGTTCGGTTGGAAATTGGAAAGAGAGAGGTCATGGCGAAGATGTCAAATCCTACTCCTGCCTCTGCCAGAGGAGAGATTCAGGCGGGAGCGACGCAGGACAAAACGCCGGGATTCGATCCCGCCATTGCCCCGCTGGAAACCGACGCCGAGGCGGCCGACACACAAAATCCGGTAGCTGAAGCAGAGCCGCCACGTTCCCGGCCAAAATTCGAGAACGACGCCAGCTTCGCCAATGCGATGCGGCCGATCGAAGGCGAACCGGAACTGCGGCCTCGCGGCAACTGGCCGCTCTTGGTCATAGCAGCTGTCGTTTTGGTGGCAGCCGCGGTTTTTCTGGCCGCGAGCATGCTGCGCTGAAAATTCACGACGATGCGCGGCGATGACCTATTCGCGAAGATCGGGTGCGCTCTTCATGCCAGAGAGTTCGGTCATCGGGCACAGCAGCCGCGGGCGCGCCGGGTCGGATGTCGAGCTTGTCCCAAGGGATGCGGTACAGACCATCACGGCGGCGCAGCCGAAACAGATCGAGCACCGCCACGCGACGAAATCGTCGTCATCCCGTTCGGCGCAGATTTCCTCGATGTAGCCGATGCTCTTGCCTCGTTGCGATAGAACGCATCGCCCAGCTAGATGTTCGAGATTGACGTTGGTCATCATCAAGCTCCCGGGATGCGTCCGATGACATGATCGCGCAGCCAGTCCTGCCAGGCGAAGATCGACGTCTGACGCACATCCACATTGAACTCGATATCGATACCGATATCCTGCACCTTGTGCCAGGCGATCCGATGCGGCTCGCCATGGCGCTTGCCGCCCAGCTTTGCCGCGAGTTGCGCCATCCACCGCCCGGGTCCTGCGCCGAGGCGGCGCGCCAAAGTGATGGAGCCAAGTTCGATCGCAACGATCCTTGGCGGCTTGCCCTGCCGCAACTCCGCCACCAGCCCATCGATCTTGCCTTGACCTGTTCGCGGTCAACCACCTGCTTGTCCAGGAGATCACGCAGCAATTTCATCATGTGCCTCCGAATATCTGCAGCGGAATCGTCACCACAGCCAGCACAAAGCCGAGCGCGATCATGAAGATGACCGCGGCATTGGAGAAAATACCGTTGCGATGCGCGCCGACATAGCGTCGTTCAGCAGAAACAGCAGTGGAACCACGGTCATCGGCAAGCTGGCCGCCGTCAGCGCCATGGAAAAGATGGTGAGCCTCAGCGGATCGAGACCAAGCATGATGGGGATAGCGGCAAGAAACAACGATACCGTGTACACCGCGCTGAACCCTGGGTTGTCGCGCGGCTTGCGATCCTCGCCCCACGTCCAGCCGAAACCTTGAGCCACGAGGTAAGCCTCTGCAGCTCGACTTCGAGAGCAGCGCCGAGGCAGGTAATGGCGAGAGAGGCTATGAGCAGGACGAAACCCCACAAGCCGAATACTGGGATCAGCATCAACGGCAACTGGTGATAGTCCTCCACCTGGTCGAAGCCGTGCGTCGCCAGCATGAGGGCGGCCACGATCAGCACGCCTACCGAAATGGTCCCCCCGAACGCCATCCCAGTCCCGCTATGGCCCGATTGGCACGGAGATAGCTCTTGTCCCACTGGTCCTCGATGGCCCCGGAGGAATAGAACAGGTATGGCGATATCGAGGCGCCGAGGCTGGCCAACTTACATCACCACAGCACGTTCGCTCAGGCGGAGACTCTCGACCAGCCGACCTTGATTTCGACTACCACGTTCCACCAAAGACGAGCGCCCGCCGGCAAGCCGACGGGCGAATTTGATCAGGCAACCCAGCAAGGTAGCTGGCGGTCAGTGGCGGGCCGCGTCTTCATCGCGCTGATTGCCGCCAAGTGCCGCGGCAACGCCGGCGATGAAAGCACCCACGATCATCGAAAGGGCGCCGACCAGCGCAAAAGTGGCGCTTGCCTTTCGGGCAGTGTCCGCGGCGGCCTTCGCCTTGTTCTTGGCGTCTTCTATTCCTGCGAGAACCGTGCCTACGCGCTTTGCGGCATCGGCCTCCGAAAGCCCGGTGCGGGATGCGACCAGTTTCGCAAGATAAGTCTTGTCGTCGGCCGATACCCCTCCCCTGGAAGCGCTCGCGACAAGGATGTGGGTCGCCTGGGCGGTCGCGCCGGCATCGTTCTGGCCAGCAGGAGCGGCGGTTCCGCTATTGGCTGGCCGGAACAGCGCATCGACGAAGTAGCCCAAGCTGTCATTGTCACCCGCGCCGCCCGCGGCATTCGTGACGGCCGAAGTAGCGCCCGCAGCCATGCCCGAGACGACGTTGGACGTGGCCTGCACATCCGCCCCGACTGTTGCCGATAAAGCCGAGCCGAAGACCCCCGCAACCAGCAGCGTTGCTAAGGCCCAGGCAAGGAAGCCGTGCGCGGTATCGCGAAAGTAGACTTCATCATCGTGAACGCCGACCCATTTTGTGCGCAGGCGGCCGGTAAGATAACCGCCTAACCCGGCCGACAGCCATTGTACCACGACCAGCCATACGGCGGCCGAAACCGCGAAAGTGGTGACCGACGCGCTTGCGCCGGTCCAGGGTGAAATCATCGTCAGTCCCAGTCCCGAGCCGATCAGCATCAGGATTATCGTCAGCGTCGACGCAGCAAAAGCGCCCGCAATGATCGGGGCCCAGCTCACGGCTGATGACGACGACTCCCTTGAGCCGGAAACTTCAATGTCAGCAATTACAGGGTTCATCTGACGCTCCTAGCGTGCGAACAGCATGAGCAGAATGATTATCGGGATTGGAACTCCCAGCAGCCAAAGCAATATACCGCGTCCCATGGCAACCTCCTGTATTGTCGAGACGAATACCAATTCCCGGAACCGGCTTTCGTTCCAAAGGTCTAGTCACCCAGATCAAGGACAGAATAGACAAGGTTCGTTCAGCTGATCTGGCGCCTCCCATTGCATTCGTTTCCCGTCCCCCGGCCAGGAGCGCGGCCGATCGGATGAGGCGGCAACTCAGCCTTTCCGCCATCAGACCTGCGAGACCAGCAGCGTCATCAGGCTGCCGACGATCATACACCGTCCGAGACAGCCGGTTTCGGTGAATTGCGCTATTTTCCCGTTACAGCTAGCGCATTTGGTCGGCGGGTCGACGACGCATGACGGCATATGCCGTCTGGCAATTGCGTTTGCCGCATCTCGGAAGGTCGCCGCCCAGGATCTGCTGGTCCCTGCCGGGCCAAGTGCCGCGCTCACCATGATAGACCAAATCTTTCCGCGCGGCGGCGAGCGCCCCCGAAGTGATCACCGTCCCAGCCCGACCCCGTGCCTCGTCGAGTAGAAGATCACAAAATATTTCGCCGGGAACGTCGCTTGACTCTGTCGGTTCTGGTTGCTCGAGGAAGTCGAAACGCCTTCCTCGAATTTCGCTAACTTTGAACACTGGGCGAACGCCGTTCTGTTTGGAACAGCAAGCCAACCGAAGGAGAGACATTGATGGTGAAGAACAGTTCGTTCGGCGCTGCGAACGGCCTGGAAAGCCTGTTCGTGGATGGCCTGAAAGACATCTACTATGCGGAAAAGAAAATTCTAAAGACGCTGCCGAAGATGGCCAAGGCGGCGCAATCGGAAGAGGTGAGCGCAGCCTTCGAAAAGCATCGCACCGAGACGGAAGGTCAGGTCGACCGGCTCGAGCAAGTTTTTGAAATGCTAGGCAAGCAGGCCCGGGGCAAGACGTGTCCCGCAATCGACGGGATCATCGAAGAGGGTTCGGAAATCCTCGAGGAATACAAGAACGAGCCGGCACTCGACGCGGGCCTCGTGGCGGCTGCCCAGTCGGTCGAGCACTATGAAATGGCGCGCTACGGCACGCTGATTGCGTGGGCGGAGCAACTGGGCCTGAAGGATGCGCTGCCCTTGCTGCGCCAGACTCTCAAGGAAGAATCCGCCACCGACGAAACCCTTACTAAGCTGGGCGAAAGCGGCGCGAACGAGCGGGCCTTGCAGGCGGCCGCCTGAGGCGCCTCGCATACTCTCGGTTCGCGTGCCAAAAACTGGCGATGCGGCCTCGGTCTCCCGACCGAGGCCGCGGTTTTCACCTAAGGACGTATGCTGCCTTGTGCACATTAATCAGCATTCGCAATTGATTGGACCGTTCTGGGTCTTGGCCCGGCGGCCCTGTGCCGAGTGCAGTTGCCACGACCGGGCGACAACTGCGCTGCCGGGGTGAAAGAGCAAGGCGCGGGATTGATTCTGGACGTAGCAACTCTCCTCATCTGTTTTGAGAACCGTCAGATCGGTGACCTAGCGCCATCAGATCGTAACACGACAGTTTGCGCATTAGTGTCAGGACGAAAGGTCCGATGTCAGCCAACAGCCACGGCGGCTCACGGCCAGCATCTCGGACAAGATGCGCCGCGCCCTGCAAGCCGCAATGGAAGCTTGGATGCGGCAGGCTTGTCACGGCCGGGGCGCTTCCGCTCGGCGGCAAAGCCGATCATCTCGCGCAGCAGATCGGCATCCGGGGTCTTCTCCACGAGCGTGCGCAGGTTCATCATGTCGTCGGTCATCGGTGGTCCTTCCGAAATGGGGTTGGCGTCAACAACCAAACCCTACCGGAAAACGCCGATGACCACCGACACGCCGCTCACTCGCTACAGCGCTACTAACGGCGCGCTCGCGAGCGGCTTCGTAACCGCCAGCTACACCACTTGATGGGACACGACCAACAAAATCGCTCCTACAAGCGAAACATTTACCCGACATCGAAGGTGTCAGCATTTGCTTGGGACGAGCCGCCTCAGATCAGAACACTTGCGGATCGGCAGGCTTCGAGTCTCAGATTCTCAGAATAGGATCGTCTGGCGCCCTGCGGACTGAAGCCGGCAAACTCGAGACACCGCGGTACCAACAGAGACGATGGATTTTTGAGGTACAAGCTTCAATCCTAGGCTCCGCCCGCGGCGGGAAGAGCCAGGGGGCCCGGTGCTGGCTCTGGAACCCGGTCCCGCAAGCCGCCTTTTGCGAGGGTGCGGGGACTGCCCGCCGTCTCATTCCCAAATCGCAAGCTCAGAAATGTTCCAAAAATAAAACCAGCGGCAGTTCACTCTGCACCGGAACATCTGCGCCCTGCAGCCGTTTGCCCTCGTGTTCAACAAGGAGACTTCCGAGCATGGATTGGAACCGCGTGGAAGGGAACTGGAAGCAGGTTAAGGGCAAGGTCAAGGAGCAGTGGGGCAAGCTTACCGACGACGATCTCGACCGCATCGGCGGCAAGCGCGACCAGCTAGAAGGCAAGATCCAGGAGCGCTACGGTACCGAGAAGGACCGAGTTCGTCGCGATATCGACGAATGGTATGCCCGCCAGGGCTGGTAGCGTGCGGGGGCGAGGGAGCCGCAGCCTTCAGTCCGGGCTCAGTCGCGACCAGCTTTGTCCTTCATTGCGGTATCTCCCATTCACGTCGCCGGTGCCTCAAGCTTCGCTGCCTGGTATACCATGCACCACCACACGATCTCATCCTTCCAACTTGGCGTTAAAGTGTGCCAGATCGGGAGAAGAAGCCCGGTCCTGGCCTATCGCATGGCGACTTTGCGCCTCCATTCAGTCGTACCGTGCAGCTGAGATGGAAGTCGTACTCGTTCGCTAGTTCGGCGATTAGGACCGTGGCGACAGCTGCACTGAGGAAAATAGCGCGCTCCAAGCGAATTGCCGCGGCGCACGGGCAATGCTTGTTGGGGTGTCTACAATTACTGGGCGCCGGACGGCCATTCGGGCAGCGGAGCCAGGCCGCGGTTGAACTGCTTCCATCACATGGACTCATCTATCACGCAGCAGGCACGAAGCATGGCGTGGGCCCGCCGAAGCGAGACCAGATAGCACTATCCTAGCAGAAGCATTGTGCGAACCGAACCGCGGCCCGGCAGCAATTGGCCGCTGTTCATTGCAGCCGTCGTTTGGTGGCGGCCATGGCACGAGCATCCCGTCGAAACGCCCAGACCAACGGCCACCGGTAATCTAATCCAGCCTTAGATGACGGCCACCGAAGGCCAAAGCCGGCACTTGATGCGCCACAAGAACAGTCTCCCCACGACCGAAGCAAATCATAAGTTGATCTGGAGTGCGCCGCATGCCGGTCAATCGAACGCCGCGCGGGCGCGGATGGCGAGAAATGGAACGTGGCAAAGGGAGCAATGTCAGCCGACCCGAGCCTCATTCGATAGACCATGCCGGTTCGTTCAACCCTGCTCGCTCGCGCCTGCGGGATTCTCGATCCTGTATTCGTGGATTAGGCCGAGGACCTGACATCTTACCGCCTCGCGCGCTTCCGGCTGAATGAAGGGCATCAGCCGGTCGACGGTTTCGACGATCGCCCGCGGCAGATCCGCAACGGCATCGGTAAGCTCGCTGCCATGCTCATACATGTTGTCGGTCAGCTTCTTGTCCAGATCGGAAAGGATGCCCATCAGCACACTCCATGTCCGTGCTCTCACCCTCTGATAATGGCCAGCAAAGCGGAGATGTTCCGCGCAGGACGCGCCCAGACGGTTGCAGACGTCGTTTCCGATAGGCGCGTCACCGCAATGTCGTCTGGCCCGGGTCGCGTCCGGCTTTCGGCGGGATCAGCCTGCCGGCATTGGCACGGAACCCCTGACGAATTCTTCCAGATAAGGCAGCAATTCGAAAAGCAGGATCACGACCATCACGCAGACGATATAAGTCACCGGCAGCGGCTGCGATCTCCAGGCAAGATCAAAACGTGCGGTTTGCCGTCCTGTCCCGAACAGTGCAAGCAACGTCCCCAATGGAGGGAGACGACGCTGACCAGCCCCATTTACGGTGCGCGCCGTTGTGGCGTAGCGCACATCCCAGATCGCCGTCGCCTCGTGAATGAAGAAGGTGACGATCATGACGGCTACGACGAGGGCGTTCACATCGAGGAACATGGCGGCAAGCAATGGCACGCCGACCTCGGCGAACATCACGAGATGGATCAGCGATTCCTTGGCGCCCGCGGTCGACTCGATATGCGACGCGCGATGGCAGAGCCAGTCGGCAAAACCGGCGACCAACCAGACGGGGAGAAGAAAATACATCAGGATCAGAACGGAGGGATCTGACACACAACGTCCTCTCGTCTGAGTTCATATGAAAGATAGCGTCCCTGCTGAGCCAAGCTGCTGTTGCTAGAAAGCCGTCAATCACTGCTGCCCCGGCATTTCTGTATTTTCCTTGGGATTTTTCTGGATGCCCGCGGCCGGTGAGGTATCCGCCGGAGCGTTACCCCCCTGGTTCTGCTCAGGCGCTCGTTTCAGGGGCGAGGTGCGCCAGCCCATATCAACGTAATGAAAGCCGATCAGGAATCCGACGATAATGACGGCGGCTATCACCAGCGAAATTACCGCGTTGCGTCGCTCCATCGCGCTGCTCCCTTCCCTTGCCGAACAGCTAATGACCAAAATAGTTCCACAGCAGGTGCGAACCGATGCCGAGACACCGATGGTCGCCCGTACTGGCCTGGCAAGCGAGGATTGAGGGCGGCCAAATTGCACCAGCGACGTTCGTTTCGCACAATCGGGAACAATCAAGCAGGGGCGAGGTTTGGTAATGGCTTTCGCAAGGACGACCCGCGATGAAACCCGCCGTTACCGATCGTGTCGAAATCAAGAAATACGACCACCCGACGGGCGGGTGGGGATCCCTGTCCTCCCTGATCCGCAAGGCATATGGCGAAGGCCTGCTGATGTCTGGGATATGGAGCACGCTGCTCAAGCAGAACAAGGCGGACGGCTACATGTGCGTTTCCTGCTCATGGGCCAAGCCAGCGGAGCCGCGACCCTTCGAGTTTTGCGAAAATGGCGCCAAGGCCACCATGTGGGATCAGACGAAGCTGCGCTGCGGCCCCGACTTCTTCGCACGACATTCGGTCACCGAACTGCTCGATTGGCCGGATCGCGACCTGGAAAAGCAAGGCAGGCTCACCGATCCGCTGCGCTACAACGCTGTCAACGACCGCTATGAGCCGATCTCCTGGGATGAAGCCTTTGCCGAGATCGGCATGGAACTTCGGCGGCTCGATCCGAAGTCGGTCGTCTTCTACACATCGGGCCGGGCCTCGCTCGAAGCGTCGTTCATGTATCAGCTCTTCGCCCGCATCTACGGTTCGTCGAATCTGCCCGACTCTTCCAACATGTGTCACGAATCAACCTCGGTCGGGCTTCCCGAGTCGATCGGCTCGCCGGTTGGGACCGTGCAGCTCGAAGACTTTTCCAAATGCGACATGATGTTCTTCTTCGGCCACAACACCGGCGTGACGGCGCCGCGGCTGTTGCACCCGCTGCAGGAGGCTCGCCAGCGTGACGTGCCGGTGTTCACATTCAACCCCTTGCCGGAGCGAGGGCTTAGGCGTTTCAAGAATCCGCAGGACCCCGTCGAAATGTTGTCGCCAAGCCCCGGCACCAAGATGTCCAGCGACTTCTTCCAGGTCCGCAGCGGCGGCGACATTGCAGCGATGACCGGGATTGCCAAGGCGGTGCTGGCACTCGACGACGCGGCTCGGGAGAATGGAAATTTGCGCGTCCTCGATGTCGAGTTCGTCGCTGAACACACGCACGGTTTTGCTGATTTCGAAGCCTATTTACGCGCTGCCAAGTGGGACGACATCGTCACACGGTCGGGCATCGCGCGAGCGGATCTGGAGCATGTGGCAGAAGTCTACGGCCGCTCCAATGCGGTGATCGGTAATTATGGGATGGGTCTGACGCAGCACAGGCACGGCACCGAGAACGTCCAGATGCTGTGCAACCTGCTGCTGATGCGCGGCAACATGGGAAAACCCGGCGCCGGCATTTCGCCGCTACGTGGTCACTCCAACGTCCAGGGCCAGCGCACCGTCGGCATATCTGAAAAGCCTGAGCTCGTTCCGCTCGACAAATTCGCCGAATTCTATGCTTTCGAGCCTCCGCGTGAAAAGGGCCTCGATACGGTCGAGACCTGCGAAGGTGTCATTGCTGGCTCGGTGAAGGGCTTTGTCGGCCTAGGCGGCAATTTCGTGCGCGCCGTGCCCGAAACCGGCCTGGTCGAGAAGGCTTGGCGGCGATTGGGCCTGCATGTCGAAATCGCGACCAAACTCAACCGCAGTCATCTCATCCCTGGGGCGGTAACTTATCTGTTGCCCTGCCTGTCGCGGCTGGAGAGAGACCGGCAGGCAAGCGGCGATCAAACCGTTTCCATGGAGGATTCCACCGCCTGTATCCATGGCTCGTTTGGATCACGCCCGCCAGCTTCGCCAAATCTGCTTTCAGAGCCGAAGATCGTCGCCGAGCTGGCCAAGGCCACCGTGCCGGGCTCGAGTTCAATCCCTTGGGACGAGTGGGTTGCCGACTACTCGCGCATTCGCGACGAGATCGAGCGCTGCTTCCCACAACATTTTCGCCAGTTCAACAAACGGTTCCTGGCGCCTGGAGGCTTTCATCGCGACATCAAGGCATCGAAACGAGTTTGGGAGACGCCGAACAAGAAGGCCAATTTCAAGCTGCCGACGACGCTCGAGACGAACCCCGACATCGATATATCGGGGCGCAAGGTCCTGACGCTGATGACGGTGCGTTCCAATGACCAGTTCAACACAACCGTCTACGGTTATGATGACAGGCTGCGCGGCATCCATGGCACACGCATGGTCTTGCTGATGAACGAGGCCGACATCCAGCGGTTCGGGTTGAGCGCGGGGCAGCAGGTCGATCTCGAAACCCATGCAGATGACGGCGTGGAGCGGCGCGTGCGTGGCTTGCGCGTGACACCTTATTCCGTGCCTCAAGGCAACTGCGCCGGCTATTATCCAGAGCTCAATCCCCTGGTGCCGCTCTGGCATCGCGCCAAGAAGGCTCACGTGCCGGCCGCGAAGTCGGTCCCGGTAAGAATTATCGGCTGATATATGACCGAGACCAGAGGGGCATCCCCTTTCCACCTCGCCCACCATTTTGGCTGGCGGCAAAATCCTGAACAGGCAGCGGCGTCAACCCTGACCGCCGGTTGACCCCTAACCGCCAGATCGCTTCGGCAATGCCGGCTGCTTGGGTTGCGTGCCCTGCTGGTCCCCGCCAGTACTGGACTGTGGCGTCGGATCGGTATCCGTCGTCGGGTTCTTGTCGACCGGCTGGCTGTTCATCGTATCTGTCTTGGATTTGACAGGGTCGGCATTGTCGTTGCAGCCCGCCAAGGCAAGGAACGCCGCGACCACACATATTGACAACGCCGCTCTCATGCCGGCTTTTCCTCGGTGAACTCGGCTGAAGCAGCCTCCAAGTGGCCTACGCGGTCGAACCGCACCGAAAGCCCCTGTTTGACCGCACTCCGGGCCAGCAGATGATCCAGTTCGGCATCTTCTATGGGGCTCCGAACCACCCGACGAATGGCCTTGCATGCCAGCTCGGTCGACACGAAATCATACCTTCTGCTTCTGGCGAGAACATATTGTTCAACCAGCATCTTCACGCGCCTGAGCGCGATTTCATCGGCATAATGCATTTGGTGGTTCCTCCTGCGCGCCGAACTGCCGAACGGGTAGGTTGTTCCACCTGGTTCAAAACATGACCGCTCCTGACGGAAAGCCCGCGCTTCCCGGCCGGGGAGTGCGCGGGCTGATCAGGTTGAGGGGAACCCGATCGTGCCGCGTCAATCGGGGGGAGCAATGACGCCACACGATACCGAACACCAATCGACGCCAGTTGTTCCACTTTGACGTCTTCGAGTTGTTCACGCCTGAACGGGAGATCCGCTTTTGGCCACGGTTCCAGAATGGCGAGATCGGTCCGTCCTTCGTAATCCGTTGGATTGATCACGACAGGCTTTAAATCACGACTGTTTCCTGGCTGCGCGAAGCGACGCGAGCTCCGCCACGGCGGTGAGGATGTCCGTTTCGCTTGCGGGCTTTGCCACGAATTTGCAGCTTCGAAACGGGGCTGGAACATCGCGCTCCCCAAATCCCGTTACGAAGGCAAACGGAGTGCCGCGGGCCAGCAAGACTTCCGCGACCGGCAGGCTCGTTTCAGCGTTGAGTTGAATATCCAGCAACGCCACATCGACCTTGTCCGCCTCGACAAGTTGAAGCGCGGCGGCAACGGACGAAACAGGGCCGACCACCGGATAGCCCGCTGCACGCAGCTCAGACGCGACGTCCTCCGCGATCAGCCACTCGTCCTCGACCACCAGAACGCGCGATCTATCGCTCATGTCGCGTCCTTATGGTTTGCCGAAAAGGCGATCTGGATCTCGAGACCGTTCTTGCGGAAGGAGGTCTCGACATGGCCGCCGAGCCTGTAGCCGATTTCCCCCTTCAACAGGTTCAGGCCAAAGCCATCGTTCAACGGCTCATTGACTGGAGGGCCGTCCTTTTCGCGCCAGCCGAGCGTGAAACTGTCGCCATCCATCTCCCATTTGACGCCGATCCTGCCTTGGGGCTTGGACAAGGCGCCATGCTTGGCCGCATTGGTGGCCAGTTCGTGGATCGCCATACTGAGGGAAAGGCCCTGTTGCGGGCCGAGTTTTACGTCGTCGCCATCGAGGTCGATCCGTTCGATGCCGAACGGTTCGAGTTCCTGATGGAGCAATTCCTTGACCGAAGCCTCCTTCCACCTCTCGCGGGTCAGCAGTCCGTAGGCGCGGGACATGGCGTGCAGCCGACCGATCAGCGCGTCCACGAACTCTTCCTTCGTATCGGAACTGTCCCGCGTGCGGTTGGCAATGCTGGCGATCACCGCCAGCATATTCTTGACGCGATGGTTGAGCTCCGAGATGAGTACCTGCTGATGCTCTTCCGCCCGCGCCAGGGTGGTAACGTCGACCAGTGTCACCACGACGCCCTGTATCCTGTTGCCCTTGTCCCGATAGGGGTTGATACGGACCATGTGAAACAGACCCCTGGCATCGCGCGCAAGATGATGATCCAGGGTCTCGCCTGTCTCGAACACGTTGTCGATGTGCTGCTTCAACTCGGGATAATCGAGTTGGCTCGACAAATCAGTCAACGGCCGGCCGACGTCGGAGGGGCGCAGGCTGAAGAAGGACGAAGCCGCCGGCGTGAAGGTCCGCACCACAAGACTGCGGTCGAGGAAAATGGTCGCGATGTCGGTGCTTTCGAACAGGTTCCGCAGATCGCTGTTGGCGTGATCGAGTTGTTCTATCTTGCTGGTCAACTCCGCATTGATCGTGTTGAGCTCTTCGTTGAGCGACTGCATCTCTTCCTTGGACGCTTCAAGTTCCTCATTGGTGGATTGCGACTCTTCATTGACGGAGACAAGTTCCTCGTTCGAGGATTTCACCTCTTCAAGGGCGGTCTCGTATTCCTCTATGGTGGATTGGAGACGCTCTCTTACATCGCGCAGTTCCCGCTCGAGATCGGCGGTGCTGTCGCTGTCACGACTTCCGCCGGCCTCATCGGATCGGGCCTGCGTCGGTCCCGACGGCTCGAAGAGGACAAGGTAAAGCGGCTCACCATTGCCCCGCTCGGCGAGCGGCTCGATCGTCAGCCTGATCGGTTGCACGCGTTCCTCGTCTTCCTCGACGGCGAGGTTTTCCCGCACGACCGTGCGGCGTGTCGTGGTCGCTTCCCTCAATGCGGCACGCAGGTCCAGCCGGAGCCCGCGGCGCGCCATCGTCAGCAACTGCCGGCTGGGGATACCTTGCGGCGCTTCGAGATACCTGCCGGTCCTCGCCGAATAGTAGACGACGTCGCCTTCGGCGTTGACGAGGACATGCGGCGGCGCGAACCGCTCCAGCACCTGCGCCTCGACAGCCTGACGCAGCGGATAGCCGACCGTTGCCTTCTTCAAGCCAGCGGTTTCGGCGGGAAAAACGCCGGAAGGAACATCGCCGATCAGGGTCGGCAGCCTGATGTGCGGCGAGACATGCTCCCGTGCCTGGAAGAGGCGATGTTTTTTGTCGACGGTGGCAAACAGATTTTCGTGCTGCCCAACGCTCTCGGACGTGCCGAGGAAAAGATAACCCCCGGGCTTCAGCGAATAGTGAAAGACAGGAAGAACGCGGCTTTGAATGGCTGGGCCGAAATAGATCAGCAGGTTACGGCACGAAACCAGATCCATGCGCGAGAAGGGCGGATCGCGGATGACGCTATGTGGCGAGAAGATGCACAGTTCCCGGATTTCGTTGCTGAGGACGTAGCTTTCGCCATCGCCGTTGAAGAACCGCTGTTTGCGTTCCGGGGAAAGTCCCTGCATCAACGCTTCGGGATAGCGTGCCGCGCGCGCAACCGCCAGCGCCGGCTCGTCTATGTCGGTGGCGAAAATCTGGACGCGAGGCACGGCCGAAAGCGTTTCCATGTGTTCCCGCAGCAAGATCCCGATGGAAAACACCTCTTCGCCCGTGGCGCAGCCGGGAACCCAGACCCTGACAGTATCGCTCGCCGTCTTGCCGTCGAACAGCCGCGGTATGATCTTTTGTTCGAGCAATTCGAAGGCGTCGGAATCGCGGAAGAAGTTGGTGACATTGATCAGCAGATCGCGAAACAGGTTCATCACCTCGCGAGGGTCCTTCTTCAGCCAATCGATATAGGCGCCGATGGACTGAATCTGGGCGATCTGCATGCGCCGCTTGATCCGGCGCAGGAATGTCTTGGTTTTATAACCTGAAAAGTCGTGGCCGGAGTGGCTGCGCAAGATCCCGTATATCTGTTCGCGGACCTGATCTAGGTCTGCCGCATGGACGTCCTCGTCACTCGCCAGCCCGTCCAGCGTGTCGAAGCCGCGGGCGTAAGCCACGAGCTTCGCCCCAATCTCCTCGGCGGGCACGGCGACGTCGATGAGCCCGCTGGCAATGGCGCTCTGCGGCATGTCGGGATTGCGCGGACCGTAGCCGTCAGCCGCTTGCGCGACGGTGAGCCCGCCTCGCTCCTTGATGGCCTTGACGCCCAAGGTTCCATCGGAATCACCGCCCGACAGAATGACGCCGACCGCGTATTCGCCCTGGTCGTCGGCCAGTGCGCTGAAGAAAATATCGACGGGTTTACGCTCCTGGGTAAGCCCATTGGGCCGCCTCGGGTGCAAGACGCCATCCTCGATGACGAGAGTGACGTTTTCCGGCATCACATAGACGTGGTCCGGTTCAACAGCCACGCCGTCCTCGACCACCACCACGGGCATCTCGGTGTAGCGGTCGATAACCTCATGCAGCAGGCTGTTGCGCTTGGGGCTTAGATGCGTGATGACCACGAACGCCATGCCGGGCTGACTGGTGATGCCCTTGAACAGCCCTTCCATCGCGGGAATGCCACCCGCTGACGCGCCGACGCCGACGATGGGGAACTTGATGGATCGGGCTGTCACGGCATGTCCCTCTTTCACCGACCCGACATGATTCCCTCAAGATCGGTTCGGACAGGACACAACCATATAGCGCGCAGGCAGAATGGAACAAGGCAGCACGAATGACGTTGAACCCGACATCCATGGTGGTTCAATGACAAAACGCTTTGCTGGCCTGAAGCTCCTGGCACCTATGGCGCCAGGTTCGCCTCAATTAATCAAGTACCTCGATGCAGGGCCCGTCCCGGGTCGCATGCTGGTGCTTGCGAAACGATTGCAGGCGGCTCTGGATGATAGAAAATGGAAAGCAGCTTCTCTGCATCCTAAACTCCCTTCGAAGAAAGGATGACGACGTGCGCGATCTGCGGGGATTGCATATTCTGATTGTCGAAGACGAATGGGCGATGGCGGGAGATCTCGCACGGTTTTTCGGCAACATGGGCGCCATCATCCTCGGACCCGCGGCAACCGTCGAGCAGGCGGCCGAACATACCGACCAAGCCGAAGCTGCGATCCTTGACATCAATCTCAACGGCCGACACGTGTTTCCGATCGCGGACAAGTTGATGCACCGTGGCATCCCGTTCGTGTTCTTCAGCGGCGACAACGACATCGCCATTCCGGAACGTCTTCGCTACGCCACCAATTTGCGAAAATCCTCGGGCAGCAAGGCCGTGTTCAACGCCCTTTTTCCAGCGCAGGGGTCGGAACAAGCGGACATCGCCTTGCCCCCTTCGCCAGAAGACGTCTTTAGCCTTTTGCCCAAACTGCGCCTCGCGGCGCGTCTTCTGCTGGGAGACGTCAACGCATCGGACCGGCTCGTCGAGAGAACACTCGAGCAAGCCATCCGGGACATCGACCAAAGGCAGCTTGGCCAGTCCACTGAAAACTGGCTCAACGACATCATGCGAGAGGTGGCGAAAGCCCGCGGCGCAAAGCTCATGCATTGAATTTTATCCTCCGAGCCCGAGGCTAAGTCGCTCCCTTGGGGTTGCAAATGGAGCCGTCGATTGTTCCAGCGAATTCCAAGATTTTCTGGAGTCCGGCTGGATCGCCCGCAGGCTGGCGTTCTCAACCCTTGCGCTCACGCTCGACGAATTTGTTGAAGCGGCTGGCTTTTCCGTCGCTGGTCTTGGCCTGATACAGGAACGCCAGATCATTCTCGTCGAATATCCGGAAGAACTCGTCCCAATCGACGGGGTCGAATGCTTCCTCGGGCTCGCCGAAGTCGATCCGCAGTATGCCGCCCTCGCCCTTGGTGCGAACCACCGCCGGCCGGCCCTGCCGCTCCTCGGCCCATTTGCGAATTTCGTCGTGATTGGTGGTCGTCTGAGACTGCGACATTGAAATCTCCCTTGATGATTGGCTTCGCCGTAGCGGCGTCATGGCGGCCTCGAGCGCCCTAACAGTATTGCGGCGCCAATGTTCCACCATATGGGCCGATGGCGATGCGCTCGCTTCCGCCGACGCCCGCGAAGGGAACTTTGTTGAAGCACAGGGAACAAACCTTTTGCCGAAAAGTTCGGGGCGCCGAGGTCACTTGTCCGAGGAGTCGTCGTGAAACGCATATTGGTTACAGGAGGCTGCGGCTTCATTGGCCGCCACGTCACACAAGAACTCATCACTCAGGATTATTCCGTTCGCATTCTCGATGCCCTGCTGGAGCAGGTGCATGCGGGCGAAGCGGTCGCGCTTCCGCGCGGAGCCGAACTGCTCAAGGGCGACATCCGCGACCGCGAGGTCGTCGCCGAAGCGCTGAAAGGCGTCGACGCGGTCATTCATCTGGCGTCGGAAGTCGGCGTCGGACAATCGATGTACGAGATAACGCGTTATGTCGGCACCAACGATCTCGGCACGGCTACCTTGCTCGAGGCGTTGATCAAACACCCGGTCGAGCGGATCGTCGTCGCCTCCTCGATGAGCGTCTATGGCGAGGGCCTCTATGTCACGCCTCACGGCCGGCGCATCAATAACGCCCGGCGCAAGGCGAGCGATATCAAAAGCGGACAGTGGAATCCGCTGTCGCCGGAAGGCGAACCCCTTTCGCCGGTGCCGACGGACGAGGAAAAGCCGGTCGATCTCGCCTCGATCTATGCGCTGACGAAATACGCCCAGGAGCGCGCCGTGCTGATCTTCGGCGAAGCGTACGGCATCGATGCGGTCGCGCTGCGCCTGTTCAATGTTTTCGGAGCCGGCCAGGCGCTATCAAATCCCTATACCGGCGTGCTGGCCAACTTCGCTTCACGTCTCGCCAATGGGCAACGGCCGATGATCTTCGAGGATGGCGAACAGAAGCGCGATTTCGTTCATGTGCAGGACGTCGCCCGCGCCTTCCGCCTTGCGCTGCAGCAACGTCAGGCAAAGGGCCACGTCATCAACATCGGCAGCGGGCGGGCCTATGCGATCAGCGAAGTCGCGCGTTTGCTGGCCGAGGCCATGGGAACCCCGAGCCGTTCGCCCGAGCTGCTCGGCAAGGCGCGCTCCGGCGACATACGCAACTGCTTCGCCGATATTTCCAAAGCACGTGAGCTGCTCGGTTTCGAACCGGGGCGCCGATTGGAGAATTCTCTCGGGGATTTCGTCTCCTGGGTACGCAACACGGTCGCTGTCGACCGCGGCGCCGAAATGAAGCGCGAGCTCGAAGATCGCGGGTTGGTGTCATGAGCCCGGGCGCACGCGACCGTCGCGAAGCGCCGGTCGCCATCGTCGGCGGCAGCGGCTTCATAGGATCAAACCTGGCCGACAGCCTGCTGTCGGATGGCGAGCCAGTGCTGGTGGTCGACAATTTCAGTCGTCCCGGCGTCGAACAGAACCTTGAATGGCTGGCCCGGAAACATGGCGACCGCCTTACCGTCGAAACCGTCGATGTGCGGGACGCCAATACCCTGGCGCCCGTTTTGATGAGATCCAGGGCGATCTTCCATCTGGCCGCGCAAACGGCCGTCACCACGAGCCTGGTCCGGCCGGACGAGGATTTCGACATCAACCTCCGGGGAACGTTCAACGTGCTGGAAGCGGCGCGACTGAGTGGTGAGCGCATCCCGGTGATTTTCGCCAGCACCAACAAGGTCTATGGCAGCCTCCCCGATGTCACGGTTCGCGAGGACGGCGACCGCTACATAGCTTGCGACAGCGCCATCCAGGCCGGCGGCATCGATGAGACCCGAGGTCTGGATTTCTGCACCCCCTATGGCTGCTCCAAGGGCGCGGCGGACCAGTATGTGCTCGATTATGCCAAATCATACGGCATGCAGACGGCGGTGCTGCGGATGAGTTGCATCTACGGTCCGCGCCAGTTTGGAACCGAGGACCAGGGCTGGGTGGCGCACTTCCTGCTCAGTGCCCTGGCGGGACGGCCAATCACCATCTATGGCGACGGCAGGCAGGTGCGCGACATCCTGTACGTCGCCGATGCGGTCGCCGCCTACAGGGCCGTGCTGGACCATATCGACATCACCAATGGCCAGGCATTCAATCTTGGCGGCGGACCAGAAAATGCGCTCAGCCTGCGTATGCTGTTGAGCGAGATCGGCGGCCTGACCGGCCGTGAGCTTTCGATCCGCCACGATGGAGAGCGGACCGGCGACCAGCCCTTCTTCGTCGCCGATACCCGCAAAATCGAGACCGCGCTTGGCTGGAAGGCACACGTCGCGTGGCGCGAGGGCATTCGCCATCTCGCCGACTGGCTGCAGCGCCACCGGCTCGAGCCCCATTCCGAAGCCGTGAGGTGCGTCGCATGAGAATAGCCCTGGTCAACCCCTCCTGGACGTATGACGACAGCATCTATTTCGGCTGCCGCCAACCGCATCTGCCGCTGGAACTCGGCTATTCCAAAGCCCTGCTCGAAGCGGCCGGCCATGAGGTGCTGCTGTTGGACGGCCAGTTGCAGAAGCTCGACAACTCAGGGCTCTACGAACGTGTGGCTGATTTCGCGCCTGCGATGACGGTCGTCAGCACCGCGCCGACCTATCTGTTTTGGCGCTGCGCACCGCCGGAGTTGCGCGTGCCGGCCGATTTCCTCAATCGTCTCGCCGGGCGCGGCGGACGCACGGTCGCCGTCGGGCCGCATGGTTCGGCGACGCCGGCGCCGACCTTGCGCAAGCTAGGCGTCGACATTGTCGTGCGCGGCGAATGCGAGGAAGTCGTCGCCGACCTTGCCGGGCGCGACAATTGGAGCTTGGTCCCCTCGACCGCCTATCTGCGGGACGCCAAACTGGTTTCGAACGGCGGCGTCCATGCCAGTGCGTTTGTCGATCATCCGCCGCTGGAATGGCCATCCGACTGGATCGCCGCCCATTCGCATCACCATCACAGGTTCGATGACCAACAGCATGGGTTCGGCGCGGAGGTCGAGGCGTCACGCGGCTGTCCGTACAGTTGCAGCTTCTGCGCCAAGATCGATTTCCGCGATGCCTATCGCCGCCGCAGCCACGAAGCGGTGGTGAGCGAAATCGATCGGCTGATCGCCCAAGGTGTCGGCTACATCTACTTCATCGACGAAATCTTCCTCCCCCAAAAAGCGTTGCTGGAGGCATTGGTCGATCGCGACGTGAAATTCGGCGTACAGACCCGCATCGATCTTTGGAAACCCGAGCTGCTTGAATTGCTGGGCGCGGCCGGCTGCGTATCCATCGAAGCCGGGCTCGAAAGCCTGACGGTGGAAGGGCGCGCCATGCTGGCCAAGCGCTGCCGGCTGGGCACCGAGGAACTTGCCGCGCTGCTTGTCAAAGCCAGACGCCACGTTCCCTTCGTCCAGGCCAATCTGATCGGCGTGGTCGAGGACGATCCGGCACTTGTCGATCACTGGCGAACCCACCTGATCGACAATGGCGTGTGGGCCAATGAACCCGTCCCGCTTTATCCATATCCGAGTTCGCCCAGCTATCGCGAGCTTTGGGGCGAACCCGACGATCTCGCCTGGGAGCGCGCCCATGACCATTATCTCACATCGTTCCAGAAGTTCAGCGACATCCAGGAGAAGCGTCCGCGTCCGCTGGCGGAACTGGAGGCGGCATGTTGCGGACACTGAGGTCGCGCAAATGGCGCATCCTGATGACGGTCGACGCCATGGGCGGAGTATGGCGCTATGCACTTGACCTCGGCCGGGAACTGGTCAAGGGCGGCGACAGCATCGTGTTCGCCGGTCTGGGGCCGCAACCATCCAGGCAGCAGGCCGAGGAGGCGCGGTCCTTCGCAACGCTGATATGGTTGAACACGCCGCTCGATTGGATGACCCGCGACGCCGGCGATCTGGACGGCTTGCCGCGGGAGTTGCGTGCGCCGATGCGTGACCATGCCATCGACCTCGTGCACCTCAACGCGCCGACGGAGGCGGTGGGATTGGATGCGCCCTGCCCAGTCATAGTCGTTTCGCATTCATGCGTAACGACATGGTTCCATTCCGTCAGGGGACAGGCGTTGGACAGCGCATGGAGCTGGCAGAAAGAGTGCAACAGGCGCGGCTTCGAAAGGGCCGATGCGGTCATCGCGCCGAGCGGCAGTCATGCCCAGTTGCTTGAGACGTGCTATGGCCCGATCGCACGCCTCCACGTCGTGGGAAATGGCGCACGTCCGGTCCCGCACGTCGAACACCGCCAGCCGCTGGTCTTCGCCGCCGCCCGCTGGTGGGACGAGGGAAAGAACGTGGCGGCGGTCGACCAGGCCGCCTCCTTGACGCAATGGCCCATCTTTACAGCCGGTTCGATGCACGGCCCGAACGGCGAGCGTGCCACCGTCGACCACGCCGTTCCTCTCGGGGCACTGCCGTATGACGAGGTGCGCTCCTTGATGGCCCGCGCCGGCATTTTTGTATCGCCATCGCTCTACGAACCGTTCGGCCTGGCGGCGCTGGAAGCGGCTATGTCGGCAACGCCCCTGGTGCTCTCGGACATCCCGACCTATCGCGAATTATGGGACGGGGCCGCGATGTTCTTCGACGCGCGCGACCCGCATGATCTGGCTGCCTGCATCAATCGCCTTTCTAGCGATGCCGGGCACAGGGGGGAACTCGGTCAGGCAGCCCTCCGCCGCAGCCGCAGGTACACGCTGGCGAGGCAGGCAGTGGCCATGCGCGATGTCTACGAAAAGGCGGCGCTGGCCGTGGCTGAGCGCTGATCATGCGCTTCCTGTTCTACACCCACTCCCTCGTCTCAGACTGGAACCACGGCAATGCCCATTTCCTTCGGGGCGTCATGCGGGAGTTGGTAGCCCGCCGGCATCAGGCCATTGCTCTGGAGCCGGCGGACGGTTGGAGCCGGTCGAGCCTGCTGGCCGAGAAGGGATCCTACGCGATCGAACGTTTCCGCAAGGATTTCCCCGAATTGATGCCGGTGACCTATGATGCCGGGTTCGACCACGAAGCCTGGATCGCCGAGGCCGACGTGGTGATCGTCCACGAATGGACCGACCCGGAGCTTGTCGCTCGTATAGGCCGTGTCCGGGCCGGTGGCGGCAACTTCATCCTTCTGTTTCACGACACTCATCACCGGGCCGTGTCGGCCGCCGAAGCAATCTCGGCGCTCCGTCTGGAGCATTATGACGGCGTTCTCGCCTTTGGCGAAGCGCTGCGCGAGAGTTATCTGCGCGCCGGCTGGGGCAAGCGTGTCTTCACCTGGCATGAAGCGGCGGACGATCGCCTGTTCAAGCCCCACCCGGAGATCCACCGCACGTCCGATCTGGTCTGGATCGGAAACTGGGGCGACGACGAACGGACCGCCGAACTCAGGGAGTTCCTGATCGAACCGGTGCGCGATCTCGGCCTTGAGGCCACTGTTCACGGTGTGCGCTATCCCAAGCCGGCACTTGCCGACCTGGCCGCCGGTGGCCTGTGCTACGAAGGGTGGATCGCCAACGCCGAAGTGCCCAAAGCGTTTGCCGCGCATCGTGTCACGGTGCACATTCCGCGGCGCCCCTACCGTGAAAGCCTGCCCGGTATTCCAACGATCCGCATGTTCGAGGCACTCGCCTGCGGCATCCCGCTGATTTCAGCGCCATGGTCGGATGTCGAGCAGCTTTTCAGACCCGGCGTCGACTTCCTGTTTGCCGAGGATGGCATCCAAATGCGGCAACACATTCAGGCGGTGCTGGCCGATTCCGATTTCGCAACCTCCCTGGTGGCCTCGGGTCTTGAGACCATCCGTTCGCGACACACCTGCCGGCACCGCGTCAACGAGTTGTTCGACGTGCTGTCGCAATGCACGAATCGGCACACCACTCACCCGACCGCCGCAAAGGAAGCCGCCGCATGAAGATCGCATTCTATGGATCGAGCCTTTTGTCGTCCTATTGGAACGGTGCCGCGACCTATTACCGTGGCTTGCTGAAGGCGCTTTCCCAACTGGGCTACGAAATCACCTTCTACGAGCCCGACGTCTATGACAGGCAGAAGAACCGGGACATCGAGGCGCCGGAATGGTGCACCGTCGTCGTTTACGAGGCGACCGGGCATGCCCTGATACAGGTGGCGGCGCGTGCGGCCGAGGCCGACATCGTCGTCAAGGCGAGCGGCGTCGGTTTCGAGGACGAGGCGCTGCTGCGCGCCGTCCTGGACCACGCCCGCAGCGATGCGCTCACGGTATTCTGGGACGTGGATGCACCGGCCACGCTCGCCCAGTTGCGCGGGGAGCCGGACCACCCGCTGCATCACGCGCTGCAGGAAATCGACCTCGTATTGACGTATGGCGGCGGCGATCCTGTCGTTTGGGCCTATCGTGCCATGGGCGCAAACGAGTGCGTGCCGATCTATAACGCGCTCGATCCAGAAACGCATCACCCGGTCGCCGGCAATGCCCGCTTTGCCTGCGATCTGGCATTCCTCGGCAACAGGCTGCCGGATCGTGAAGCACGTGTGGGATCCTTCTTCCTCGATCCCGCGAGCCAGCTGCCGCGACAACGGTTTCTGCTCGGCGGATCGGGCTGGGGCGACAAGCCGCTCCCCGCCAATGTCGACTGGCTCGGCCATGTCGGGACCCGCGATCACAACGCCTTCAATGTGACGCCAAAGGCCGTGCTGAATATCAGCCGCGACAGCATGGCGGCCAATGGTTTTTCACCGGCCACGCGTGTCTTCGAGGCGGCAGGCGCCGGCGCCTGCCTTATCACCGATTCGTGGTTGGGCGTGGATCTGTTCCTGAAACCCGGCGAGGAAATCCTTGTGGCGCGCGACGGTGGCGATGTCGCCGAAATCATGCGGGCGCTGACCCCTGGTCGGGCAAAGGCAATCGGCCAGGCCGCACTTCGCCGCGTTCTCGCCGACCATACCTACGCGTTGCGGGCGACCGTGGCTGATGAAGTCTTCAAACGGCATTTGACGCATGGGACCGTGGAGGCAGCTGAGTGACCACGCAGTTGAATATCGTTTTTCTCGGCCTGTCGCTGTCCTCGTCCTGGGGAAACGGCCACGCCACCACCTTTCGAGGTCTGCTGAAGGGCCTTCACGATCTCGGCCACCGCGTTACTTTTCTGGAGCGCGATGTGCCGTGGTACGCCAATCACCGCGATTTGCGCGATCCGGATTTCTGCTCCTTGCGCTATTACGATACCGTACAGGAACTGCAACGCGACTACGCACGGTGCCTGCAAGAGGCCGACGTCGTGGTCATCGGTTCTTTCGTGCCGGAAGGGCGCGCAGTCATCGACATCGTCGCTTCACTTTGCAAGGGACAATTCTGCTTTTACGACATCGACACGCCTGTGACTCTGGCGAAGCTGTCGGCGGACGATTGCGACTATTTGAGCTGGCGCCAGATCCCCTACTTCGACATCTATTTCTCTTTCGCCGGCGGCCCAGTGCTTACCGATCTGGCGCAGACCTTCGGTGCGCGCCGCGCCGAGCCGCTCTACTGTTCGGTCGATCCGGAACGGCATTACCGCACCGCGGATTCGATCCGCTGGGATCTCGGCTATCTCGGCACCTACAGCATGGACCGACAGGCCACGCTGAATGCGCTCCTGCTCGAGCCTGCGCATCGCATGCCGGATCGGCGTTTCGTGGTGGCCGGCTCGCAATATCCCTCCGACCTCGACTGGCCCGACAACGTCGAGCGGATCGAACATTTGCCGCCGGCCGATCACGCCGCATTCTACAGCCGTCAGCGCTATACGCTGAACGTCACACGCAGTTCCATGATTGCCGCGGGATGGTCGCCCAGCGTGCGACTTTTCGAGGCCGCCGCTTGCGGCACGCCGATCATCAGCGATCGCTCGCCAGGCCTCGACAGTTTCTTTCCCGCATCGACGATCCACACGGCCAAGAAGTCGGATGATGTCGTCGCGATTCTGTCCCGGGAATCGGCTCGTACACGTCTCGCCATGGCAGACCGGGCACGCGAACTCGTCCTTGCCTCCCACACCGGTGTGGCCAGGGCTCGCGAATTCATCACGGCGCTTACGCAAAAAGGGGCGGTGGTCCTCGATCTCAATATCGGAAGTGCAGCATGACCGGCAGACAGGAGAAAATCGCGATGCGACAAACAAAAAAAGCGCCAAGGGCAAAGACGGTGCTCGTTGCCGGTGGCGCGGGCTTCCTCGGATCGCATCTTTGCGAAGCATTGTTACGCGATGACTGGCGCGTGATCTGCGCCGACAATTTTCTCACCGGGCGCATGGAGAACATCAACGCGATCATGGACCATCCGGGTTTCCGGTTGATCGAGCAGGATATCTGCCGTCCGTTGCACCTTGGTGAGCCGGTGGACCGCATCTTCAACCTGGCATGCGCCGCGTCGCCGCCGCGTTACCAGGCCGATCCGATCCACACCACACGAACCTGCGTCATCGGAACGTTGAACCTGCTTGAACTCGCCGCCCGCAAGGATGCCCGATTGCTGCAGGCCTCCACGAGTGAAGTGTATGGCGATCCGGAACAACATCCGCAGAGGGAGGATTATGTCGGCCACGTGAACTGCATCGGCCCACGCGCCTGCTACGACGAGGGCAAGCGCACTGCCGAAACACTTTGCTTCGACTATCTGAGAGCCGCCAACGCCGATGCTCGTGTCGCACGTATCTTCAATACCTACGGGCCGAGAATGGACCCGGCGGACGGCCGCATCGTCTCGAACCTCATCATGCAGGCCTTGGAGAAGCGCCCGCTGACGATCTTCGGCGACGGCTTGCAGACGCGATCTTTCTGCTACGTCTCCGATCTGATCGATGGGTTGATGCGTCTGATGGATATCGCTCCGAATCCGGGAAAGCCGATCAATCTGGGCAATCCCGGAGAATTCACCATTATGCAGCTGGCCGCATTGGTGAAGGCGATGACCGGCACCAAGTCGGACATGACGTTTCTGCCGCTGCCGCAGGACGATCCTCGACGTAGGCAGCCTGACATATCGCGCGCGAAAGAACTGCTCGGCTGGACGCCGAGAGTGCCTCTCAACCAGGGGCTCGCGCGGACGATCGACTATTTCGCTTCGCTCGAAGGCGGCCAGATCGGCGATGAAATACCCGGTCGCGCCACAAGGGCGAGGCCTATGTCAGGCGGGCTGCAGAACCTCCCTGCCTGATAGCCGGCACCGCGGCATCTGCCCATCGAACCGCGGGAACATCCGCTCCAGCTTGTGGTTTGACGACAGGACCAGATATGGAGGACGTCATGCAACCCAAGCGATCCGCGACGGACATCGACAAGATGGCGGAACGGGAAATGGCTGCTTATTTGCGGCGAGCCTCGATCACCTATCTGGAGTGCTGCGTCAGCCTGATGATGACGCATCTGCAGCGGGAAGAAGTGGCCGCTATTCTCGAGCAGGAAGCAGACATGCTGCGAAGGCTGGATTGATGGGCCACGCCCTGGCGTGATCCGGGCCAGATAGCGCGTGAACTCCGCGGCAGTCTCTGTCCGGGCAGCCGTGCATGATCCAGCGTGGTGCCGCGAGACATGCGCTCGGGTCGCTCCCTCCTTAAGCTGTCGTGCACTCTCGGTCCGCTTGTGGTCACAATTTTTCAGTCGAGCAAGGGAACATTCCGGCAGGGTGGCGGTTCGGCGCAAGGAACTTACCTTTGAACAGCATAGGGCGGCAGTTTCGTGGGATCGAAAAAGATTCGTGTTGGCATCGTTGGAGTCGGCAATTGCGCGTCGTCCTTGGTGCAGGGTCTCTCCTATTATCGTGATGCGAAAAGCAATGAACCGGTCCCGGGCCTGATGCATGTCGATCTCGGTGGCTATCACGTCGACGACATCGAAATTGTCTGTGCATTCGATGTCGCCAAGAGCAAGGTTGGTCGCGACGTCGCGGAGGCGATCTACGCCGCCCCGAACAACACATTCCGTTTTGCCGACGCACCGACGACCGGTGTTCGCGTCGAGCGCGGGCCGACGCTCGACGGGATCGGCAAATATCTGCGCAACGAGATCGAAGAGGCGCCAGAGCCGGTTGCCAACGTCAGCGGGATCTTGCGCGACAGCGGAGCCGATGTGCTGGTCTCATACCTGCCGGTGGGTTCGGAGGAGGCGACGCACTTCTATGCTGAATGCGCGCTCGAGGCCGGCTGCGCCTTCGTCAACTGCATACCGGTTTTCATCGCCTCGCGTCCGGAATGGCGGCGGCGCTTCGAGCAACGCGGGCTGCCACTGGTAGGCGACGACATCAAGAGCCAGGTCGGCGCGACGATCGTGCACCGGCTGCTGGCCAATGTCTTTCGCGAGCGCGGCGTGCGCATCGATCGCACTTATCAGCTGAATTTCGGCGGCAACACCGACTTTCTTAACATGTTGGAACGTGAGCGGCTGGAATCGAAGAAGATCTCCAAGACGCAAGCGGTGACCAGCCAGCTGGATGTTCCCCTGGAGCCCGGCAACATCCATGTGGGACCCAGCGACCATGTGCCTTGGCTCACCGACCGCAAATGGGCGTACATCCGTGTCGAAGGCACGACCTTCGGCGGCGTGCCGCTTAATGCCGAGCTCAAGCTGGAAGTGTGGGATTCGCCCAATTCAGCCGGCGTGGTGATCGACGCGGTGCGTTGCGCCAAGCTGGCGCTCGACCGCGGCATCGCCGGAGCGCTCACGGGTCCTTGCAGCTACTTCATGAAGTCACCTCCCGAACAGTTTACCGACGCCGAAGCCCGACAGCGGACGCTCGCCTTCATCGCCGGCAAGGACGAGCCTTTGCTGGATGCCGCGGAATGACGACGACGTTCTTCTTGATCCGCCATGCTGCGCACGACAATGTCGGCTCTTATCTTGCCGGGCGCATGGCCGGCGTTTGCCTTGGCGAGACCGGAAAAGCTCAAGCAGAGCACCTTGGCGGGCGCATGGCCCGAGAGACAATCGCCGCCGTCTTGTGCAGCCCACGCGAGCGCACGCAGGAGACGGCGCTACCGGTTGCTCTCGCCTGCGGTGTCGGTGAAATCGCGATCCGCGCCGAACTCGACGAAATCGACTTCGGCGACTGGTCTGGAAAGACCTTCGATGAATTGAATGACGACGCCGGTTGGCGGGCGTGGAACGACCAGCGGCAGGAGGCAAGGACACCGAGCGGCGAGACCATGCTGGACGTCCAGCAGCGCATCGTCTCGCTGATGAACGACGTCCGCGAGCTGCGTCAGAACCAATGCATCGCCCTGATCAGCCATGCCGACGTTATCAAGGCCGCCGTCTGCAAGGTGCTCGGCTTGTCAGTCGGCGATTGCTTTCGCTTCGACATAGATCCCGCCTCGATCACGACGATCGTGTCGGGCGACTGGGGCTCAAAGCTCCTGCGAATGAATGAAGTTGCCTGACGAGGAAATTCCCCATGCGGATGGTCATTTTCGGTCTCACCGTTACATCTTCATGGGGGAACGGCCATGCCACGTTATGGCGCGGGCTGATCCGCGCCCTCGCCCGGCTGGGCTGGTCCATCACCTTTTTCGAACGCGACACTCCCTACTATGCCGGGACCCGCGATCTGGATCAGCTCGACGGCGGCAACGTCGTCATCTATCCGGACTGGGAGGACATTCGCCGCGTCGCGGAACGGGCAATGAAGCAAGCGGATGTCGTTGTCGTCACCTCCTACTGCCCCGACGCCGTCGAAGCTTCCCGCCTTGCCCAGCAGGCAAGTCGCGGGCTGCGCGTCTTCTACGATCTCGACACTCCAGTCACGCTTGCCCGCGTCGAGCACGGCGAGCGTCCGCACTATTTCGGACCAGAGGGCCTTGCCGATTACCATCTCGTCCTGAGCTACACCGGCGGCTCGGCGATCGAGGCGCTGAAGACGGTTCTGGGTGCGCGTCACGTAATGCCGCTCTATGGGCATGTCGATCCGGACAGGCACCGGCCGGCAGAGAAGCGGGCCGAATTCGCCGGCGATCTGTCATATCTCGGGACCTACGCGGCAGATCGCCAGGCCGGCGTCGAAAAGCTGCTGGTCCGCCCGGCCATGCGCCTGCCTGATCAGCGCTTCATCATTGGCGGCGCGCAATATCCGCAGGAATTCCCGTGGAGCGACAACATCTTCTTCGTCAGGCATCTGCCGCCCGCCGACCATCCGGCGTTCTTCTCATCGTCGCGGCTGACGCTCAACGTCACGCGGGAAGCGATGGCGCAAAAAGGCTGGTGCCCGTCGGGACGGCTCTTCGAAGCGGCTGCGTGTGGGGCTGCCATCGTTACCGATGCATGGCCAGGCCTCGCGGACTTCTTCGAACCCGGCCGCGAAGTCCTGCTGGCGCATGACACGGATGATGTGGTCGCCGCGCTGCAATTGCCGGAGCTTGAACTCGACGGCATCCGAAGGCGTGCCCGCGAGCGGGTCTTGAGCGAGCACACTTCCGCCAAGCGTGCAGCGGAACTGGATAAAATCCTGGTCGACGCCTCGCAAAATCCGGTCGGCGAACCGATGGAGGAAGCAGTCTGATGTTGGGCATTGTGCCCGCTGCCGGACGTGGCAGCCGCATTCAACCGCTCGGTTTCTCGAAGGAGCTGCTGCCGGTTGGCAGCCGGATCGACGGCCAGACCGAACGTCCCTGCGCAGTAAGCGAGTATCTGGTGCGGCGCATGGTGCAGGCCGGCGTCGACAAGATCTGCTTCATCATCGGATCGGGCAAATCCGACATTCTGGAATACTACGCAGCCGGCTACGGCGACGCGACGGCCCTCTTTGTGGTGCAGCCCAACCCCGTCGGCCTCTGCGATGCGATTTTCCGGGCAGTGCCCCTCGTGGCGTCCGACGAGGTCGTCCTGGTCGGTCTTCCAGATACGATCTGGTTTCCCGAGGACGGTTTCTGTCATTTGCCCGACGATCAGCTTTCATTTCTGCTCTTCCCCGTTGACCGCCCGGAATTCTTCGACGCCGTCTGCACCGAGGACGACGAGCGCGTGATCGAAATCCAGGTCAAGCGACAGGATGCCTCCACGAACTGGGTTTGGGGCGCGTTCAAGATGCCCGGTCATATCCTGCATCGGCTTGCGGTACTGTGGCGCGAGCGGGACCGCCGTGACGAATACATCGGCACATTGATCAACGCCTACCTTGCGGCCGGCGGTGTGGCCCACGGTGTCAAGGCTGGGTCCGCTTATGTCGATGTCGGTACCTTCAACGGCTATCGCACAGCCCTACGGTTGCTTGAAGACGGCGTCCCATCCGCCCCTCACCAGCCCGCCGCGATCATGCCCGGCACGCACTCGCATGTTCCCGTTGTCCCGGGCGAAGGAGGCTGACCATGTTGCATTCCCAAGCCGAAATCCGACGACGCATCGACGCGCTCGGCCCATGGTTCCACAACATGGAACTGGCCGGCGTCGAAACTGCACCCGACCACTTTCTCGGCAATTACCCCCTGATCAAATGGCGCAAATTCGCTGACGCCATACCTGCCGATCTGGCCGGCAAGACCGTGCTGGACATCGGCTGCAATGCCGGCTTCTATTCAATCGAGATGAAACGGCGAGGCGCCGCCCGTGTCCTCGGCATCGATTTCGACGAGGGCTATCTGGCGCAGGCCCGCTTTGCGGCCGAGATCGCGGATTGCGAGATCGAATTCCAGAAGCTATCGGTCTACGACGTTGGTGCCCTGCGCGAGACATTCGACGTCGTGCTGTTCATGGGGGTGCTTTACCATCTGCGCCACCCCTTGCTCGCGCTCGACTTAATCCGCGAGCACGTCGCCGGCGACATGATGATTTTTCAGTCCATGCAACGCGGCAGCGCGGATCTGTTGGAGCTGGAAGAGAATTATCCCTTCTGGATGCATGATCTGTTCGACCGGCCAGAATTTCCCAAGCTGCATTTCGTGGAGCAACGCTACGCGGATGATCCGACCAACTGGTGGATACCCAACCGGGCCTGCACCGAGGCGATGCTGCGCAGCGCGGGTTTCGAGATCGTTCTGCATCCCGAACAGGAGGTCTATTTCTGTCGCGCGGCCGGCGATCCGGCCGGCGGCGGCGCAATTTACCCTTCGAAAGGAAAGCTCCATGATTGAAGCCGCGATGATCTGGAACGAGCCCAACAACAAATCGCACTGGGACCCCGAGCTCGACCCCGATTGGAGCCGCTTTGCCAGGATGGCAATTCTGTCGGCGGATGCGATCGCATCCGAGAACCCGGCCCTGGCAAAGGTGCTTGGCGGCATCTCGCCAATAGACCCCGACTTTATCGCGCACATGAAGGGATTCGGCGTACTGGACCACGTCGACGCCGTTGCGGTACACGGCTTTCCTCTTGACTGGAACTTGTGGCAAATTCAGGAATGGCCGCAGAGGATCGGCGAGATCGCAACCGTCACCGATCTTCCCATCTGGGTCAGCGAAGTCGGCATATCGACCTTCGGGGCCGAGGAAATACAGGTCTGGGGCCTCAAGCGCACCGCCGAATTGCTGCTCGGCAACGCACCACGAATTCAGTGGTATAGCCTCTACGACCTTCCGCGCGAATGGGGGGCAACGACGCGGCATCGCGAAGCGGAGGGCTCCTCCTATTATCGTCATTTCCACATGGGGCTGCTGCGCCAGGACGGTACGCCGAAGCCGGCGATAGAAGAATTCCTGCGCCACACACCTGCAATGGGGCTGGTACAGTGGTTTCATTTCGAGGACCCCCGACTGGACGACGCCGTCGCATGGATGAAGCGGCTCGGCGTCACCAACGTGCGCACGGGGCTTTCCTGGGCCGACAGCTTCAGGCCGAATGCGTTGGACTGGTTCGACCGACAGATGGAAGCCCTCGCCCCTTTCGATGTCACGGTCACCTTCTGCTTCACGCCGGAACATCGTGGAATGATGCCTCACCACACCAGCCCTCCACTGGTGCCCGAGGAATTCGCTGAATTCTGCGCATCGATGGTCCGCCGCTACGCGCCCAGCATGACGTCCGACTCGCTTCCGACGCAGCGGGCCTCGGCGGCGTGAGGCTCTCATGCGATCCGGTCCGCGATCAACGGATGCGCTGACGGAAATCGTGGCCCGCGGTTGCCACGCAATTCGCCGCAATTCACTGCCTTCGAGCTTCGAGGACATGCGGCCGGTCGCAAGCGCCCTCGCCCATCCCTCACAATCGCTCGGCCGGCCATGACGCTTACCGTCCTCAATGTCGCCTATCCCCTCGCGCCTGTGGGACCGGACGCGGTCGGAGGTGCCGAGCAGGTCCTGTCGATGCTCGATCGGGCACTGGTTCACGCGGGTCACCGGTCTGTCGTCGTCGGCTGCCGGGGTTCCAGCGCGAGCGGCACCCTTCTGGAAACACCGGCGGAACGCGGCGTGCTCGACGAAGCGGCAAAGGGCCGCGCGCAGCAGGCTCATCGGACCGCGATCGCCACGGCCCGCGCCACTTGGCCGATCGACGTGGTTCATCTGCATGGCATCGACTTCGACGCCTACCTGCCAGCCGATGGCCCGACGTTGGTGACCCTTCACTTGCCATTGGACTGGTATCCGGCCGAGGCACTGCGCCCGACGCGCGACGACCTGTGGCTCCACGCCGTCTCGGCTGCCCAGCAGAAAACCGCGCCTCCCGGCGCCAGGCTGGCGGCGCCAATTCCGAATGGCGTCGACATAGAGGCGCTCAGTCTGCCGCTAGCTAAGCGCGACTTTGCACTGGTTCTGAGCCGGGTCTGCCCGGAAAAGGGCATTCACCTGGCGCTGGAGGCAGCCAAACGGGCGGGTGTGCCACTGGTTGTCGGCGGCAAGGTCTATCCCTACGAAATGCACACGCGGTACTTTCGCGACGAGGTCCAACCTCGACTCGATGGCCGCCGCCGCTTCCTTGGTCCGATCGGTTTCACCGCCAAGCGACGCTTTCTCAACGCAGCGCGCTGTCTGGTCATCCCGAGCCTTGCCGCCGAAACCAGTTCACTTGTCGCCATGGAGGCACTGGCCTGCGGCACGCCGGTCGTGGCTTTTCCAAATGGCGCGCTTCCCGATGTGATCGAGCATGGCAGGACCGGCTTTCTCGTCAACTCTATCGACGAGATGGCCCAAGCCATCATTGCGGCACCCAGCCTGGACGCCGAGGCATGCCGGACCGAGGCGCGGCGGCGGTTTTCGCTGCAACGAATGATCTCGTCCTACATGGATGCCTATCAAGCACTGGCGCGACTTGGCACCGATGCCGCGCGCCTCGCCACCACACCGTGAGCGAGCCTGTGCTGCGTAGCGAGATCATCGATGATCCGGCGCAATTCGATAGCCTCGCGCCGCACTGGTGGAAACTGTGGGAGCAGAGTTCTTCCGCGACGCCGTTTCAATCTCCCGCCTGGCTGGTGCCATGGTGGCGTACATTCGCGCCGGGCGACCTGGCGACGGTCGCGGTCTGGCACGGAGGCGATCTGTTGGGACTGGCGCCGCTCTATCTCGAGCACGGGGTCGCGGGCTCGAAATTGCTTCCGGTCGGGATTTCGCTCAGCGACTATCTGGACATCCTGTGTGTTCCCGGCACCGAAGCCCTGGTCGCAGCCGCAATTGCTGAAAAGATCCTCTCGGTTGAATGGTCGCAATGGGTCTTGTCGGATTTGCCGCAAGACGCTGCCGGTCTTGCCATGATCCATCCCGACCTGAAGGCCGGGCGGCCAGGCCTTCATGGCGTTTGCCCCGTGCTCGCTATCGCCGGCGACGAAACCCTTGCGGGCTGTGTGCCCTCCCGACGAAGGCGCCAGTTGCGACGGGCGCGACAGGCCGCAGCCAGGCGCGGCCGGACCGCGTTGTCGTCGGCACGCGGCGAACCCCAAACCTTCCTCGATCAGTTGATCCGCCTTCACGACGCGCGCTGGGCCGGACGCGGAGGTGGTGTGTTGGCCGACGTCGCCGTAAAGCAATTCCACAGGCACTCGCTTCCCTTGCTCGACGCTCGTGGCCTTGCCCGGTGCTGGCTGCTCGCAATCGACGGCAGAACCGTCGGCGTCTATTACGGCTTTCATCATCGCGGTCGCGCCTATGCCTATCTCGGGGGCTTCGACCCTGCTTATGCCGAAGAGAGTCCAGGCGCGATCCTGATCGGCCACGCGATCGAGGAGTCGATCCGCGAGGGGGCGCATGAGTTCGATTTCCTGCGCGGTCAGGAAGCCTACAAATATGGCTGGGGCGCCATCGACAGGTGGACGATGCGCAGGGTCTGGACGCGGAATTGATACCATGATCGCGACCGGCCCAAAATCGGCCCAGAGCCGGACAGCGATGAGATCGGCCGTCGAAGACTGCATGAAGGATGGCGTTTGCGCCGAAGCCGTCATCGCCAGGCTGGCGCTTTACCTACAGACGAGGATCGGAGCGGCGGAATTGGCGGAGATCGTGCTGGATCTCATCCCGTCGGTTCCTCAATACGCGGAAAGACTGCAAGAGGTAGCCGGGCTGCTTCGCCGCAAACCAAGCGCATTCGCCTTGTTACGGGCCACGGGCGCGGCCGTTCGGCACGCACGCGACGAGGACGAGACAGATGCCGCTGTCGTCACGCGATTGGCATCGAGCTTCGATGCGGCGGCAGCGATTTCGGGAACAGCAAGCGTCCAACTCGCATCCCTCGGCGATGAGGACAGGCTGTCAGCCACCACCGACGAAATCGCTGCATGGCTCAAAGAGCAGGATTTCACCGGCACCGGCCGGGACGTCCTGGACATTGGTTGCGGCATCGGCCGTTTCGAAGGTGCGCTTTCCAACTCCTTCAACCGGATGGTCGGCATCGACATATCCTCGCGGATGATCTCCATCGCCTCTGAGCGGTGCGCCGCGCTGGGCAATGTCGAGGTGCGGCGAACCTCCGGTCTCGACTTGACCGAATTCGACGACAGCAGTTTCGATTGCGTGCTGGCGGTCGACTGCTTTCCTTATCTCGTTCTGGCCGGCATGGCTGAGCGGCATTTCGAGGAGATTGCACGCGTTCTGAGACAGCCGGGGTGGCTGGCCCTGCTGAACTATTCTTATCGCGGATCGCTTTTTTTGGACCGCGCCGATATCAGTCGTCTGGCCGAAGCTCACCAATTGCGGGTCGTCATCAATGGCGAGAAGCCGTTTCGGTTATGGGATGGCGATGCCTTCCTGCTTGCTCGCGGCGGCGGAACATTACCGCGCACCGCCAGTTCGGACGTCGAACCAGAAGCGCTGAAGAACGTCACCGATCCAAAGGAGAAAGTCATGGCATCCGGCGACAAAAAACATTTCGGCCGCGGCACACAGGGCAAGGGTACCGGCGCCGGCGCGATGACCGACCTGCCCAAGGACAAGGTCGGAGAAAACGCCGTTTTGTCCAATCGCGACAAGAAGCAGCACAGCGAGGAGCGTGGACTGGATGGCAATCGCATCAAGTCCGATCAATATCAGGACCATGCCGCGAACCAGTTGCCGAAGGATTGAACGCCGTCACACCCCATTCTTGGCCCGCGGCGACATAGGGCTAAGGAAATAAATCTGTGCAAGGCTAGCCAGCAACCGTGCCGGCGGCGAACCTCACCTTGTAATGTCGAGCATTCGTCACCACACTACGACCAAGGGACTGCTGTCTATCAAGAGAATATGATGTCTCGTTCGAGCGATGATACGGTGGACCCAGAATTCGGTCTGGCTATGGATCGGGAGATCACTTCTCTCCTATCTGCGATTGAGCAGGAAAGGATACCGGACCGGCTGACCAAACTGGCGATGGAGTTGCAAAACGCGCTGGTCGAGAGACGTAAACGTCACGTGAAGAACTGACTATCTGCGGCTGTCACCGTCGATATCGAGCTGACCGTCCGACAGATGGTTTCGCCTTTCCACCAATGTCTGCAGCGAACTCTCCCCAAGCAATTCGAGAACGTTGGCCCGGGCACGGTTTAGCCGACTTTTGACCGTCCCCACCGCGCAGCCACATATCTCGGCCGTTTCCTCATAGCTCACCCCTAGAACACCGATCAGCATCAGAACCTCGCGTTGGTGTTCGGGTAGCTTTTGAATCGCGCGGTGAACTTCCTTGCCCTGAACGCTCCATTCCTGGGTGGCTTCCGAAGTCGGTTTGGAAGATGCACAGTCGAGCAGGCCTGGCGCTTCCCGGGCAGCGATCTTTATCCGGGTGTAGTAGGTGTTGCGCATGATGGTGAAGAGCCATGACTTCATGCGTGTCCCGGGTTCGAACTTGTCGATATTGGCGAGGCCCTTGGTCAGTGTCTCCTGCACCAGATCGTCGGCATCATCGGGGATACGGCAGAAGGTACGGGCGAAAGCCCGCAGGGCGGGGATCAGCTCAACGATGGAAACTTCATTGGTTTCCTGGTCGCCCAAGAGGTAGCCTCCGGATGACAATGGTCCAGCTCCCAGAAGAAATAGTGTATGAACGCAGCCTGCTAAATGCATGGAACTTTGGTTCGTTCCTCGTGCTGGAGACGACTCTTCAGAAATTCCGCAGGTCGAAATAGCTGTCTTCCAATCAGTGGATATCATCGCGCGGAAGGCGCCTCTTTTGAGTGGGGGTCCTCGCACTCACAAGCGTGTCAACGACGGCTGATCGCCGATGTTTCCTCACATCTGAAGACACTTCATGCCCCCCGAAATGTCCCCCACAACTACAGAAGCCCGCTTGGTGCAGACGCTCCATGACCCTTGCGGTTACGGTTCGGGATGAGCGGGGTTCCCCGGCAAGGCGCCCGGCGGCCGCTTTCCAAGATGTCACGATTTCAATCAGATCGCCTGCGAGCAGATGAGTTTCTGGGCAACCCGCAATTCGGTTGCGAACTGCAGGCGATCGATTTTGCCCAAGCCGCGGAAACGATGGGGGAAGCGGTTTTCGCATCAAGCGGGGCCGATCAGATCGAGACCGTGCTCGACGAGGCCTTCGCAGCCGAAGGTCCTAGCGCTGGTCGGTGCCTATGAACCGCTGATGCCGCCCAGGATGCCTCCCGACTATGCCAAGAACTTCCGCCAGGCTTTGCCACAGACGCCGGCACGAACGCATTGAAGAACATATCGGCCGAGAGCCGTCGAAGTCGATGATGGACGCCTAGATGGTGGCTTCTTGTAGACTGTTGCATGAAGGAAGCCGATGCGCAAACGCCAGTCCGGCAGCCGCCCATGCAACTGCTGGCCGCCACGGGAGGGCGGATGGCGCCTACTTGATCGCCTGTCGGCTCATCCGAGCCTGCTGCAATCGCCGGCTCGGAAGGGCTTCCAAATCGTCGCCAACCGAAGAAGGTCCAGCCTTCGGCAGCGCTCCGAAGCACTGGCTCGTTTGTTGCAGTTCTGCATGTTCGACTTGCCCGGCCGCTGTTAGCGGCGGGGCTGGCTGTTCAAGGGCGGTTGATTGCTCGAGCACCGTCCCGATCGGTTTCGCCAGGCACATATTCGCCCGCATTTGCATCGAAGCGCAATCCCCGCGCGGGGCCAATGCCACAGCCGGGTCAATCGGCCAACGATGGCGCCGCCTCACAGTTCTGTTTTGTGGAGTGACATGCAACATGTGTGAACGGGCCAATGCTGTCCCGGTCCTGGCATCGTCGTTCCAGCCCCGGTCACATCCTATGGCCACATTAGTCACAAATACGAGAACGCCGTCGGGCCTCTTCATCGCCTGCTGCGATCGCTTGTCGCGGAACCCGCGTTTTCGGCGGTCAACCCCATCCATCTGATAAGCCAGGGCATGGTCAAGCCCTGGACGAAAATGGAAAAGGCAACGACCGCAAATGCGGCAACGATTATTTCACCGCGCTCTGCAACGTTTTCAGGAAGTGCGAGCGCCAGGGCCAGGGCGAGCGCGCCGCGCAGCCCACCCCAGACCAAAACGTGCTGGTAACGGGTATCCACCTTCAAGCGCGTGGCGGCAAGCAGGGCACCGAAGGGATAGATGGCCAAGCTCCGACCAAACAGCACGAGCACGACCGCGACTGCCGAGGTGCCTGCGAATATTCCAAGTGGCTGATGAGCTTCATGGCCGCCGATCAAGATGAACACGATCGAATTTGCCAGGAAGGCCGCGTACTCCCAGAATGCCAGAACGTGACTTCTTGCGTTGGCGGAAATAGCGCCTTTCCAACCGACATTGCCCACAATCAGGCCCGCCGTGAGAGTGGCCAGCACGCCGGACATGCCAAGATCCTCCGCAAGCAGGAACGAACCGTAAGCGACGATGGTCGTGAGGGTTATCTCAACAAGATGGTCTTCGGTCCGGCCGGCGATCAGAAGGAGCAGGGCTGCCACTGTCGCGCCGGAGGCAATCCCACCCGCGACCGTCCAGAACAGCGACCCGACAATGCTCAGGGGCGTTGCGTCGGCGCCTGCCAGGATTGCCGCCAGGATGCCGAAGCCAACAGCGGCTGCGCCGTCGTTGAGCAGACTTTCAGATTCGACAAGCAGAGCGAGGCGGGGTTGAACCTTCATCTCCTTGAAGGCCGCGATAACCGACACCGGATCGGTGGCGGCTATCAGCACGCCGAACAGCCCGGCACCGATCCAGGTCCATCCGAGCAGTAGATGCATGCCGCTCGCAACCACCGCAGCGGCTATCGCGACGCCGGGGAACGCGAGCAGAATGGTGACCGGCAGGTTCAGGCGAAAACGACGCCATTCGATCGCGAGTGCCGCCTGGAAGATTAGCGGTGGCAAAAACACTGTGAAAATCAAATCCCGACTGAGGGGGAGTGCGACAACGCCGGGCGTGAAGCCAAGGGCGATACCTGCCGCGACAAGCCCGACGCTGTAAGGAAGCCGCAGCCGTCTGGAAATCATCGCCACCAAAGAAGCGGTAAGCAGGATCATTCCCAGGGTGAGGATTGGAAGATCGTTCATAGCAGCCTCAGATACTATCTGGTCAACCTGGCGAGGCTCCACAACTAGGGAAATGAGCCCCTTTGGAACCGCCGGCGTGAAGAAGTTCGAGCAACTCGAATCGGAGACGTGCCGGCAGCACGCAGGATCTAATTCCGATGCGCTCAAGCCAATCTGGTCGCAGAAACGTCGCCGACCGCCCAGGAGACGCTGACGCTCCGCAAACCTCCGACCAGAGAGCGCTGCCCATGCGTCGCCTGGGCTCATTCTTGCTCGGAACCGGGGATCGAACAGCTCTTTTCAAAACTCAAGCACTGGCTGAGAAAGGCAGCAAGCCGCACCGTCCAAACCGTTTGCGACGCGATCGGCCAAATTCTCAACCGCATCACACCGACAGAATGCTCACACTATTTCGAAAACTCCGGATATGACCGAAACTAATCTCATCCCGCTCATAGCCTGACTGGGACCGGCGTGCGGATCTGGGATCGTGGGACACAGAGGACCGACGAAGATTTGCAGGCGATCGCAACCTATCTGAGGTCACTCCCGGCTACCGCGCTGGAAAGCACTGAGGTTCCAGACCAGGACGTCGTTAGTGCCGGACAGGCAGTCTATGCCGCCCAATGCTCGGCATGCACCAAGCGGGGGCGTCGGCGTGAAAGGACTTTTTCCATCGCTCAAAGGCGACGGCATCGTCCAGTCCGACGGCCGCTTTCTCTCTTGCGCATCATCCTCAACGGCGGGCACGCTGCGTCCACGCCTGAAAGCCCGAACTCACTGGCGATGACGTCATTTGGATCAAACTTTCGGACGGTCGGATTGCGGCAGTCGCCAGCTGCCCGGGGCAGCAAGGCGGCGCGGTGACCTCAGACGAAGTGCGAGACCTGCGCAAGTCGGTCGAGTCTGCCGCGAGTTCCTATCAGGTGTTCTGCATCGACATCCGCGGTCGCGAGGATCGGACCAAGCATCTGGTTGCAGCGGCAGCGGACCATGGCTTGCGCCCGCCTACATTACTTCCTTTACGCCTTTTCTGAGGAGCCACCAATTAACGGGATAACTGGTTGCAAAGCCGCCCAGCATGGCCAGTTGCATCAAAAACCAGAACTCAGGCGTGTTGGCTTCCAGCCGTGTTCCGAAGGCCGGTTCAAAAATCAAAAGCTGCCCGAGGCCCATCAGCCCGTACATGCCAACCTGCCAGGCCGTCAGCGACAGAGCGTCGGCCTTGAGCGCTTGTAGCAATCCCTGCGTCACAGACAGCTGTCGCATCGGCTTGATGGTAAAATATTGGAAAGCTATGCCCAGGACAAAGGCGAAGATGTAGTCCAGGATCCAGATCGAAATCGTTCTTTCAGCAAACAGGCTTTTCCAGCCCAGCCACAACAGGACGGTCGGGAACGCAAGCGCCAGCGTCTCGGCGATGACATCGCCCACGGTGCAGCCGGCTCCGCAATGAAAAGCAGCCTTTGCGATCGCCATCGGCGAAAGAACCGGCTTGTCGGAGCCTGCCCTTCTTGCGCCGCCCGGCCGCTCCCCTCTGGCCTTCGAACCTGACCGGCCGGCATGCAGATAGACGAAAAGAACGAAGCCGGAACCGAAGAGGGCACAGACCGGCCAAACGAGGTTCATGATCCACATCTCTCGCGGATTTCGGAACTCGTCTAGTGCTATCCAGATCGAAGATAGAACGCCGGCCAGCAACGAAAGCAGGGACACCCAATGCAGCCATTCGGGGATCATCAGTTCCTCCTTCACTGTTCTTCGGGTCGAACGTCGATGCGTCCTGTCGTTCTCCGGTTCGCCGCTTGCCATCCAATCGTTTCGCCTCTGCGACGGTGTCTTGCTCTTATCAGCCCGCCGGACGGGCCATGGCCGACGTCAGCCGAAGGCGTACGGCAGAACAAAGGGGTAGTAAGGCAAGCTGTTGCGACTTCATCGGCGCCATGTTCTGGTCGAGATGTCCCATGATCCAGATGGAACCGAGTACTATCAGCGCGACGATCAACACTCCGAAGGCGAGGGCCAGAATGTTGTTTGTGTTGTCTGGTCCGCTCGTCAGATGCAGGAAGAAAACCAGATGCACGCCAATCTGTGCAAGGGCCAGCACGACCAGCGCGGAAATCACCGCGGGCTGGTAGATCAACTCCGTCCTGGCGGCGATGAAGGACCCCACAGTCAACAAGGCCGCGAGGCCATAGCCGAGTAGATATCCCGGCAGTCCAGCCGCGGGCTCGTTGCGCGCGATCGTCTCCTCACCGGGGGCGGTATCGCGGGTGTCCCTGGAGGCGTCGGATGAGACGGTCTCGTCTGTCATTGTGATGCTCCCAGCAGATAAACCAGGCTGAAAATGGCGACCCAGATAATGTCGAGGGCATGCCAGAAAAGGCTGAAGCAGTGGAGCCTGCGTAAGATCTCGACCCGAAAGCCCTTCACCCAAAGCTGGGCCATCATGGTTCCAAGCCACAGGATCCCAAGCCCCACATGGACGCCATGGCAGCCGACCAATGCGAAGAAGGCCGACAGGAACGCACTTCGGGCGGGACCGGCACCCTCCCCGATCATGGTGATGAATTCCTGTCCCTCGAGGAGCAGGAACAACGCGCCAAGCACGCCGGTGACCAGGAGCCACGCCTGTGTGCGGATCATCGAACGTCTTTCGACCGCCAGGGAGGCCAAGCCTGCGGTGAAGGTCGAGGTCAACAGAAGTCCGGTCTGAATGGCAACGCGTGTGAAGTCGAACAGCTGTTTGCCGGTCGGCCCGTTATCGGTTGCATTCGCTAGCACCGCGTACGAAGCGAAAAACGCCGAGAACATAATGATATCGGACAGGAGAAAGATCCAAAATCCGTAGGTGACGGTTACAAATTTCGAGGCGGGACCGCCCTCGCCGTGTCCGGTGGCACCCTGGTGTCGTGAGCGCCCTTCTCCCTGCCCGCTCGAACGGCCCAGCACGTAGGGATCGCGTCTGGCACTTCCAGCGGCGATGTCGCTGGGCATCGTGTCGAAGTGGTCACTCATGTCAGTTGTTCCCTGCGCCGCAGCCTGGCGATTTGCGCGGCCGTGCGATCGCGGTCGATCCGTTCGACCTCCTCGGCCGGGATCACGATCTCGGCCTGGTCGCGCCAGGCGAACACGACAAATGTGGCATAGGCGCCGAGGAACCCGAGGATTGACAGCCACCATATGTGCCAGATGAGTGCGAACCCAATGATCGTCGCGAAGAAGGCTGACACGAAACCCGTCGGGCTGTTCTTGGGCATGTCGATCGGCTCGTACTGCCTGTCCGTCTTTGGATCTTGGCCTTCGATCGCGTGTTGTTTCATGCTCCAATAGGGCTCCTGGTTTTCAACATGCGGCTGGTGCGCAAAGTTGAATGGAGGCGGAGGCGACGGTGTGGACCACTCCAGCGAGCGCCCGTCCCAAGGGTCGCCCGTGTCGTCGCGAAGCTGGTCACGGTCCCTGATCGACAGTAAGAGCTGAGCGATCTGGCACGCCGCTCCAACAAGCATCACCGCGACACCGGCCGCCGCGATGACGATCCACGGTACCCAGGCGTCCACCTCGATATGCTGCAACCGGCGCGTCATGCCCTGCAGACCCACCACGTAAAGCGGTGCGAAGACGAGGATGAAGCCGAGCAGCGTGAACCAGAAAGCCGCCTTGCCCCAGCCCTCGTGAAGGCGAAAGCCGAACGCCTTTGGAAACCAGAAGGTGAAGCCGGCGAACGCGCCGAAGAGAACGCCTGAGATAATCACGTTGTGGAAATGCGCCACCAGGAAGAGCGAGTTGTGAAGGACAAAGTCGGCTGGCGGGACGGCAAGCAGAACGCCGGTCATTCCGCCGATGGTGAATGTGGTGACGAAGCCAAGCGCCCAAAGCATTGGGGTGTCGAAGCGGATCTTCCCGCCATACATGGTGAAGAGCCAGTTGTAGATCTTCACCCCCGTCCCGACAGCGATCACCGAGGTGGCGATGCCGAAGGCCGTATTTACATTTGCGCCCGCGCCCATGGTGAAGAAGTGGTGCAGCCAGACCATGAAAGACACGAGACAGATGAACATCGTCGCCGTCACCATCGAGCGGTAGCCGAACAGCGGCTTCGACGAAAACGTGGAGAAGATTTCGGAGAACACACCGAAGGCGGGAAGCACCAGGATATACACTTCCGGGTGGCCCCAGGCCCAGATGAGATTGACGAACATCATCTGGTTCCCACCGGCTTCGTTGGTGAAGAAATGAAAGCCGAGGTAACGGTCGAGCGTCAGCATCGCCAGCGTTGCGGCAAGGATCGGGAAGGCAGCCACGATCAGGAGATTGGCGGCCAGCGATGTCCAGCAGAACATTGGCATGCGCAGATAGCCCATGCCCGGGGCACGCATTTTCAAGATGGTGGTAACCAGGTTCACGCCGGTCAAAAGGGTCCCGACGCCGGATATTTGGATCGCCCACAGATAGTAGTCCACACCGACCCCGGGCGAATATGCGAGCTCGGAAAGTGGCGCATAGGGCAGCCAGCCGGTACGCGCGAACTCGCCGACGACCAGGGACATGTTGACCAGGAGGGCGCCCGTCGCCGTCAGCCAGAAACTGACCGAGTTGAGGGTGGGGAAGGCCACATCACGTATTCCCAGTTGCAGCGGCACAACGAAGTTCATCAGTCCGATCATGAACGGCATCGAGGCGAAGAAGATCATGATGGTCCCGTGGGCCGAGAATATCTGATTGAAGTGCTCGGGCGGCAGGTAACCGGGTCCGTGAATCGCAAACAGCTGCTGAGTACGCATCATGATTGCGTCAACGAAGCCACGCAGCAACATCAGCATGGCAAGCACGATGTACATGACACCGATGCGCTTGTGATCGACCGACGTTATCCAGTCATGCCACAAATAAGGCCAGTATCCCTTAAGCGAGATCCAGCCCAGCACGGCGAGGCCGGCAATAAACACGATCAACGCCGCTCCAAGTGGGATCGGCTGGTCAAACGGAATGGCCGACCAGTCGAGCTTACCGAGCATCGTTCGCCTCCTCTCGTTCCTGCGGTGTTGGGCTTGCCGAACCGGTGGGCGACGGCGCTGCCTTGGGCCTGATGGCCGGCTCGCCGCCGGACTGGTTCTTGGCCCGACCGGGGCCCGGGGGCAGCGCCTGGCGCACGATGGCATCAAACAAGCCTTGTTGTGCATGACCAAACACGGACGCCGGCACTTCGGAGCCTTGTTGCGCCAGCTTGCGGTAGAGGTCCGCGTTCAAGACGCCGGTATCAGCCTTCAGGCCGGACAGGAACGCGCCATATTCCCGCGCGGGAACCGCATGCACCAGGAAATGCATGTCCGAGAAGCCGTCGCCGCTGAAATGCGCCGACTGCCCATAGTAGGTGCCCACATGGTCTGCCTGCAGGTGCAGCTCCGTCCGCATGCCATTCATGACGTAGATCATGCTGCCGAGCTGGGGTATGAAGAACGCGTTCATGACGCTGGCGGAAGTCAATGTGAAATGCACGGGCACACCAGCCGGGATGACCAGATTGTTGACGGTGGCGACTTGCTGGTCGGGATAGATGAAGAGCCATTTCCAGTCGAGCGCCACGACCTGGACGTTGAGCTGCGGCTTATCGGAGGCTATCGGCGTGCGCGGATCGAGGTGCTGTGATCCGTAGTAGATAAGCCCCCCCAGGAAGAGGATCGTCAAGGTTGGAATACCCCAGACGATCAGCTCTATGCGACCGGAGTAGACAAACTCGGGATCGTAGCGGGCTTGGCTGTTCGAGGCTCGGTATTTCCAGGCGAAAAAAAGCAAAGCAACCAATGTCGGGATCACGATTACCAGCATGATGGCCAGGGAGTTGAGCAGGATCTTGGCGTTGCCGGCCGCGATTGGTCCCTGCGGGTCCAACACCCCTCCCGAACACCCGGTCAAAATCGCCGACATGCCCAACAAGGTGGGGACGGCTCGCGAGATGCGCGCCATGGCGGCTTGGTGGCAATCGCACGTTTCCCAGGCGCGTCCTTCGACCTCGCCCCTGCGCGCCCTGCACAGCGCCATCCCTGCGCTTTGGCGGTTCCCAGCTCTCATTCGAACCAACCCTTCACGGCCTCCCGGCGTGGCCGATGTTGAATCCGCGACACGATCACAGCGCTGCAGCGCCCCCAACATGGGCTTGCCAACGGTCCCGACAAGACCGGCATTTCGTGGCTACGGCCCCGGGAGAGCGTAAGCGGCAACCTGATCACCGACCTGATGCTTCAGAATGGTGTTGCCGCCGGCAACGAACACGACGTATTCGCGGCCGTGATATTCATACACGGCCGGATTGGCCACGGCGGGCGCCTGGACGATGTCGGACCACAGTTCCTTGCCACTGGCGAGCGAATAGGCGCGTACCTTGGCGTCCATGGAAGCGCCGATGAAGATCAGACCACTTGCCGTCACCGCGGGGCCGCCAATCGTCACGGAGCCGAGGTCTTCGGGCATATAGAAGCCCCACTTTTGCGACGCCCCCATCGGCCGGCGCCACTTGATGTCGCCGGTGGTCATGTCGATGGCCGCGATTTCTCCAAAGGGCGGCGCCCAGCAGGGCATGCCAAGCCAATTGAGAGCGTTTCGCAGTGACATGCCGTACGGTGCGCCCTCCTGTGGATAGTAGCCCTGCTCATTGCCGGAATTGCCAGCAAGCCGCTCGTATTCGGCGCGGGGATAGAGCTTTATGGATTGGACGACGTGCGAGAAATTGACCACCGCAGTTTGGGTGTTAGGATCGAATGCGACCCCACCCCATTGCACTCCGCCCGCCGAATCCGGGTAAGCCAGCACGCCGTCGCCTTTGAGGGTGGGCGGGCTGTACATGCCACGGTACGAAAGGCTGTCCCATAACCGGCTGCACTCGCCCAGGCCGACGACATCAGCTATTCGCCAGATTGGTGGCTTTCTGGACTGGTCCAGCAGCGGCGCGGGTTTGGTCGGAAATGGCTGGGTGGGGGCGTAGACCTCCCTTTGCACGGCACCGTCTCCGGCAGGCACGGGGCGCTCCTCGATCGGCCAGACGTCTTTTCCGGTGCGCCGGTCGACCACGAACAGAAAGCCCATCTTCGTCGCCTGCATCAGGGCGGGAATCTGTTTGCCCGCAACAGTGATGTCCATGAGCGTGGGCGCCGAATTGATGTCGTAATCCCAGATGTCGTGATGAACCCACTGTCGCGACCAGACGACCTTGCCGGATTCCAGGTCCAGGGCGGTGGTGGACGTTGCAAGCGGTATCGGGTCGGTACGGTTGCCGCCCCAATAGTTCGGCGACGGGCTGGAGACTGGCAGGTACAAAAGCCCAAGCCCTTCGTCCACGGACATTGCCGTCCAGACATTGGCGGTGCCGGTGCGTCTGGCGATCCGCGACGGCAGCGCCGAAAACGACCACTGTCGCGCGCCCGTCTGCGGATCCAGCGAGAACACCGTGCCGGGAGGCGCCTCGGCATAGGCCCAATCCTTGCCGGCCCAGCCGATGATGACATGATTGCCCGCCACGGTCGGCGGCTGCAAGAGCGACAGCGGAAACTTGGCATTGACATCGTTCCACTGGTTCACGTCCAGCACGCCAGCCGAGCCGAATTTCTTGCAGAGCTGTCCGGTATCGGCGTCCAGCGCGAAGAGGTGCGCGTCCATGGTGCCGAGATACACGATCTTCTGACAGCCCTCGCCCGCAATGGGCTTCTTGCTCTCCCAGTAAGCGACGCCTCGGTTCTTGAGAGCCGGCTGTGTCAAGGCTTTCAAGGTGGTTTTGGACTCGAACTTCCACTTGATCGCCCCTGTGCCGGGATCGAGCGCCAGCACCCCGTAGAAGGGGGTCCCGATATAAAGCGTATCATTGGCGAAAATGGGGGTTGCGGACCAGACGGACGCCGGCAATGCGCCTGAGCCATCCGACATATCGCCGGTATGCACCTCCCATACCTTACGCAGCGAGCCGACGTTTCGCACGGTGATCTGGGTGAGCGGCGAATACTTTTGGCCGTTGAGTTGGCCGTGAAAGCTGTTCCAGGTCGGTCCAGGCGGGATCAGCGGAATTGGCTTGGGCGCAGGCAGCGGGGCTGTTGCCGCCTCCTTCGGCGATCCTGGATCCACGGCCGAAGGATTGCTGCCCCCGCTCGTCTCTTTCGGCTGTTTAGCGGCATCCGGTATGCCGCCCGGTTGTGACTCGGGTGAATTGTTGTCATTTTGGGCAGAGACGGGATGAAGGCCAAACGCCAGCAACAGAAAGACGGCAAAGCTCAGGGCCGAGCGGAAGACAGCAGTTCTCATGGTTGTGTCCTAAGTCTTGGTCTGGCGGAAACCTAGCGTGATCAACAGTCCGGCCAGCACAACGGCAACGACCGCCACGAGCCACCAAGCGTGGAGAAAGACGGCGGCAGTGAATGTGCCGAGCGCTCCCAGAAGGCCCAAGATCCAGGCCAGGATGAAAACGGGCCCGCTATTTCTGAAGCGCAAGACGAGGCCGTCCAGCGCAAGCGCCAAGCTGGCGATGAGCACGAGCATGGCTCCGGCGGATCCGGTTACCCCGGTCAACGGGGCCGCGAAGTAATAGAAGGCGATCGCGGACGCCAGCACCGCCGCCGTGATGATGACGAGCGGCCCACTAGCGGTGACGTGCGGCAGTTGATGGGTCTTCATGATCATTCCTGCGAGGTCTTGGGATAGCCGCCCGCGGGCGTCTTGCGCCTGCGGCGAGGCAAGTTTGCTAACCTGAAGCCGGACGGTCTGTTCCAACCGCGGCTTCAAGATTTGGTGAGCGGCGGAAGCGCGCGGCTGTGCGTAGGCCTCAGCGCTGGGCGGCCCGCGCCGCACCGAGGGCGGGCACATAGGCGAGCAATTCCGATAGGAAGATTTTTCTGGGTGGCTTCAGTTACCGCCATCGGCATTCGCGTCCGTTGGAAGGCTATCGCAGCCAATTCCTTTACATCAGGCATAGCGCGATCGGTAACGGCGATCGGGTTATCACCGTGGAGACCGGACGCGCCTTCGTTATCCATCGATGTTTCCCTTGGTCGACAGTCCCTGCCTCGGCCTTAGTCGCCCGGGAACCGATCGCGCCTGGATAGTCGGCTGGCGGCCCTGGCACGCAAGGCGCCGAGCACCGCGCGGACGGCATCGATATCTGAACCGCGAGGCGGGATCGATGGCCTGAAAATCAATCGACCGTTGCGGAACTCGAAGCCCTGTGCGTTCTTGAAGCGCCATTCGGATGCCACCGGTTTCTTACGGAAGGTGATCGCGATGGCTTCGGGCCCCACATCGATCTTGCTGACGCCCAGTTCCGCCGCGACTATGCGCAACCTGGTGAGTTCCAGAAAATCCGCGACTTCGCCGGGAATCTCTCCAAAGCGATCCTCAAGCTCTTCGCCGAATGCGTCGAGGTCCGTCTCCGAAGTCATGTGAGACAGCCTCGCATAAAGGCCGACACGCACCGTGGGCTCGCTGACGTAGCTTGCGGGAAAGGCCCCATTGCCGGGGCCGTTGATGTCGGCAAGCTGCTTGTCGGGATTGGCCCCACCTCCAGCCAGCGAGACAGCCCGCTCCAGAAAATGCTGATAAAGGCCCGCTCCGATCAGCTTCATGTGCCCGGCTTGATCTTCGCCGAAGAGGTCTCCTGCCCCGCGCAGGTCGAGGTCTCTTTGACTGATCGCGAGGCCGGAGCCAAGCCGATCGAGCGCAATCATGGTCGAAAGTCGAGCTCTTGTGCCTTCGGCCAGTTCGACGCCAGGCTCGGTCAGAAGAAAGGCAATGGCCTGCACCGCTCCCCTTCCGACTCGGCCGCGAAGCTGGTGCAACTGTGCCAGACCGAATCTGTCCGCCCGCCAGATCAGGATGGTGTTGGCCCGCGGTACGTCGAGGCCGCTCTCGATGATGTCTGTGCTCAACAGGACGTCGCCGTCACCGTCAGCGAATCCCACCATGATTTCGTCTAGCCGTCTCCCTTTCATTGCGCCATGCGCCGTCTTGACCGCGAGTTCCGGCACCAGTCTGTTTAGCTGCTGGCGAACCGGATCGATGTCTTCGATGCGCGGAACCACTAGGAAGCTCTGTCCGCCCCGGCGAAATTCGCGCAAAAGGGCGGCTCTAGCCGAAGCTGGATCGAAGGGCGCCAGGATCGTGCGGACGGGGCGTCTTTTGGCGGGCGGAGAGTTGAGGACGCTGACCTCCTGGACACCCGACATCGCCGATTGTAGCGTCCGCGGTATCGGGGTGGCGCTCATGCTCAGCGTATGAAGGCGGGGCGCCATGTTCCGCAGCGCCTGCTTCAACTTGACGCCGAACCGGTGCTCCTCGTCGATCACCAGCAGTCCCAGATTGGCGAAGATGACGCTCTTGGCAGCCAGGGCTTGCGTACCCACAACCACGGCGAGCTGGCCGCTCCGCAGCCGCTCCTTGACCGTTCTCGCCTCCGCCACTCCGATCATTCTTGAAAGGTGGGCGACCTCGAGGCCAGTTCCCGCAAATCGGCGGCTGAACGTCTCGTAGTGCTGCCGTGCCAAGACCGTTGTCGGCGCTATTACCGCAACCTGTTTCCCACAGAGGGCTGCGGCGGCGCAGGCACGCAGGGCCACTTCAGTCTTGCCGAAACCGACATCGCCGCAGACAAGCCGGTTCATTGTTCTCCCAGACGACAGGTCGTCGAGCACGTCGTGGATGGCGGCAGCCTGGTCGGGAGTCTCCGTATAGGGAAATTTCGCCGCAAACCGGGCCAGGTCCTGGCGGGAAGGTTTTATGATCTCGGCTGGCTGGCTGGACCTGGCCTTGGCAAGGCCCACCAGGCCCCTGGCTAGCCTGTCGATCTCGCGCAACGCAGCCTTGCGTCGGCTGAGCCACCCGTCGCTGTTCAAGCGATCGAGCGGCACCGCACCGGGCTCCGACCCGTAGCGCCATATAAGCCCAAACTCATCGACCGGAACCAGCAAGGAAGCTCCGCCATCGTATTCCAGCCTGACGACATCCTGTTGTTGCCCGGCCAAGTCGACCTGTTCGACCGCCACGAGCACGGCCAGGCCATGGTCCTCATGGACGACGACATCGCCAATGCGCAACTCGGGTTCGAGCAGGCTGGCCGCGCTGCCGTTTGCCTTCAAGGCAGGACCAAATAGGTCGGTCGCCGTCACCACCGCGACACAGGATTGCTCGTCGACAAACCCGTCGTCGATGACGAATTCAGCCTTGAGAAGAGAGCCGCTTTCGGCCGAACGGATTTGCGGCCAGTCCGCCGCCGCTTCCATGCGCCGGCCAAGCTTCCGATCGAGCAGACGATCCGCTCGGTGCAGTTCAGGGGCCTCTCCCGTGAACACCACGCTGACGCCCGACCTTGTCTGCCTTTCGACGAACTCGGCGAATTGATCCCGGGATCGCGCTTGCTGATAGAATTTGGCAACTCGGGTGGCCGAAACAGTAGCATTTGTTCTGCAGTGTTTTCGAACTACGGCGTCCCATTCCCCACGCGACAGGTAAAACTGTGCCGGCAGGGGCTTTTCTGGCCCGGTAACCTCTCGCCTGGCACGACGTGCGTCTTCGATCAGGTCCAGGAACCGATCGAGCGGCGGGCCCTCGAGACCTTCTGGCAAGGAGACACAGGCGCTGGATGCCAGATCCAATACTGATGGCATACCGACATACAAGGCGACAAGGCGATCTTCCATCGACGTCGCGCGCATGGCCGCCAACTCGGGATGGTTCCCCGCTTCAAAAATCAGTTCGGACGCCGGTCCAACCGTGATCGACTCACGCGGTCGTTCGCTAAGCTGGCTGATCGGGTCGTATGTCCTGAGTTCTCGGATGCGGCTATCCGGACCGAGGACGACGCGAACGGGGTGATGGGCGCCGGCGGGAAAAATATCCATGAGGTCGCCCCGAAAGGCTATCTCTCCCGGTTCATCGACTCTCTCGTCGACACCGTATCCGACCGCCTCGGCTCTCGTTCGGAAATCATCCGGGTCGAACCTTTGTCCGGGCTCCAGGATTGTGAAGCCGCTGGCGATGACTGGTGCGGGGGGCACTCGCTGCAGAGTGGTCTCGATCGACAGAACCACGACGCGCGCACGTTTGGGCTCGCTTGCGATCTCACGGAGCGCGCAAAGCCTCCGCCCCATATTGGCGCGTGTCGGCCACACCCTGTCGTAAGGCAGACAGTCCCATGAGGGCAGGAAGATGATGTCCGCGCTCGGCAGAAACTGATGCAAAGCCCCGGCGATTTCTTCGGCGCTGCGTTCCGAGGCGGTGATATGGACCAGATGTTTGTTCGGACCCTCCTCCAGCGAGTCGGCCAGCGCCGCCGCAATTGCCGCAGAAGGCGGGACGCCCTGTTCTCCCGGACGTTTTCTGTCATTCGACGGATGATCGGCCTCCTCGATAGTTTCCGTCCGCGAAATCGGTCTGTTCACTGAAACCTCACCTTGCACCCAGTGGTGAACGTCAGCGGAGCAACCCTGTTCCTGTGGTGCGCATTGAAGGGGCCAGGCAGTGGAGGCGCGTACGATTGATCGCGTTCCGTCAAACAGATCCTAAGAGGAAGCGCAGAACTGGGACCCCACGCGACGGTAGCCGGCTCGGAAGCCTTCACCGCTATCCGGAACTTTTGGCATGGATAAAAGTTCGGTAGGCAAAATCAGCTAGGTGGCCATTTTGTCTCCCACTTCATCCTCGGATGTACTTGTCCGCAAGCTTCAGACCATCTCGGAGATTCGAGAGGCTGAAATTGCGATTTTGAAAAGCATACCGATCCAGGAGAAGGATTTTTCGGCCAATTACGACCTGGTGCGGGAGGGCGACCATCCCGTTTACTCGTTTGTGGTTCTGGATGGTTTGGTCGGCTCCACCAAATACACCGGCGATGGAAAGCGACAGATCACATCTTTCTTCGTCGCCGGGGACATTCCGGATCTGCACGGGCTGCATCTGTCTGTCATGGATTGCAATTTCTCGACCCTGACGCCAGCCCGAATGGGCTTCATGCGACACGACGTTCTACGCAACCTTTGCGACCAGCACCCTCGCATCGCTACCGCTTTCTGGCGGTCGACGCTGATCGACGCCGCAATATACAGGGAGTGGGTTACCAATGTAGGGAGACGGGAGGCTTATCCCCGCATGGCTCACATTCTATGCGAACTCATCTTTCGCTTGCGATCGGTCGGACGCATTCAGGATCACGTTGCGGATATTCCCATCACCCAGGCAGCCCTTGGCGATGCATTGGGGTTGTCAACGGTTCACGTCAACCGAACGCTTCAGGAATTACGACGTGAAGGCCTAATCGCCACCACGGGGTCGCGAGTGCATGCAACCGACTGGCCCGGCCTCACCCATGCAGGAGATTTCGACACGACCTACCTGCACCAAAAGAACCCCGCAGCTTAGTTGTGACGGAAGCTCTCGATGGCACGTTTTTTCTTCGACAGCGGCGATCGCGATATAGTCTTGCAGGATGAGATAGGTGTCGAATGCGGTGGCATCGAAGAGATCCGCCGCGTCGGATTCGAGGGCCTTGTCGATCTGACGAGAGATGCATTGAAAAGCGTCGACGGAGAGCAATTGTTTGTCGAGGTGCGTGACGAAAATGGCGACAAGATTCTGCGGTTGAGCCTCTCACTTGAGATCAGATTGATGAGATGAATTCAAACCCGATGTCCGCACCGCGCCGCGGTTGCTCAACCGCTACTGTTTGTATGCATGAAAGGGAACCATCAGCGGCCCGCCAAGTTCGAACCCACGGACAAGCTCGGGTTCCAACATGGAAGAAATCGGCAAGCCGCAACAGAAGGCAATAGCCCGTCTTATACGTCAGTGGATTTCGTCGGACGCCAGCCGTCGCCAGCTTCGCCAGTTGCTGGATCTGCCGACTGATGCGGACATGCCCCGCGAGCATCGCTCACGGCTTGACGAACTCGACCGAAAGCTCGACGAGCTTGCCTGCAGGAAGACAAATCCAACTGGCACTCTATCGCGACGTGTACTTTCCAGGACGGTCACGAGGCGGAAGCTCTGAAGACGGAGACTAGTCCTCACCTTCCCAGGGGTTGTCGGGAAAGCTGTTCAAGTTCGTTCTCGTCCGTGATCCCGGCTTGATAATAAGCCAGGATGCGATGCGCGCTGTTCTCGCTCGGTTTCGGTCTCGTTTTTGAGATTGCTGCGTGCAAGGACGCGGCTCAGTACGGCAAGTTCTGTTGGGGTGAAGGCATCTCTATGCATCGCATCTCAACTCCCGCGCCATCCGCTTCGGACGGGGCCGAGGCGGCCTGAAGCTGTTGATACCAGCCTCTGATGCCGGAGAACAAGGATTGTACAACAAGCATTGTCCGGCGCGCGCCCTAACGCTGGACGGCAAAGAATGTTCCTCACGTCTTCGTAGAACGAAGCACAAAGCCAAATCGACCGGAGTAAGCCGCTTAGTGAACAGTCAGAGCCAAGGTCCGATCCCGGGGTGTGAGGTTCCAGACCTTGGTGCGCCTTTACAAATTGAGAAAAACCGCGCTGTCCCCACTGATACCTGGCATTGTCGAGTTGGACCTCCATAATGCCGAGCGACCTCCACCCCGAAGCGGATGTCGGTGAGCACGGCCTCGAACCTCTTGGGATTAGGCCGAATGCAGCCAGCGCCTCGGCCGCTTTTTCGCTGTCGACCTGGAAGCCAGGTTCTCCAAAGCTGACCCGAGGTCGAGCAGGATCATCGTCCCATCTTCGACGATCAGAACAGCGCCATCGCTCATCGGGATTTCCCCAAGTCGCACGACCACGACTTCGGCGTCAACTTGGTTCCATCTGACACGCATCGGTCTTTTGTTAGCTGAATTCGAAGCCTTACCCGCCGCAGGTTCGCGACGGAGCCACGAAAGCCCGCCTCGGGCAAGGCCGAGGCGGGCTGAAGCTGCTTTGTCAGCCTCAAGGCCCAGACAATGATGGAGGATTGCAGGCCTGCAACCGAACCTTGAACTGCAGCGAATGTTCCTCGCGGTGAGCTCTCGTTGGATCAGTCTCTGCGGCGCCCCACCCGACCCGGGCATTGTCGTTTTCGCTCAAGGTTCCTCCTGATCTCCGGAAGCTTGCTGGATTTGCGTCATCACCTGCCGGGGATCGACATTCTCGGCCAGTTGCGGCAGCTCCTCGTCGGCGGGTGTCGAAACCTTAAGACGCTCCGTCAACGCAGCCACCATTTCGATGAGCCGGGTGGTTTCATGCTCGTTGAGAAGGCTGATCTGCAGGTCCAGCTCCGCTCGGCGTTCGCTGTGTTCAGACATTCTGTTCTGATTGATGAGCACGAAAGTGGACAGGAAGATTGCCTCGACCGAGGCGGCCATGGCCAGGATTACGAAAGTCGGATCCCAAGCTGGGACGGCGGGAATCGCGCCAAGGTTCGCTACAATCCAGACGACAAGAATTGCAAGGTGCAAATAGACAAAGGTCATGCTTCCCGCGAAGCGCGAAATGGCGCCTGCAATTCGCACCTGAACGTCTTCGTGCTCCTCCTGTTGTCGCCTGTCGTCGACAAGCGCCTGTATGTTCTGGTGAAGCACCGACTGCATGTCGGCTGGAGGTTGGTCGGTCATGTCAAAGTCCGGCTGCAGGCCGTCAATCTCCATCAGACACCCGTCCGCCCGGCCGGCAAGCGCCCGTTTGGCGCGAACGTGATTGATCCGGCAAGTGCCGCCAATGCGGCAAGAAGCAGCACGGTCGAGAGCTTCGGTCCATCTCCGTCGAACGCCATGTCAGTGCCTGCGAGGAACTGTCTTGCTCGGTGCCCGCCGTGCCCAACCTTCGGGATGACAGCTTGTTCCCCAGACAAAGACAATGCTTGATACCGCTCAAACGGCAGGGAGGGTAAGCTCTCTATGGACATGTGACGCAGCGATCGCAGCCTGTCCAAAGGCGACGGCTATCTGGTTCAGCGCTTTTACAACATCACCGATGGCGTACATGCCGTCGACGGAAGTCCGCTGGTGCTCATCGACGGTGACGTAGCCCTCCTCGCGACATCTCGCGCCGACAGCAAGGGCGAGTTGGGAGCGCACCTTGCACCCCAATGCCGCGAAAACTGCATCGAAGCGGCATATCGCTCCACCTTTCAAAATCGCCGCACAACCGTCAGCAGCCGGGCTGTACCTGTCGAGAGTGTGATGGATGGCTATTCCTCTTTCGCCGGCCGCACGACGCGTGCTGGTTGAAAAGTCCGATGCGTGGGTCGCCAGCATCGCGACATGTGGTGTGAATCGACTGAGGAAAATGGCCTCTTGCAAGGCACTGTCACCATGCCTTCAGCCGCCACGGACGGGCTGCAGGCAATGAATGAGGATCTGAGGCCGCGCAACACGGGATTGCCGAACTCGCCAACGGAGAGCGCCATTTATGAACAGGTCGCCTTAAAGCTTCTGATGACCCGAGTCGCGACCTTGAACGTGAACGGCGTCAACGGTCGATTGCCGGTTCTGCTCAAATGGCTGAGCGAAACGCACTACGACATCGTTTGTCTTCAGGAATTAAAGACATCGGACGAAAGATTTCCAGCCGATGCCATCAGGAACGGCGAGCTCGACTCGCCCCGGTGACTTAAGAAATCCGGGCTCGAGCCGGACCTCATGACGTACGTTCGTCGCTCCTTTGGACCGTTCCGATTCCCCTGAAGCGGCGACCAGATCGAAATCCAGGTGTGACAACGAGATAAGTCGCCTCGTCGTAGATTTTCGTCACCCAACTGGTCGGGCCCGCGCCATCTACATCTCCGCAAGCATGGCTTCCTGGCTGAACGCTTCGCCTCTCTGGGGGCCAGACCGTGCGCACCTGACCGTCGGAAGTCAGGCTGCGTTGCTGCCTTCCATTTTCCAGTCGCCCTGACAACGCGCGCGCACGGCAATCATCAGCATGGCCGAATCCGTCATGCCATTCTGGAAAAGCCTGATCAGTTCTCTCGCGATGGAATGGGCCGCCGAGGCGTCCGGCAGAATGGCAAACTCCCGGCACATCGTGTCGAAGACCGCACGGAGCGTATCCAGGTCGTTCGGGTAGAGGGTGTCCGTGCGAATTGTGCGGTCAAGCATCAAACATCTCCAAACGAGCGAGAGCGCGTGATCTCCCAAGCAGCGGGGCCCGTTACATGCCGCTGACCTCACACTTATGCGACACAGCGCACAATGTGTCGCTAACCTTTGATGTACCGCGCGAAGTTTGCGAACAAAGGATTCAGGCTCTCGCTCATCCCCTGCCGCGCCCAACCACACGGAGCGGTTTTCCGGGTCCAAGAGCCCACCAAGCACAACGAGACGAGTTGAGGAAGGCGTCGCTTCTAGACACAAAACGCTGGCAGGCCACCTTCTGGAGCGACCTGTCGAAAACAGAGTCGACGAGGCCGCCATCAGCACACAAAGCGGCCGTGATCTCTGATGTTTTCAGAGAATTCCCGTGGTGAGGACTACGACGATTCCGATTGCTGCTACGGCCATGATCAGGATCATTGCAGCCTCGAAGCTTCTTCCGGCTCGGCCAATGTAGGCTATCATTTCGCGCTCCCGATGCGCCACACCTCTTCCCCATCTTCCTGAAGAAACACCCAAGGCCTGCTAAAGCCGAATTACCTATGTTAACGATGTGTAAAGAATCCTTGGCGCCTCTTCTAGGGCTCGCTCGCTACACTTGCGAGCAGCGGGCGAGCCCTATCCGCGCAGGAAGGGACATAGCTGCGCAGATCTCGTGGCCCCGTCAAACAAGGGCTATGCCGACCGCCAGGAAAGTAATCGCCATCGCGAATACGGGTGCCAGCAACCAGCGTGCCTGGCCAATACTTTTTTCCATGAGCTTCCTCCCCAATTGCGACTGTCAACGCCCCCAGTCATATGGCGGTTCCCTGGTTTTGCTGAACGCAGACCTTTGCAGCATCATTCCAAGCCCAAAGTCCGGGATGGAATCAGGCCTAAAGTGTGGGCTTGGAACGTTTCGGATTCGCACACGTTCGACCCAGGGCGATTGTGCCCAAGCTCACAGGAAGGCTTTCACATGAGAATGCATTTCACCGCTGCCGCCGCCTCGTTTCTGCTCCTTGCCGGTGTCGGCGTGGCTGCAGCCCAGGACGTCGTTATCGCCCCTGAACAGGACACGGTCATTCAGGAGTACGTGCACAAGCAGCCCCTCGCTTCCGTGGAAGTCCCCGGCGTCGAACTCAACATTGGCGCCGCGCTTCCCGACACCGTCGAGCTTCGCGAGGTTCCCAACGTCAAGTATCGCTATGTCGTGGTCCACAACCGGACAGTCCTCGTGGAGCCGAGCACCCGGAAGATCATCAAGATCTATAACTAATCAAAGTTCTGGTAGGCCCGTCGCTGAATGAGGCGACGGGCTGTGCCCGATTCAGAAATGATGATCGTCATATCGAACCGGTCAACGTCGCATACCGTGCAAAACAGGTGACCGAGCTCTAAGTCGGGTTGCAAGAAGCGCAGACGTAGAGGAGAATTTAAAACTTCAAAAGCTCGCCGCAATTGAAGGTGCGTCTGGCCAAGGTTCCAGGATGATCACAGCGGCGGCCCGACATGCCTCGTCGGTCGACCCCGCCGAGACGTGACAGCCGTCATGTACTCCAGCAATGTTGCAACTAGGTCAGCCGCTACTCAGTTCTGTTGGTCGAGCTCTTGAAAACCATTCCGGATGGCCTCGACCAGCACCATTATCGAGTAGGGCTTTTGCACCCAGCCAAGCGGCCTTGCCGCTTCGGCTCGGAGCTTCACTTCATGGTCGCCATGCGCCGTTGTGAATATGCTTCGTATGCCGTGGTCCCGATAGAGTTCCAGTGCGGCATCAATTCCGTCCCGCTTTCCCAGCAAGCGGATATCCATGAGAACAAGGGCAGGCCTTGTCGAGAGCGCGATGCTGACAGCTTGGTCGGCGCTAACCGCCGTTCCTGCCAGCGAGAACCCCGCCGCGGTCAGTCCGGCTTCCGCGTCGAGCGCAATCAGGTAATCGTCTTCGACGATCAATATCGACCTACCGGCCATGCGCGTTGCCGGGCCGGCGCCCATGTCGTCTCGCGAGAAAGCCAGCCGGGGTTTGAATGCTCGGTCGAACTCTCCGGCGGAGCTAACTTCGGTCATCACGGTTTCCGTTCTCAACGCCGATCTCCAACGGGGTTTGAGAGAAAAGTCACCGTGCATCGACATGGGCCTCGATGAACCTCGAAATTTCCGCCGATCTGCCGCGCGAGGCCCTCGACCAGCCGCAGTCCCGAGGACGTCCCGCGTACAGAGTTCAGGTCGAAACCGGAGCCTTCATCCTCGACCACCAGAGAATTGCCCTCCCCCTTCTTTCTGATGCTGACGTGGACGGTCCCGCCGACGCTGCCGTTCAGGCCATATTTCACCGCATTCGTCAAAAGCTCGTTGACGATGAGGGCCAGCGGCATCGCCACGTCGTTTGGCAGTTGAATACTGTCAGCTTCACAAACCAGCCGTACATTCTGTGGAAACATTTGCTTGGCAGTCTCGCAAACCGCCCCGAGGAAGGGCTGCGCGCTGAAGTTCCCCACGTCGGCGGTATCGTAAAGAACGCGCTGTGCCGCCGCCATCGCAGCGACCCGTTTGCTTGCCTCGTCTAGGATGTCGCGCGCTTCCGGGCTTCGGCTCGTCCTCGCCGCCACGGAAAGCAAGGACTTCAGCATCATCATGTTGTTCTTGACGCGATGGTTGAGCTCGTCGAGCAAGATCCGCTGCTGGGTCTCGGCCTGCTTTCGTTCGCTGACATCGACCAGCATGTTGATGCCGCCAATGACGTTCCCATCCGCGTCCCGCATCGGTGTCGGATAGGGGATGAACGGGATCCTGGTTCCGTCCGGCCGCTCGGCAACCGCTTCGTATCCGCGGACCGGCTTACCTTCTCTCAACGAGATCGCCATCGGGCATTGATCGTGGGGAAGCGGCGTGCCGTCGGGCCAGAAGAGCTTCCAGCTCACGCACCATTCGTCACTGCCGATTACCGGGGTGCGCCCGGCAAGTGCAACCGCGGCTTCGTTGAAATAGGTGATCTTGCCATCGCGATCGGTGGTGTAGATCGCGGCAGGAATGGCGGCGAGCAGATCCTGAAGGTGACGCTGGCTGTCGCGTACCTTGGCTTCAGCTATTTTTTGAGCGGTTATGTCGCGCGCGATCTTGGAAGCACCGACGACACGGCCGTTTGCGTCTCGCACCGGCGATATTGTGAGGGAAATATCCACCAGTGTCCCATCCTTGCGGCGGCGCACCGTTTCGAAGTGGTCGACGAGTTCACCCCTGCGGATGCGGCCCAAGATCAGCGGTTCCTCGTCCAACCGGTCACCCGGGATGACAATGGTGATGGGCTTGCCGATCACTTCCGCGGCCGAATAGCCGAACAGGCGTTCGGCGCCTCGGTTCCAGGTCGAAATGATGCCGTTGAGATCTTTGCTGACGATCGCATCGTGGGATGACTCCACGATCGCTGCCAATTGTTGGGCGGCATTCTGTGCCTTCAGGCGCTCGATTCCAAAACCGAGTTGGCGAGCGATTGTGCGGGCGACCTCGACCTGGTCGGCGGAGCAATCCCATGGCTGGTCGAAGTAGGCCATGAACTTGCCAAGCAGTCGCCCTCCCTCCGCTATCGGAACGAAGCAAACCGCGCCGATGCCCTCGGCTCGGATTGTCCGCTTCAGTTCTTCCGGAAGCTCGGCTTTTTCCGTATCGCCCAGGCAAATCGGCTGAGGATCAGCGCAATCCGCCGGCCAGGGCGAGTGACCTTCTACCGCGGCGCGATAAGCGTCCGAGAGGCCTCGCCAAGCGACAAACTTCATGACCCCATCGTTCAACAACAGGATCGAAGCGCGCTGACAACCCAGCGCACGCTGGATTGCGTCGAGCGCAGGCTCATGGACGTCAGCCGGTGTGCGGGCATGCTGCAGCCTTTCGGTGAATCGATGCAGCGCAGCCTGCTCCTCCGCCCTTCGGGCAAGTGTGGCTTCTATCGCCTTGCGCTCGCTGATGTCATGCTGCACGCGCACCGCATAACGAAACTGCCCCTTGGCGTCGAAGACGCTGGAGGACGTCACGAGCGCCCAGAACAGCGACCCATTGTTGCGAACGAATCGCTTCTCCATCGTGTAGCTTTTTATCTCTCCAGCAACTTGTTGCCGGTACTGCTCGCGGTCGGATTTCACATCAGCCAGGAAGGTCCGATCAAAAATCGACCGTCCAACCAGATCCTCCGGCGCGCAGCCCAACAGGTCGCACAAGTGGGCATTCACCCGAAGCAGCCGGCCTTCGGCATCCGCCTCTACAATGCCCGTCCCAGCGCTTTGATAGGTGACAGCGAGCCTCTGCTCGTGTTCTCGTAACAACTCTTCCGCGTTGACCTTTTCGGTGACGTCAAGGCTAATGCAGCGCGTGCTGAGGAACCGCCCGCCAACCGCACGCACGTTGGATGTGATCTCCACCCAACGCACGGAACCATCCTTGGCCCGCAGCCTGGCGCGGTAATTTTGAAGGTCTTCGCGCCGCGACAGGCGGCTCAAAATTTCGTCGATCGCGGCAGGATCAGCATGAAAGTCACGAATGCTGCGGCCGACATATTCGTCAGCCGTGTAGCCGAGCATGTCCAGTTCGGCGCGGTTGGCGCGAAGAATGGTTCCGTCATTCGCAACCAGGTGGAGAGGGACTGCCGCATTCTCGAAGAAATCCTCGAACTCGCTGGTTACGACAAAATCGGAGGCCTGCCGTTCGCGGCTCTTCTCGTCGGCGAACCCCTTCACAAAGGCTCCGGCACCCAAAACCCTTTGTTCCATATAGATCTCGAACCCCTTTAACCTCCTTAAATTCACGAGCCGAAAAATCGTTCCGAATTAATACCGAGAGTGTTGGCCAGTCAGGAAGAAATGCGATTTGTACGCCAAGGCCAGCCTCGTCCGAAATGTCCTCATCGCTAGCGCGGCACGACCAATCCCCGATCTCTTGTTCGATTGCTTGATTTGGGGTTGGCCATCTGGACTGCCGATCCACCGCGCGCATCGCGCTTTTAAATATCAACCCGGCTGCGAGACGACGAAGCCGGCGCTGGCATCCGTCGGACATCGGCTTCCTGGCTGCCGTGCAAGTGTGAACTGGAACATAAACGCGCAGGGCAGGTTGGATAGCAAGAAGGAGACCTCAGTGATACGCTTACTCGATCAACTCGGTGCCTCTGTCTGGGTACAAGTTCGGCATACAGATTGGCGGGTGAGCAGGCCGTCTTTCACAAACGGGCCAAACTGTACGCCGCTCGTTTTCGGAGCTGGTACGCCACAGACTGGTGAACCCAAATAGTAAAGCTAGCGCCTCGGACCGCAGAGCGCACTCTCCGTGGTATGCGCCGAGCGTCAGCGCGGTGATGACGGCGGTGCTTTCTCAGCCTGGTAACCGCCGAGCAGCCGACGGTGATCACGCCGCCGCAGTGAATCCGTACCGTCAACTTGTCGGCTTCGCGATCGATCCGGATGATGTCCCAAACAAGAACGACTCTATCTCCAGCGCGGGTTTTAGGTGGCGGGTCGACCGAATAGGGCGGGTCATACGATGGAATGCTTACTTTGGCGCGTCCGCTAGGTAGGATCGTCGTGACCGTCCCCGTCAACGCGACCTCGTCACCGATCTCAAATTCCCGAGGCACGCTATAGGGGAGCATAGGCCTCCTCCGGCGCTTTCCGATATTAATGCCGGCAAACTGAGTTGGTTGCGTGAACTCGTAAGTCTCGCCCCTCGCTCTACTAGCTAGCAGGCTTCTCTGATTGGGGTCGTTGAGGTCAAGCTCCTCCTGATATTTTTCCGGATCATGTCGCCCCGCGGGTCACTCGCTTCTCTTCGCGGTCGGCGCGGAGCCGCCGCATGATGGGGTCAGGGAGAGCGAGGCGTCTCAATCTGTTGAACGACCTTGGAGAATTCCCCAGGATCGTGCCTGCTAACGAGATCGCCTTGCCCATCGTCCCACGGGAACGATCCGGATCACCCTCTCGGGCGAACTACTGTCTGTGTTCGTTTTTGTTCCTTGTTCTATTTCATGCCAATGTGGGGCCGGCGGCTTCCTTTCCAAAGCGGAATTCGGTTGCGTCGGCCCACATGCGATGCAGGATGACGGCCAGCTTGCGGGCTACCGCCACGCGGGCTCGCGCCATGCCGCGACGTTTGGCGATGTTCATGCCCCAGGCGCGCAAGCTCGACCATTTCTTCGAGCGCACGAGTAGCGAATGTGCTGCCTCGTAGAGGGCGGTGCGGGCGAGTTCGTCGCCGCAACGGCTGACCTTGCCCTGAATGTCGGTTTCACCGGATTGGTATCGCGCTGGCGTCAGGCCCAGATGCGCTCCCACTGCCCGCGAGGAGCCGAACCGCTCCGGCCGGTCGATCGTGGCGCGGAAGGTGAGCGCGGTGATCGGCCCGACGCCGGGCGCGCTCATCAGTCGCCGACAGACTTCCTCCTTGCGGACGATGTCGAGAACCTGCTTGGTCAGGCGGGCGAACTCCTTGAGCATGGAGCCGAGGATCGAAAGCAGCGGCTCGACCATCACCATCGCCTCGGCGTCGGCGCCGACCAGCTCGCGCACGCGATCAGCAAAGGCGGTGCGCGAGGGCGTGCCGAGCTTGATACCGGCCTCGCGCAGGATGGCGCGCACAACATTCTCTATGCTGCGCATCTCGTTCAGCACGGCGGGCCACCAACAGCGCGCGCCACAACCGGCATTGCCGGCTCTTCACATGCACCTGCCGATACCAGCCCGTACGCATGATCTGCGCAAGCGCGCGGGCATCGTTGCGATCCGTCTTGTTAGGCATCGTCTTCATGGCCGCATTGGCCTGGCGCGTCTCTATACAGATCGCAGGCAGGCCTTCGGCGCACAATCCATCGTGAAGCCAGGCCGTCAGCGAGCACGCTTCCAGCCCGATGCGCTCCAGCGGCAGATCGAGCTTCCGCAACGCCTCGGACAAGGCCTGCGGTTCGCTCGCCGCTCGTGTTTCCTTCACGATCCGACTGCTCTCATCAATGACGCAAATCGCGGTCTCTTCCAAAGATACGTCTAATCCAGCAAAATACTTCATGGCTGCTCCTTCCCGATGTTTGTGGCGCTCCAAGGCGACCACGTTCTAACATCCCGACAGGAGTAGCCGCCCTCAATCTGGCTCGGGCGAGACCCCAATCACCCCATCTGTTGAAAAAGGGCTCGCGACAGTCCCAGGTTCGTGATTCACTCTGATCACGAAGAGTGGAAGTGAATCGTGCGGGGCGGGCGGACAGGCGGGCGAACTGTTCAGCTACGTGGACCTGGAGGCGCGGGTGCGGCGGGATCACCCTTTGCGCCGTATTCGGGGGATCGTGAACGAGGCGTTGGCGGCGCTGGAGCAGGATTTTGCCGCGCTGTATTCGGGCGACCATCGATCCCGCCGGGGAAGCTGCTCAGAGCGATGCTGTTGCAGGCGTTCTATTCAATCCGCTCTGAGCGACTGCCCATGGAACGGCTGGAATACGACCTCCTGTTCCGCTGGTTCGTGGGCATCGGCATCGACGATCTGGCCTGCATTCGGTGTTCGCGACCGGCTGCTGGAAGGCGACATCGTGGCGAAGTTCCTGGCGGCCGTCCTGGCGCAACCCAAGGTGAAGAAGCTTCTGTCCACGGATCACTTCTCGGTCGACGGCACGCTGATCGTGGGCATCGATGAAGAGCGTGAAGCTTCCATGGCCAGAAGCGATCTAACAAGACGCATGCATCGACCACCGATCCGGATGCGAGGCTCTATCGCAAGGGGCGGGGCAAGGAGGCGAAGCTCTGCCTCATGGGGCCTGGGCTGATGGAGAACCGCCATGGCCTGCTGGTCGATGCTTGCCTGAGGCAAGCCGACGGCATGCCGAACGGGTGGCGGCGCTGCACATGGTCGAACCCTATGGTCGGCCGCTGGCGGATCGTCGAGGCCGATCTTTGGGATCGCGATCATCCCGACCTTGTCGATCCCGCCACTATCACCATCGAAGCGGGCAACCACGGTGAGATCGCCTTTCGCCCTGTAATGGCGTCGATCTCAGCTATGGCCCCAATATGGTATTCTTCACATGGGCCGGCTTCGACAAATGGACGAGGTCACTGGCGAGGCTCTTGCTGAATTGCTTGACGACGGCTCGATCGAGATCACATTCGCCTACCATCATGGCGCCGAGGCGATCCTCAAAGCCAAACGAGATATTTCTTCAACAGCCCGCTAGGCCGGCCATCCGCTCCTGGTAGGCCGGCTGCAGGGTTTGCGCAGATATGCTCACGCTCGCCATGCCGTCGTCCAGCACCTTCAGGATTGTCACGGTGAGTGTCACTTCATCGCCGATCTTTACTGCCATGGCGGCTGTCCATTTCGAGCTTCGTCGTCCCACTCGGCTTAACATTCAATTTTGCTAAAATGCTCCGGAACCGATTGCCGCCTTGCGGCTTGAGTCGCGGTTCCCGGTGTCGCTGATGCATGAGTAACGCCGCAGACCGGCTTTCATTTATCGAGTTTCAATCGCCCACGCTAGTCGAGAGGGCGCCTAAGGGCAGCGACTGGCTTCACGAGATCAAATATGATGGCTACCGAACACAGCTAATAGTCGAAGGCCATTCGGCACGCGCCTTCACGCGCCGCGGTCACGACTGGTCGCATCGCTACAAGGGTATCGTCCAGGCGGCAGCGAACCTGCCGGTTAAAGGGGCAATCATTGACGGGGAAGCTGTCGTCCTCGGCGAAACCGGGTTGCCCGACTACCAAGCCCTGGAGCGGGAGTTGGGCAATCCAAACTCGCCGAAGATCATCTTCTATGCGTTCGACCTGCTGCACCTCAACGGGCGCGATCTTCGGCAGCAGCCACTGACGAAGCGGAAGGCCGCGCTAGAGCAGCTGCTGAAAGACGCGGCGCCGACACTGACCTTTGCCGAGCATCTGGAGGTGAGCGGCAATGACGTGTTTGAACATGCATGCCGGATGGGCTTGGAGGGGATCGTGTCCAAGCGAGCGGACGCCCCGTATCGCTCAGGTGTCCAGGCGAGCTGGCTCAAGGTGAAATGCATCAAGAGCGACACTTTTCCGATTGTGGCTTTCGTCGAGAAACTCGGCGCCCAGCCCCGCCGTATCGCATCGTTGTACATCGGCCGCCGCGAGGGCGACCGGTTGCTTTATGCCGGCAAGGCCCAGAGTGGATATACGCTGGAGGCGGCGCGGCGTGTCCGTGAGCGGCTTGACCCGCTGATCATCGAAAGGTCGCCGTTATCGATAGCCGTCGACAAGCCGAAAGCGACCTGGGTGAAGCCGGACATTCTGGCCGAGGTGCAGTTCAGCGGCGCCACCGATCGTGGGATCCTGCGCGAGGCAGTGTTCAAGGGCCTGCGCGAAGACCTCGTGTCGATCCCGGCAAGGCCGCCCGCTCCATCAAAGAGACGAGAGGCGGACCGGGACCATGGGGTTCCTCGCGAGAACATCCTGCAGCTGCTCCCCGATGCGGTTTGCCCCTCGAAGGAACAGCTTGTGCGCTACTGGGAGCGGGTTGCTGATCAAGCACTGACCTATCTCGGCGAGCGACCGCTGAAGCTGGTCCGCCATACGCGAGGCGCCACCTTTTACCACAAGGGAACGCTACCGAGGATCCCTGCGGCCGTGCATCAGTTGTGCCTCCGGAAGCGCGAGGGCGGCGAAGGCGTTCGTGTGTGGGTGGACGACCTGGCAGGCTTGCTCGGACTGGTCGAGATGGATGTCGTCGAGGTCCATCCTTGGAACGCTACCGTAGACGATATCGAACATGCTGATCGCGTGGTCCTGGACCTCGATCCCGGCGAGGGCATCGAATGGGCGGAAGTAATCGAGACCGCGCAGGCCCTCCGGGAAATCATCGCATCGGCAGGTCTGGAGAGCTGGCCGAAGGTAACGGGGGGCAAGGGCATCCACCTGATGGCCCCGCTTGAAACAAAGATGACCCATGACAGTGCCCGGCAATTTGCCAAGTCGCTCGCCCAGTGCCTCCTCGATGCACGTCCCGATCGTTATCTGCTCTCGGCCGTCCCAGACGCCCGAAGAGGCCGCATCTTTCTTGACTACCTTCGCAACGGGCGCGGCAACACAGCGGTGGGCGCCTTCTCCCCACGAGCCCGACCGGGATTGCCAATCGCTCATCCTGTAACCTGGAGCCAGGTTGAGCGGGGAATTCGGCCCGATAGCTTCACCATCGACCACCCGTTCCGAGCGGCTGCCCGAAGGGCGGCGTAGCCAGAGGGAACGGCAAGCGTTGTTAGAGCGAACTTTTCCGGCGGCGAGGAACCAATGGGTGCGGTGACAAAACGCTCCAACAGACCTCGACATTCCCGGCGAAAGGCTCGCGTTTTGAAACGCGCCCCTCGAACGCCGCCTCGATCGTTCTTCGTCGAATATGAAGATCCGGCTGGCCGTCGTCGCCTTCGCCACGTGACTCGTTGGTCAATCGGAATGAACTTGGCCTGGTTTGGCAGCCGCAGAATCATCAGGACACCGAGCCCGGCCGGCGCGCCCGGAGATGGAGCACACTCGCAACGTGCTGCCCGCGAAAGCAGCACCGCACGACTGCTGGCTGACGCGCGACGAGGCAGCAGGCCGCCGCGCTAGCCCTCAGGCGCTGCGTCGGTCTCCATCACTCCGCCTGTTCTCGTCCGCGTTAGAGAGAGCCGCCTGCAATCGTGCAGCGGCCAGGAGAATGTCAGGTATGTCGCCGGTGGGGTTTTCCCGATTGTTCCACGCCGGATAACGCAAAAAGCCTGCCGGCCGGAGCCAGCGGGCTTTGAAACTCAGTTAGCTAGGTTATCAGGCAGCTAGAGATGCAAACGGCGACAACTGCCGTCAGCCTCGCGCGCTTCACCAGCGCCGGCTTCACGTAGTTCTTTTTCATAGGTATTCCGCCGGTTGACTTCTCAAGGCGCGCGAAATTGCCTCACGCCGCCGAAGTCTGTCAAGAAGCCCCAAGGGAATAACCCTCTCCAGGGTGAGGCGCGGGCTGACCAGAGATTGAATCTATGGTCAGCGACAGGCCTGTGCACGCTGTCGCCGAATGGCTCAATCTGCTGGGATTGACATACTGCGGATTTTGCATAAGCCGGGACTTATGGGAAGGCCTCGGGTAAACTGCCATCGCCGTGCCGCATCGCCTCCGCGATCACTTCGAAGACGCTGCCGACTTCCTCATAGATCTCGCTTACCGCGATGCCCTCTCGGTCCGCAGCTTCCATCACGGACTATAGATCATTTATCGCGGCCGGGTCGTCGGTCACCGCATCAGGCAGATGCTCTGCGATCCACCGGTCGAGGAAATTGGCGCCGCGTGTGCTCATTTTTCCATAAGCAGCCGGCCCATATTAGGTTCCGCTTATCTTGACTCCGCAGCGAGCCGCTCCAGACTCACGCCATGGCGAAGGGCATCAACATCGGCGATGAGGTCGCAATCACCGCGACCGTTCGGCGGCGGGTGACAGAGGATCGCGTGAGCGTTTCCATCCCCTCCTATGGTCAGCCCCATTCCATTATCGATCAGTCAACGAATGTGCGGAAAGGCCAGCACATAGAGCTGATCGGCAACGTTACCCACCTACTCGACAAAAACCGCGTGACGGTGAACCTGGGCGTTCCCGTCACTGTCGATGCCGCTGTCGTCAGGCTGGTGAGCGCATACAGGCTGCCGACGAGAAAAAAGCCGCTGGTGGACAAGCCGACATGAGGGGCGGCAGTCCTTGGGGCCTCGCTAGTTCTCCGAATGGCTGAAGACGACCATCCCGTTGTCCCTGCGCACCTCAACGCATATGACCCCGTCGTCACCTCTTCGAGTTTGGAACATTGCGATTGCATGATCCTTAGCCACCTTCTCAGAGTCAAAGGTCAGCTCGTCGATGATGCCTTTTCGTCCATACCAGATGACGGTGAATGCCATTGAAGGTCCCATGCTTCCCGCGAAGCATATAGGAGTTCAGGCCGGATCGCGATTGGTTCCGGGAACCTTTAGCAAGGCGGGATGTTGCTGGCCCCATGACGAAGCTTTCAGACCTTGGACCGCCCATCAAGGGCAAGCCGCACGAGCCCTCCGACGAGGGCGACCACTTCTATAAGTGCAAGATCTGCGGACAGCCGGTCGACATGTTTCCCGGCAGGGCTATCCAGCAGATTTCTAGCTGACGCCGCTTATCGCGACAGAGGTTTGTACGCTTTCGGACACCGAATTACGAGTCAGGCCGCCCATCGGAACCACAGGCCGACCCACGGCTTTTACGGGGATCTGAGGTAAAGCAAATGGCTCGACGAGCAGTGCGCAACATGATGAAGGTCCACGCCGAGTCGGACCGGGCCTCAAGGGAGATTCAAGCGGAGGAGCGGGCCCAGCGCGAGGCTAAGACTGCCCGTTTGAAGGCACAAAGAGAAGCTCAGGAAACGGAAACGAAGCCGGCAACAAAAAGCCCGCCGGCCGGAGCCAGCGGGCAGCTGACAGAAGTGGACGGCCGCCCGGAGTAGGCGGCTGGCTCCCGAACCTTTGTCGGTGATACATGTTCCAGCTCGCAATAAAAACCCCGCCCCGAGCGAAGCCGAAGTTCGCCGGGCCGCGGCCGCTGCACGCCTGCTGTGTGCGCACTAGGGCGTCGAAGATGGTGCGGTAGAGGCTGTCGACCTCTTCGTCGATCTCCTCCCGCTTGATACCGACTTGGCATCGGCGATGAGCTTGTGCGTCAACTCGTCGACCGAGATGACATCCGCGTTTGTGGTCTCAGGGACGTTGTTCGCGATCCATCGGTCGAGGAAGTTCATGCCACGCGTGCTCATTTCGACACAAGTCGCTTGGGGATATTAGGTTCCGCTCATACTGAAGCGCCGGACGAGCGAACCGGAACCAAAGCGCAATATGTCGATTTCCTAATGGAAGGGAACGCAACGGACGAAAACAATGGCTGAAATTTTGGAGCTGGAGCTTGCCAAGGCCAGGCTGAGTGTAAACCAAGCTGAATCCGAACTCACTCGTCTCGAACGGATGCTGGACAAGCGATATGGCGTGAGCATCGACATTGCCCTCTGTGACACCATACGAAACGCGCAAAGACGGGTCGCTGAAGCCAGAGAGCAGCTGATGAAGGTCAAGGCTGGTGCCTAAGCTCGCCGCCGGCTCATGCCGTCCGAGAAACGTAAGCGAAGGTTCGCTTTTCGCCCTTGGTCTCCGCGACACGCAGCCAGTGTTCCTCCTGGCGCCATAATGTGACAGACTTGCCGATGTATGCCTGGGCCGCCTTGAAGGAAGCTGCGCCATGAGCATGCGCCAAGACACGACCGATTCCCCGGCCATGATCTCAACCCGATATTGTGGCATGTTGCGCCACCCAGCGATTGCTATACCGCGATTCGATCAGCTTTAGCTAAAATAGCTCCGGGAACTTTTACCATCTCAGCATGTTGCTGACCCCATGACAAAGCTTTCAGACCTTGGCCCGCCGATCCCCGGCAAGCCGCACGACGGCGAGCCCGCCGACGAGGGCGAACATTTCTATAAGTGCGAGATCTGCGGACAGCCGGTCGACATGCGCGATCTGCGTCAGGTGATGTGGCACGAGCAGCCGAGCCATGAGCGGCTGGATCCGCAAGATGGCGCAACGATCCTTTTATTCCCAGGGCTGCGGAAATAGCTCCCCTGTGCAGCACCCATAAACCCGCAAGGCGACACGGAAGAAGCCGCTGGTGGACAAGCCGACATGAGTGGCGCGGGACGAATTTGCTTCCGTGAAGAGCAGCATCCGCAGTTCATCATCACGCCCGTTTGACGCCCATTCGTCGGGCGCTACATTGGCACGCGGCGGACCTATCGGACGCCAGCGGCCGGCGCTCATTCTAGACCCTGAAGTCCCCCGCCCACTGAGCGCCGGCCGACCTTTTTCGATCAGCTCCCGCGATAGGCGCGGTATCCTGTCCCAGTCCGCGGCCGGCGGGTCTGCTCGGGCGAAAACCGACATTTGAATCCTTCTGAGCACTGCATTAGATTCGGCTTGTTAAATTGTAGCTATTGGGAGGTAGCTATGATCGAAAGCCGTACAGACATCGCGCGGGCGGTGCTTGACGCCAGTTTGCTATTGCAGCACCACTCCAGGGCCTACATTACCTCAATTCAGGGTGACATAGCCCAAACCCGGCGTGCAATCGCAGCGTCGCAGGAGCTTCTGAAGCGGTTTCGCCGGCGCAAGATGGACGAGGCGCTCAGAGATGAGCGGCACCGCGTGTCCGCTTTCCATGCAGACATTGTCCGGTCTGTATTTCGAAATTTGGTCTCGGAAACTGACGTGCCTAGGTGTCAATGGCGCAACCTGGCTAGGAGCCTCATCTTCGAGCTCACGGGGTGCGAGCGCCCTGATGCTGCCTTGGTGGATTGGATCATCAGGAAGTAAGGCGCCGACCACCCGCGACGCCCGTGGGCCCGCCTCACTGGCGGCGAAGCGGGCCCGGCCAGGTCTTGGGGGACCTGACCGGCAGCAGGGGAGCTGCCGCCTTTCGAACCTGCCGAGAAATGCCAAGTTCCCACATAAGCGCACAAAAAGCCCGCCAGGTCCGCTCATGTCCGGTATCGGTCGTGAGGGATCAGCCTGGTCATGGCAGGACGAACTTTGTTAGCCCGGAATGTTCCCCGCTCCGTGGGCCCGCCTCGGGGTGGCGGGGAAGCGGGCCCGGCCAGGAGGGAGCCGGACCAGCAGCACGGAGGCTGCCGTCATTCGAACCTGCCGAGAAATACAAGTTCCCACGTTGCGCAAAAAAGCCCGCCGGCCGGAGCCAGCACACCAGCATGAGGCCCGCGCCCCACCCAACAAAGGCGCGCGGGCCGGCCAGCGTCGCGAAAAGACCCGGACGCGCCGCCGCCTTCGCCCGAACTTGCGACTAGTCGAGCTGTTCCCGACCCGAACACTAAAAAGCCCGCCGGCCGGAGCCAGCGGGCAGCTGACAGAAGTGGAGAGACGCCAGAGAAGGCGGTCCGCTCCCGAACATTTGTCTGTGCCACGTGTTCCAGCTAGCAATAAAAAACCCGCCACTGAGGGGACGGTTGCGGGTTTTGGTTGAAAGCTGATCAACAGCTCTCTTGCGCCTCTAACTGAGGGAAGGTGTTAGGGGCGCCAGGGGATAGCTGAAAGGATGGAGGACCGCCCGGACAAGGCGGCCCGCTCCCGAACCTTGGTCTCTGACACATGTTCCAGCCGCCCGGCAAAAAGCCCGCCAGCTTCCGGCAGCACCTTTCGAAAAGACGGGAGAAGCTTAATGGTCAAGGTCTTTCGCCTGTCGCAGAGACCGGGCCTCTCTGATGATCGACGCACGATTTAGCCCGACAAACGAAACAATCTCTCCCGGTCCCGTCATTGCCGGCCGCCCCATTCACGGCAGCGGCGGGCGTCCCCTAAAGGTGCCCGGGGCGGAGGGCCCAGGTTGAGGGGCTAAGCCGCGAGGCGGACAAAGAGCCCGCCTTCATTCTCGACGCTTGACAGCGCCCGCATCACTACGCCGACTTTCGGCCCTTGGATTTGGTGCCGCCCTTGATGCCTTCCTTGGCCAGGCTCTTGCGAAGCACCGAGGCCAGGTCGATGACGTTCTCTTTTGGCGCCGGCGCCGGCTTGGGCGGTGCTTTGCCTTTGCGCTTGGCGTCGATCATCGCAATCAACGCATCCTCGTATGTGTCTTCGAACTTCGACGGATCGAACTTGGTGACTTTCTTGTCGATCAACAGCCCGGCGATCTCAAGAAGGTCTTCGTCGTATTTGGGGCTTTCCAAGCTACTGAACACGGTCTTTTCCGACGTCATCTCGTTGTGAGTGCGCAGTTCGGTCAGCAGCATCCCGTTTTGGAAGGGTTGGATCAGCACCTCGCGCCCGCGCTGGTAGAGCACCACGCAAGAGCGTGCAGCCACCCGCTTGTTCGCCATCGCGTCGCGTAGGATGGAAAAGGCTTCGAGGGAAGCTTCGTCCGCCGGGATGAGGTAGTAAGGCTTTTCCAGATATCGGGTGTCGACATCTTCGATTGCGACGAATGAATCGACCTCGAGCGTGTGCGCCGATGTCAACTTGAGTTTCTTGATCTCGTCCGGCTCGATCTTGATGAAATGGTCCTTGTCCACCTCGTAACCCTTCACCTGGTGCTCGCTCTCGACGACATCCCCGGTCTCTTCATCCACATATGCGCTTTTGACAGGCAGGCCGTCTTCACGGTTCAAAATCTTGAAATGGATCTTGGAGGCCTCGCTGGTCGCACCCACAATCTTCACGCCGCACGAAACCGACCCGACCTTCAGGAACCCTTTCCAAACCGCACGGGGTGCCACCATGACCTTGCTCCTTTGCTGCCGCGAGTAAAGAACACGCGAAGTCGTCACCCGTTCCGTCGAAGTGTCACGAGACTCGGGCGAGGTTGGCGATGGCATCGCCGCCGCGAAAATGCTGTCAACTTCCTCCCGTCTCTGTTGCCGATATCCCCTTCACGGCATTGCCGATCGCGTTCACCGGTTCCGCCGAGATCCGGCGTGGCCGCCGCTCATAGGAAGGCGCCTCGGCTTCGCTCTGGTGAACCCACATAGCAAAGCTAGCGCTCTCGACTGCTAACCACTGCGAGTTGCGCGGCAGACATCGTGGCGCACTCTGCGTCAGCGCGATGAAGAGCGCCGGTGCTTTCTCAGCCTGGTAATCGCCGAGCGTCCGACGGTGACCACGCCGCCGCAGTCAATCCGCACCGTCAACTTGTCGGCTTGGCGATCAATGCGGATGACGTCCCCAACAAGAACGACTTTATCTCCAGCGCGGGTTTTAGGCGGTGGGTCAACCGAATAGGGCGAGTCATAGGACGGAATGCTTACTTTGGCCCGTCCGCTAGGCAGCATCGCGGTGACCGTACCCGTCAGCGCGACCTCGTCACCGATCTCAAGTTCCCGGGGCACGCTATAGTGTAGCATAGGCCTCCTCCGGCGCGTTCCACATATTAATGCCGGCAAACTGACTTGGTTGCGTGAAATCGCAAGTCTCTGCCCCGTCGGCTCCATCGGGCCGAGCACCCTGCGACCGGGCCCAAGGACATGCAGCGGCTGGGATCATCGGCCGCGTGAAACACTTGCAGGGCGAGGAGGATTTGCGGCACGCGTCATTGCAGAACTTCAGGGAAGTGGAATAGGTGGCCGGCGCGCCAGATGCAGCGGCCGTCTACCCTAACGCCAATGGGCCGTCGTGATCAGTGTTCCAAGCGGCAACCATTCTGAACCTGCCACCATTTCTTGTGACGGCAGGTTGCTTGCCCCCGCCGCTGATCGCAAGACACAGCGCGGCGGATGTAATGGCTTGCACCTCTGTACCGCGAAACTCTGGAAGACTGCACTGCTGGTTATCGCACGCTATACTAGGATCCATGATGTGTCGTTGTCTGGGTCTAATTGTCTGGTCATAATCTCAGTTACAGCCATTTCCCCAACCCTAATCCCCGACTCACATTTATATTCGTGAGCGGAAATGTGCAATCTGTGTAGTTTCCTCGGTCGGGAACATATCTAAAGGGCGGCGCATACGGCCGCCCGCCGCCGGTCAATGCAAAGCCGAACGCGCGCTGGTCGCTGGATTTCGTGCATGACCAGTTCGCCTGCGGCCGGAGGTTCCGTGTGCTCAACATCGTCGACGACGTGACACGCGAATGTCTGGCCGCGATCCCGGACACCTCAATCTCCGGCCGTCGGGTTGCCGGTGAACTGACGGAACTGATCGCCCAGCGCGGCAAGCCGGGCAAGATCGTCTCCGACCACGGCACCGAGTTCACCTCGAACGCCATCCTCGCCTGGTCGAAGGATTACGGGATCGAATGGCACTACATCGCGCCGGGCAAGCCGATGCAGAACGGCTACGTCGAATCCTTCAACGGCCGGAGGCGCGACGAGCTGTTGAACGAGAGCCTGTTCTTCGGCCTCGACCACGCCCGCAGCGCCATCGCCGAATGGCGGGAGGACTTCAACACCGCGAGGCCTCATTCCTCGCTCGGCTACCAGACCCCGGCGGGATACGCCGAGGTCGTCGCCGCAACCGGCTCCGACGCTGTGCTGATCGAAGGCTCCGCGCCTCCGCCGGTTGCTCAACCCGCGCCAAACGGCGTAACAGAAACGGCCAAGGTTCTAATCGCCGCTGGATGAATGTTCATGGCAGGTCACCTGGTGCACGAAATGCTCGCATCACGCCATGGTAAAGCCGGAAGGGCTGATCCGGCGTTACGGCAGGGAAGCCCTGTTCAGCTCGGTCGAACGGGCGCTTTTCTGCACGAACTGCGATCGGGGCGGGCCGGTCCGGCTCGAGGTCCACAGCATGCCACGAAACTGAGGGTGATGACCGATCCCTTACGGCCTGGCTTGCATCGCAGCGACGCTGTCGTCGGCGCCTGGATCAGCCAGGTCGTGTAGCTGCTGGGAGAAGCGCGTCATTTGGTGCGAGCGGGCAGCGTCTTGCCCGAAGGCGCCAACTCAGAAGACAAAATGCGTGCGCTTTAGCCCGGTTTTTACCGGTTGGCTCGTCAAAGCTTCCTGACCCGCTGGAATGTCCAGTATCATTTGGAACCTTGCGAGCTGCTCCGGAAAATCCCGCGCAAGGTGTCTAACCACCCGCGCGTTTTCCATCAGCCGGTCGAGATAGAGCCTTGCCACCATCAACTCCAGCGCCCAGGTGCCACAAAGGCTGGCGCAGTACAGAAATTCTTCGTTCAGCAAATCAAACTCAGCTTCCATGGCGGCCAGCTGGTCGGCTGTCACCCCGACAAACTTCTTTCTCGGCCTGGAGGGATCCACCAACTGCGACGCCGGAGTAAGCGTTGAGAGGAGTTGCGCATAGTGAAAGCTCACTCTCTTCAGGGCGATCATGAGCCTTGCCGCTTTGAGCTGCCTTTCCGGAACCATCTTGCGCAAGGAAGCGAAGACCTGTGGCGGCACATTCCAATCCTGCAAAAGCTTGAGAGCCTCGGGAGAAACTCCATTGACCAACGGGCTTGGCGCTGAACTCTCCGCAAGCAGGTTCAAAGTAGGTCCTTCAGCCAGGGCCTTCGGCACGAAGGCCAGGCTTTCGGCCGATAGCAGGCGACGGAACGATTCCTGCTTGATCGGATATCGAAACACCTCGGCGATCGTCTGCAGCAGATGCCGAGAGATAATAGCTTCGGCGATCATGTCCCGCGTTCGTTGGCATTCCGCCTGATAGGTTCTGCACAGCCAGGGACCGGTGAACCATCTGTTGGGCTCTTGCATCTTTTCCAAAAGCGCCGCATGTCTTGTGCGGTTATTCTGCAAAAGAAGGTCGGCGGCTTCCAAGCCTAAAACTGTGCGGCGCTCCCTCATGTGGGGCTCCCGACGAATGTTCGCTCAGCCAGCGCAACGAGCGGATCTAGCGATCGGAAAAGAAACGCATCCAGCTTCATTCCATTGTTGACATGGAAATCTCCTTTGAACCCGGAAATTTCATGCGTCGGAGCGATCAGGTAGTCGCGAATGATCAGATTGCCCGGCTGCATGCGGATCAAGACGAAAATACCCGCCCTGGCCTCTCGCACGGCCCGCGAAGACCAGCGGGGATAGGCAGAATGCGAAACGCGACACCTGGCGATCGCGAGCGCTACGGTCAACTCGCCATTGATGCGGATGATCTCCGTTTCAGGGTCCTGGGAAGCGTGGCCGGCTGCCTGTTCAATCGCGACCAGCAGGTCTTCTAATGCATGATCGCGGATAGCCTTGAGGCGCCTGTCAATTTCGATGAAATGAGACTTTCTGGGCGGCAGGCAACCGATCAGCTTGTATGCGCCGAGCAGACCTCCGAAATGCGCGCTATAGCGATAGGCCGAAGGGCATTCGGGCGCTGCGTTGATGATGTCGGACGACAGTTTCCCATGACGTTTGTAGAGTCTTCGTAGGACTGCCAGCATCTCGTCATCGCTCATGTGAAGATAAAGCGATTTCAATATTTGCTGTGCTTTGTCGAATAATTGGCGACTGATGATAGGCTCAAAGGCGTTGTCCGCTCTGACCCATTGGTCCGGGGGATTGTACACAACCTTGGTTTTTAGTTTGGTGCAGCGTCTATTCCAGACGTTGTTGCCGATATATTTCTCATTGGTCAGGACACGGCGCACGCCATCGGCTTTCCAAGGCCGACCGAAGTCGTTCAGGATCCCCCGGTCATTCAGATATTTTGCGATTTGAGGTTCGTTTTTGCGTGACCGGACAAACAGGCGAAAGATCAATCGAACAGTAGCTATCTCTTCCGGTGGCCCCGGCACGATGATCACCCGGTCTGTCTGGAAGTTCTTGTATTCATAGCGGGCGAGGATGAGTTTGGGCCGTCCGAACTGGTCAACCATCAGACGCCTTAGTCCAAGCCCCTGGATGCCGCCTACGTGGAAGCCCATGCGGGCCATCCTCACCTGGCCCAAGAAGACCCTCTGTGACAACATCCGGCTGTACTCTGCAGCCATGCTGCGCTTTATGGCCTTGAGTACATCGGATCCGACGGTGCCATCGTTCGCGAATTGCTCGGCGCAAAACTCAATCCGAACACCCGCCATCTGACATCGATATTCGTAGGAAGCGCTTTCATCGACGCTTTGGAACCGGCCCCATCTGCTCACGTCATAGACGACGACAGTCTCGTAATCGGCGAGGCCGTGTTCAATGTCGAACAGCAGCTTCTTGAGCCCGGGCCGGCCTTCTATGTGCAACCCGCTACGGCCGGGGTCTTCATAGGTGGCGACGATGTCGTACCCCATGACCTCTGCATAGCTGCGGATTGCATCCTTCTGATTCTCGAGGGAATAAGTCTGGTGCTCGGTGGACATTCGTACATATTGAGCCGCGCGAACCCTTCGCCTCTCCGTAGGAGGTTCGCGGGCCGCAGCAACCTTGTCCATCGCCTTGCACCATCGGGACGAATGTCAATTCTAGCGGGCAGCGCATGGCAATTCCAGTCGAGATTAAATCGAAGCGTCCGCCCGACTACTTTTGCACTTTGGAAACCATGGCTTTCAACTCATGGGAAACCCTGACTCACTTCGTGAGAAGCCGCGCCGCCGTTCCGCCGCAATGCAACCGCATCGGCTTCGTTCGCCCCTGTCCGTCAGTCCGCGGGGCTTCAGAGGAGTTCCAGTGATGATCATCAAGAAGGCTATTCTGGCGGTGCTGATCACCGCAGCACTTGCGGGTTGCCAGTCGCAGACTGAAGGCCAGCAGCGCGCCACCACCGGTGCGCTATTGGGCGGCGCCGGCGGCGCGCTCGTCGGCCAGGCTATCGGCGGTAACACCAAGAGCACGGTCATCGGCGCGGCCAGCGGCGCGCTGCTGGGCGCCGTCGTCGGCTCGGCTACAACTCCGCAGCGCCGCGAGGACCAGCTCTGCCGCTATCAGGACCGCTACGGCCGGATCTACACGGCGCCTTGTGACGACCGTTACTACAACGGCAATTATTGACGAGCTTCTGCAATTATTGACGAGCTTCTGACTGTGTGAGCCGGCGCGTTAACGCCGGCTCCCTCACACCGTCATTCTTTTGTACGCTTTGCGGGATATGACGGTTTTGCGGCGGGCAGGAGGAGGTCGAGAATGACAAGCCTTGCCGGTGCCCTGAAAAACCGCGGCAAGCATGCAGTGAAGCGGCTGCTTCGCTACGACAGCCGCAACTGGCTGCGCATCCGCCAGATCGAAGCCTTCACGGTTTTCCTCGAAGCCGCCAACCGCAAGTCGCGCGACGTGATCGAGATTTCGCCGGGCTGGAACCGCTACTGGCGGGCGCTGTGCCCGGATTACCGGTCTGTAGATTTTCCCGAGTTCGACATCTGCAAGGACCGCACCGACGAGCAATATTCCATCGTCATCGCTGACCAGGTGCTGGAGCATGTGCAGCGGCCGCAAGCGGCGGCCGCCAATATCCACGCAATGACGAAGCCCGGCGGCTGGGCGATGGTGGCAACACCTTTCTTGTTTCGCGTGCATGCGCGGCCGCACGACTACAACCGCTGGACACCCGCAGGGCTGAAACAGCTGATGATCGAAGGCGGCTTCGCCGAGGACGACGTGCAGGCATTTGGGTGGGGCAACAAGACTTGCGCCAAGGCCCATATTGGCGGCCCGGTGCGAGCCTACGGAATGTGGCGGGATTTGAGCAACGACGAGGAATACCCGCTGATGGTTTGGGCGTTCGCAAAAAGGGCGTCGTAACGTTCGATCTTTTTCCGCCATTCCCACGGCGCGGTGAACGAAACAGTCCAGATGCCGCGCCGCGCTGCCATAGCTCACGCTGGGCTTGAGCATAGAAGCCAGTGCTGTACCGGCGTCAGCGAGCGCATGACCCTGACGCCCATCCATTCCCGCCGGCGGCGCAGACTGCCACCATGCGCCTGAACTGATCGCGAGCGACCTCGATGCAGGATGTCGGGCAATGCGCCTCGAGAAAATCCGCCAGCGCGAGAGATACCTTTTGCCCGCAAGGATATTTCTTGCCGACGGCGTCAATGCAGAGCTGCGCGCGTTCGGGCGCGTCAATGCCGTTCAACCGAATTCGCTGCCCGTGAATTTCGATGGTGTTGCCGTCGATGACAAAGGGACTCAGCGGCGCGGCCGTGGCAAGCAGAGGAAGGAGAAGTAGCGCAGCCGTTAAGAGGCAGGCGCCGCTAGGCAATTGCTCCTGGCTTCGAGGTCGATTCCGATTTTGGCGGTCAGACGCGCCTGGTCCGACGGGCGAAGAGCAAATCGCGTGCGTGGCATGGATACTCCCTCTTCGAATGTAGGACGCTTGCGACGCTGCCTATCGGCAGAGGCCAAGCGCATGGCGAGCGCCTTCGAGCACGATAATCTCAAGGGAGCGTTGGTGCAAAAGACCGTCTTCGAGGGACGGCATCAGCCGCCGATCCGTCCCGGTCGCTTTTCCTGACGACATCTTCAACTGTCCATTCAGGAGAGCGGCGATCCGGCGTCCGAATGCGAAACTGACTTAGTCTCGCAGGATGGGTCTTGAGGGGCGGCGCTCCGCCAGCTCATTCCGTCGGGCATAGCTCCTGGCGTACCGTTTTTTGGTGCTCTCGGCCTTTGACTGGCGTCCGCCATGTTCTTGGCAAGCCCGACAAGACGCAGGACCGCGCGCTTTGGATTCGATTCAAGCCAGATGCCTCTGATTGAACTAGGGCGTAGTGACGATTTAACTACCTGAGCCAGATGGCGATAGCTGCAAGTTTGACAAAGCCCATGAAGTTGGCGAGCAGCTTGTCGTATCGAGTTGCGACGCGGCGGAACTGTTTGAGTTTGTTGAAGAAACGCTCGATGATGTTGCGCTCCTTGTAGAGATCAGCGTCGTAGGGACGCTGATGCTTTCGATTGCGCTTGGGCGGGATGACGACCTCGGCGCCTATTTCTGCGATCTTTTCAAGCAAATGGTCGGCGTCATAGCCCTTGTCGGCGATCGCTGCGCCGGTCTCGAAGCCGTCGACGAGATCATGCGCGAAGGCGATGTCATTACGCTGCCCTGGGCTTGCGATCAGGCGAACCGGTAACCCAAGAGCATCGCCTGCCGCATGGATTTTGGTGCTCAGGCCGCCGCGAGACCGGCCCAGACCTTGGGCATCCGCCCCCCTTTTGACCGGCGCGCGCCGGCGGCGTGCTGATGAGCGCGCACAATGGTCGAGTCGATCATCAGCCATTCCAGATCGGCTTCGCGCGCAAGAACCAGAAGCATCTCATCGAGAACGCCCATTTCGATCCAGCGATAGTAGCGCCGCTTCACGGATCGATAGTCGCCGAGCCGCTCGGGTAGATCACGCCAGCGCCCACCCGAGCGGGCCATCCACAGCAGGGCATCGAGGAACTTCCGGTTGTCGGTGCGCGGGCCGCGCTTGCCCTTCGTACCGCCAGGCACAAAGCCCTTGATCCGTTCCCACTGATCGTCTCGAAGCGCATCGCAGTCCATCGCTGACCTCCAAAAATCAGCGTTGAATCTGATTTGCCCTTCCTTGGGAATCCCAACCCGTTAAATCGTCACTACGTCCTAGGTTCTCAAGAACAATTTTCAGCAATTGCCGATAAAGAATGGCCGGCGCCCGCCCCTTGATCAATTATCCGTCCGCTTATAGTTTACAAATCCCTAATTTTTGGTTTACTAATATACAGCGTTGAGTGCACTCGCGCAGTTTCGCGGGTGGGTTGGCGTTCTTGAGAGGGTTTTAGGAGTTCTGGAGTAGCTAGGCCCCTTCGCGGCTGAAGCAGGTGCGTTCGCAAAGCGTGCGCTGCCGCGCATATGTTTGTCCTTCTTCTGGAGGCGGACGGGTTCCCGTTCCGGAGTTCCCTCTCGAGTTTTCGCCGCGACATCGGCGTGGACGTGACGGGAGTGAAGTCGTGAGTTGGGTAAAATCGCGTGCGCATCGCAGGAAGAGTGAAGCCTTGGCTTCGCCACCCCCCAACCATTCGCGGCCGGACCTCGGAACCGATCTAGGGATCGGCTATCGGGGCTGCCGTTTGCCAGTCGAACAAATCCAAAACCAGCGCAGCGCGCCGTCGGAACACGTGGTGCACAACGGTGCCCGGCGTCTGCCCACCCACCCACCAGACCGGCCGCGTCGCGCTCGGTCGGGCGCTTCTAGAAGACCGAACACGAAAGGCGCGGCGCAATCGTCGCTGACCGAGGAGGAAATGATGAGCTATATAGAAGGGTTTGCGGTCATGGAAGTTGCCGTTAGAGGCGTCTTGCCCATCGGCGACTCGACCGAAAGCGTGCCTTATTTGATCCTGGACACGGCCAAGAGCGCCATCGTCGGTCAGGTCATTCTTCCCAAGGCCGTCAAGCGAAGCCTCGCCGTCGCTATCACCGTCAAGGTTCCGGCCGCAGCCGGCTCACTTGCGATTGGCACGTTTGACGATGGCGGGAATTTCCAGGTCGCCAGCTTCCTGCGCGTAGAGACCCCCGCCGTAGAACGTCCCGACGGTGCTGTCGGGCCGTCCGGAAGATGACGCGTCTCAAGTTGTTGTCCTCAGCGCTCGCCAGCCAGGCCGGTGGGCGGTTTCCGCTTGAATAGAATTCGAAGCCAACAGGAGCCAGTCATGGCCCGCGCCTCTGAAATTCTTTTTGTCGACCCCTCAGTCTCCGACCTCCAGACCGTTCTCGGCAACGTGCGACCCGAGGTTCAAGCGATTGTGCTCGACGGCCGCTGGCCGGCGGCGCAGCAGATCGCTGCGGCGCTCGCAGGGCGCGAAGGGCTGGACGCGGTGCACATCATGGCGCATGGCGCGCCGGGGCGGGTTAGCTTCACTGCAGGAGAGTGGTCGGTCGCCACGTTGAAGGAAGCGGCTGACGATTTTGCCGCAATTGGCAGGGCGCTTGCCGCGGACGGTGAGTTGCGGTTGTGGAGCTGCGAGACGGCGGCGGGCGACACCGGCGAGAAATTCGTGGCGGCGCTGGAACGGGCCGTCGGCGTGGTTGTTTGTGCGTCCAGGTCGATGGTGGGCGCGGCCGCTTTAGGCGGTGCGTGGGATCTGGTTGTCCATGCGAATGCGCTACCGCCGCTGAGTCCCTCCGGGGTGGCGCGTTACGCCGGATTGCTTTCGTCAGGTAATCTGACGTTGACGGGCACTATTAGCGGTAGCACCAGTAGTAGTATCAATACGTTCTATGTGATAGATACTTCTGTTAGCCCACATTTGCTCGTGGGCAGCTTCGTTTTACCGCCTGGTCCTATTGATGGTGCTACTCAATTTTCGGTTACGGTGACAATACCAACTGTTGGCGATACGTATGATGTCGTCAGCAATGGCAATGATGTCTATGCAATTCTTACACAGACTGGTCCTACCACATATAATGTTGCGGATGGCTTTAACCCCAACAATGGACATTTAAACAATGGTGTAAATGGAGACAAATTCGTAACAGGGTCCGTCGATGTCACCCAAGTGGGGCAGACCGGCCCGACAGGACCTACAGGCGCGACTGGAGCCACAGGCGCAACCGGAGCGACGGGTGCGACCGGCTCGACCGGAGCCACGGGTGCAACAGGCGCCACAGGTTCTAGCGGCGCAACTGGCTCGACCGGAGCCACAGGTTCCACCGGTGCGAGCGGCTCGACGGGAGCGACTGGCTCGACTGGTGCCACGGGCTCGACTGGTGCAACCGGCTCTACCGGAGCGGCTGGTGATACCGGAGCCACAGGCTCCACGGGTGCGAGTGGTTCGACGGGACCGACTGGCGCGACTGGTGCAACTGGGGCGACGGGTACGACCGGCGATACCGGCGCGACAGGCTCAACTGGTGCAACCGGCTCGACGGGTGCGACTGGTGATACCGGAGCCACGGGCTCAACCGGTGCGACCGGCACAACCGGCTCGACCGGTGCGTCTGGCTCGACAGGTGCAACCGGCTCGACTGGCGCGACGGGCGATACCGGTGCAACTGGCTCGACCGGTGCGACCGGCGATACCGGCTCGAACGGTGCTACAGGCTCGACTGGAGCAACGGGGTCGACCGGTGCAACTGGCTCGACAGGTGCGACTGGTGATACCGGAGCAACCGGCTCTACCGGTGCAACCGGTGATACGGGCGCTACCGGCTCGACTGGTGCAACGGGCTCGACTGGTGCCACAGGTTCGACCGGTGCAACGGGCTCAACTGGAGCGACTGGCTCGACCGGTGCGACTGGCGACACCGGCGCAACAGGTTCGACGGGCGCGACGGGTGATACGGGAGCAACCGGCTCGACCGGCTCTACAGGTGCCACTGGCTCGACAGGTGCCACTGGCTCGACCGGAGCGACTGGCTCGACCGGTGCGACTGGCTCGACAGGTGCCACTGGCTCGACCGGAGCGACTGGCTCGACCGGTGCGACTGGCTCGACCGGAGCGACTGGCTCGACCGGAGCAACCGGCTCTACCGGTGCGACCGGTGATACTGGAGCGACCGGCGCAACCGGAGCGACTGGCGACACCGGCGC
>NZ_JAIUGQ010000060.1:0-26091 GCF_020164715.1 Mesorhizobium sp. ESP7-2
CAACATTGCCAGGAAGAGAGCCGGCGCCAAAGCTGCCAATCTCCCCACTTGAGGGGGAGATGTCCGGCAGGACAGAGAGGGGCGCCGTAGAGCGCTACCGCAACCATCCTGCCACTCCAAACCACCACCTCGCAAGGTGGCCCTGTGCCTCCACCCGCCATGCGCTAGACTGCGCACATCACCCGGGAGCACCCCATGCCCAAGATCGACCTCGCATCCGTGCCCGTCCGCAAGGGCTCCGGCTATCCCGCGCCCTTCGACGCCCCTTGCGCCGACCGCACGCGCCGCCGCCTTGGCGATGCCGGCGGGCTCACCGATTTCGGCGTCAACCTCATGACCTTGCCCCCAGGCGGCTGGTCGAGCCAGCGCCACTGGCACAGCCATGAGGACGAGCTCGTCTATGTGCTGGAGGGCGAACTGGTGCTGGTCGAGGATGGCGGCGAGACGCTGCTCAAGGCCGGCGATAGGGCTGCCTTCGCCAAAAACAGCGGCAACGGCCACCACATGATCAACCGCTCGTCGGCCACCGCGCGCTACCTGGAAGTCGGCTCGCGCGACCCGGAGGATGTGATCACCTGCTCCGACATCGACATGATGAGCCCGAGTTCGGACGGGCGGTTTTTGCACAAGGATGGCAGGCCCTATCCGGGGCAGGGGTGAGGGAGCTGGACCATGCGTCCGCGCTGGCGTTCCGCCCGTGCCGGGATAAGCTGCCTATAACCGCAGGAGTCGGCGCCAGCCCCCTCATCCGGCCGCTTCGCGTCCACCTTCTCCCCGCTGGGAGAAGAGATTGGCGCTGGCGCTCGTAATCTCCTCTCCCCTCGGGGAGAGGTCAGCCGAGCGAAGCGGAGGCTGGGTGAGGGGGGCCGGCGCTAACCTTGCCAACCCAGGGAGGACACCCATGAAAAAAGAAATCATCGAAGTGCCCATCATGTCGGACAAGGTGCGGGCGCTGGGCCTGCCCTGTTCGACGGCGGTGAAGGCCAACGGCTTCGTGTTCATCTCGGCGACGCCGCCGGTGGACTTGGTGACCGGCGAAATGGTGCGCGGCGACATCGAGGTCCAGACAGAGGCGTCGCTGAAGGCGCTGAAGCACTGCCTGGAAGCGGCAGGCACCTCGCTGGAAAACGTGGTGATGGTGCGCATCTACGCCGTCAATTCCGGCTTCTACAACGCGATAAACAGGGTGTATGCCCGGTATTTCAACGAGAACCCGCCGGCAAGGAGTTTCGTGCCGGTGGCGTCTTGGCCGATGGAGTTTGATATCGAGATTGAGTGTGTGGCGGTGGGGTAAGGAACAATCCTCTTTTGTTGGAGAGAGGGGTATCCGCCGCGATTCGCCTAAAAGCGCCGCCGGAAGTCACGGCAGTGATGTCATGCGCTTACAAATGGTCGATAAGACCACCGTCCACGATTTCCGCTGGAGGATACTTGTGTTCCTAGGTGGGAACACTAATGTCTTTTATGGGTGGTATGGGGGGAACAAAATGGCAAATAATCCTACTGATTGGGAGCAGGTACTTGCGACTCTGAAGGCAGATTTAAACCTTCCAGACGATGCGATCGGCCTTCTTGCCCTACAGCTGAAATTTAGACTGGAAGACATGCAGTCTGTCGCCGCTGAATCCATCACAGGAGGTGGTGACGATAAGAAATGCGATATTTTATATGTCGACAAGGAACTCCAAATCGGAGTTATAGCGCAGTGCTATTACTCGAAGACGAAAAAGGCTTCAGCTCCGGCTAACAAAGCATCCGACCTAAACACTGCCATAGGTTGGATTTTGAACAGAGATTTAAATCACCTTCCTGATTCACTTAAGGGGCGCGCTGATGAGTTTCGAAGCGCGATAATTTCTGGAGAAATAAAGCAGATTTACATCTGGTACGTGCACAATCTTCCGTCATCAAAGAATGTGGCGAATGAGCTGAAAACTGTTGAGCATACCGCGGGGCTGGCTTTGAAATCCTACGCAAATGGAAACGAAATAAATATTTTTGCGGAAGAAATTGGCACAGAGCAGATAAGCCGCCTTTATGTTCAGGCGGAGCGCACCGTAATCGTCACCGACGGATTAGAGACTCGGGTTCCTGACGCGATCGAAATTAAATCGAAAGAATGGAGCTCTGTAGTAACAACTGTGAATGCGAAATGGCTAAGTCAGTTGTATGGCGAGTACGGTACTGACCTTTTTTCAGCCAATTTGCGCGGGTATCTTGGTTCAAGAGCAAGCGATTCTAATATTAATAATGGGATAAAGACGACAGCCCTTAATGAGCCGGAGAATTTTTGGGTTTTTAACAATGGGATAACCGCCCTGGTTGTGGACTACGATCTTGGACCGCGAACGAATAAGGGGCGAAAACTGAAAATAAAAGGAATTTCTATTGTCAATGGCGCTCAGACGACAGGTTCTCTTAGTAGTCTGGGGGTCCCTCCGTCAGATTCGGTGCTGGTGCCAATTCGATTTGTGAAATCTAATAAGGAAAGTATTGTTTCGAAGGTAGTCCGATTCAATAATTCTCAAAATAAACTTCAGGCAGCTGATTTTCGAAGCACTGATCAGATTCAGGAACGACTCCGCAAGGAATTTAGTAAAATTCCTGATGCCGAATACGAGGGCGGGCGTAGAGGTGGCACTAGTGACGCGATAAGGAGGAGCAAATACACACTCCCGTCTTATACGGTTGGCCAGTCGCTCGCCGCCTTCCACGGTGATCCGGTAACTGCCTACGACAAAAAATCAGAGATTTGGACCAGCGAGAATATCTATCGAAGGTTCTTTACCGATAGAACGACTGCGCGGCATATAGTTTTTTGTTTTTCTCTTCTGGAAGAGATAAATACACGAAGATTGGCGCTTACGCAAAAGCAGCGAAAAGACGATGCAAGTCTAACGCAGAGTGAGAAAGCATATCTGAATTTTCTAAGTAAAAAGGGCGCGGCATATCTGTTGGTATATGTCATAGCGATGTGCATGGAGACTGTAGTTGGGAAATCTATTTCCAACAAATCCAATCTACAATTTAAGAATAATGTGTCGCCCGAGAAAGCGTCGAAGATATGGACGCCAATCGTCGACTTGATGCTATCGCTTTCGAATCAGCTTGATTCTGCATTTTCACGCAATCGTATTTCGAACGAAACTGTGCAGAAATCGGTTCCGAATTTTGTCGGAGTTATTGAATCTCTCAAAAAAATCCACCAGCCGACGTTTTCGGAGTTCTCTAAGCAGGTCGAAGTGACGGGTTGAGTAGTGCTGATAGGCGGAATGGGCTCGTGCGACCTAGTCAGCAAGGTGTCCACCGCAGCTCGATGTTGGCAGGAACGATGCCCTCATCTGGCTGGCCCGAAGTGAGAGATGCCTGCTTTCGCCTAAGCAAAATACTCCTGCAGCGGCCTGACCTCCAGGCTCCCCGCCTTCAGCGCTGCGATCGCCTCGGCCACGGCAGCAGCCCCCGACAGCGTGGTATAATACGGCACCTTCTGCATCAGCGTGGCGCGGCGCAATGACTTGGAGTCCGACACCGCCTTCTGGCCATCCGTGGTGTTGAAGACGATCTGGACCTGGCGGTTGCGGATGGCGTCTTCGATGTGGGGGCGGCCTTCCAGGACCTTGTTTATTTTCTCGGCCACCACGCCGTTTTCGGCGAGGAAGCGTTGCGTGCCTGAGGTGGCCAGCACCTTGAAGCCGAGGCCGGCGAGGCGCTTGACGGCCGGCAATATGCCTTTCTTGTCTTCGTCGCGCACCGAGACGAACAGCGTGCCGGAGCGCGGCAGGTCGACGCCGGCGCCGAGCTGGCTCTTGGCGAAGGCGAGGGCAAAGTCGCGGTCGAGGCCCATGACCTCGCCGGTCGAGCGCATTTCCGGGCCGAGCAGGATGTCGACGCCGGGAAAGCGGGCGAAGGGGAAGACGGCTTCCTTGACCGCGATGTGGCCGGGATTGCGCGGGTCGGGCATGGCGCCGTAATGGGAGAAGGCGTCTTCCAGCGTCTCGCCGGCCATGATGCGGGCGGCGATCTTGGCGATGGGACGCCCGATGGTCTTGGCGACGAAGGGCACGGTGCGCGACGCGCGCGGGTTGACCTCCAGCACATAGACCGTGCCGTCCTTGATCGCGTACTGCACGTTCATCAAGCCGCCGACATTGAGCGCGCGGGCCAGGGCCGCCGTCTGGCGCTCCAGCTCGTCAACGAGGTCTGACGGCAGCGAGTGCACCGGCAGCGAGCAAGCGCTGTCGCCCGAATGGATGCCGGCCTCCTCGATGTGTTCGAGGATGCCCGACACGAAGGTGTCCTTGCCGTCGCAGAGGCAGTCGACATCGACCTCGATGGCGCCGGAGAGATAGGTGTCGAACAGCAGCGGGTTCTTGCCGAGCAGCGTGTTGATCTGGCCGGTCTTGTCGTTGGGGTATTTCTGCTTGATGTCCTCCGGCACCAGGCCGGGCACGGTGTCGAGCAGGTAGTTCTGCAGCATGCCCTCGTCATGGATGATCTGCATGGCGCGGCCGCCGAGCACATAGGAGGGGCGCACCACCAGCGGGAAACCGAGCTCGCCGGCGACGAGGCGGGCCTGCTCGACCGAATAGGCGATGCCGTTTTTCGGCTGGCTGAGGTTGAGCTTGTGCAGCAGCTTCTGGAAGCGGTCGCGGTCTTCGGCCAGATCGATCATGTCGGGCGAGGTGCCGAGGATCGGGATACCGGCCTTTTCCAGCGCGTCCGCCAGCTTCAGCGGCGTCTGGCCGCCGAACTGAACGATGACGCCGACCAGCTCGCCCGAGGACTGTTCGGCGCGCAGGATCTCCAGCACGTCCTCCGCCGTCAGCGGCTCGAAATAGAGCCGGTCCGAGGTGTCATAGTCGGTCGAAACCGTCTCGGGATTGCAGTTGATCATGATCGCTTCATAGCCGGCGTCGCGCAGCGCGAACGCCGCGTGGCAGCAGCAATAGTCGAACTCGATGCCCTGGCCGATGCGGTTCGGACCGCCGCCGAGGATGACGACTTTCTTGCGCGCCGAGACCCGTGCCTCGCTGGCGAGCGCGCCGGCGAACGGCACTTCATAGGTCGAATACATGTAGGCGGTGGGCGAGGCGAACTCGGCCGCGCAGGTGTCGATGCGCTTATAAACCGGATGAACGTCGAGCTTTTCGCGAATCTTCTGAACGACTTCGGCGTCGGTCTTCGTCAGCGAGGCGAGGCGGGCATCGGAGAAGCCCATGGCCTTCAACATGCGCAGATTGACGGCATCCTCGGGGATGCCGTGCTCGCGGATGCGGGCTTCCATGGCCAGGATGCCGGCGATCTGTTCGAGGAACCACGGGTCGATCTTGCACATGGCATGCACGTCTTCGAGCGACGTGCCCATGCGGATCGCCTGCGCCACCATGCGCAGCCGGTCCGGCGTCGGCGTGCCCAAGGCGGCGCGGATGGCGTTGCGGTCGTCGGCGTGGTTGGCCGCCACGGCGCCGTGGCCGAGGCCGGGGATCTCGATCTCATCCAAGCCGGTGAGGCCGGTCTCCAGACCGCGCAGCGCCTTCTGCAGCGATTCCTGGAAGGTGCGGCCGATGGCCATGACTTCGCCGACCGACTTCATGGCGGTAGTCAGCACCGGCTCGGCGCCAGGGAATTTCTCGAAGGCAAAACGCGGGATCTTGGTCACGACATAGTCGATCGACGGCTCGAACGAAGCGGGCGTGGCGCCGCCGGTGATGTCGTTCTCCAGCTCGTCCAGCGTGTAGCCGACGGCGAGTTTGGCCGCGATCTTGGCGATGGGGAAGCCGGTCGCCTTGGAGGCGAGCGCGGACGAGCGCGAGACGCGCGGGTTCATCTCGATGACGACGAGGCGGCCATCGGCCGGGTTCACGGCGAACTGGACGTTCGAGCCGCCGGTCTCGACGCCGATCTCGCGCAGCACCGCGATCGAGGCGTTGCGCATCATCTGGTATTCCTTGTCGGTCAAGGTCAACGCCGGGGCGACGGTGATGGAATCGCCCGTGTGCACGCCCATCGGGTCGATGTTCTCGATCGAGCAGACGATGATGCAATTGTCCGCTCTGTCGCGGACAACCTCCATCTCATACTCCTTCCAGCCGAGCACGCTTTCCTCGATCAGTACTTCGGTGGTCGGCGAGGCATCAAGGCCGGACTGGACGATGTCGTAGAATTCGGCCCTGTTGTAGGCGATGCCGCCGCCGGTGCCGCCCATGGTGAAGGAGGGGCGGATGATGGCGGGCAGGCCGACATGGTCGAGCGCCTGTGCCGCGATCGCCATGCCGTGGCTGATGTAGCGCTGCTTGCGGTCGCCTTCGCCGAGGTTCCAGCGGGTTTCCAGCGCATCGAGCGCCGCGTCGAGATTGTCGGGTTTTTCGGCCTTCAGCGCGGCGCGCTCGGCCTCGTGCGTCTTGCGGTCCGCGTTCTTGACGTCGGTGGCGTTGGCCAGCATCGACTTCGGCGTTTCCAGCCCGATCGTCTTCATCGCCTCGCGAAACAGCGCGCGGTCCTCGGCCTTGTCGATGGCATGCGCGTCGGCGCCGATCATCTCGACATTGTAGCGCTCGAGCACGCCCATGCGGCGCAGCGACAGAGCGGTGTTGAGCGCGGTCTGGCCGCCCATGGTCGGCAGCAGCGCGTCCGGCCGCTCCTTGGCGATGATCTTGGCGACGACCTCGGGCGTGATCGGCTCGATATAGGTGGCGTCGGCCAGTTCCGGGTCGGTCATGATGGTGGCCGGATTGGAATTGACCAGGATGACGCGAAAACCCTCTTCCTTCAGCGCCTTGCAGGCCTGGGTGCCGGAATAGTCGAACTCGCAGGCCTGGCCGATGACGATGGGGCCGGCCCCGATGATCAGGATCGACTTGATGTCGGTGCGTCTTGGCATGTCTATGAATTCCGTTCGGCAGCGGGCTTGCACAAAAAACCGGGACGGGAAGACCCGGCCGGTTGTGCTCGCGATTCTGGTATCAGGCTAGGAGGGCCTTATAGGGAAGAGTTTTGCCCGATGTAACCCCGAAAATGAAGGGTTCATGTGGGGTTCGTGGACAGGGGCAATTGCTTTGGGTTGAATTGGCATCTTGCCGGATGTTTGCGCCGCCCCTCATTGCCCTGCCGGGCATTTCTCCCCGTATAGTGACGGGGAGAAAGAAGCTCTGTCCGATGGTTTCGCCAATTGCCAGCATTGCGGGAAGAGGGCCGGCACTCGTTCAGCCCGTTCTCCCCGTCGCTATACGGGGAGAAGATGCCGGCAGGCAGATGAGGGGCGGCGCCGAAGTCGGTAATTGGCCAATCGCTGCACGCGCAGCAATCACCGCGACCTTCAGTCCCCCAGCACCACCGTATCGACAATCTCGAACCGCTCCGACACGCCGATGCGGATCATGTTGAGGTTGCCTTCCCTGGTGAAGCGGAAGTTGCTGCCGGCGTCCGAGCTTGCCGGCAGGCCGGCATCGAAGGAGATGACGCGGCTGCCGCCATCGGGCCAGGTCACGGTGACGTCGGCCTTATCAGTTCCCTTGCGCGTCACGCTGGCCGCACAAGACGCCATGGGCTGTCCAACATAGCGGGCGCAGGGAATTTGCAGGGTTCCATTCGCCGCCAGCGCCAGGCCATAGGCATCCTGCATGGCGATCTCCGCGGCGGATTTCGGCGTGGTCTCAGGGCTGGCCGGTTGGCTCGCGTCACCCAGCCGTGCCGTCAGGTCGGGTGCATCGGACGTCGCGCCAGCTTCCGTGGCCTCGGCGTCCGTCGCCTGGTCGGGCACCGTCGCCGGATTGAGGGGCACGAGATAGCGCGCGGGGGCCCAGCCAGTGGCTTTGGGGTTGTCAGACTCGACCTTGCACCAGGGATGGCCGTCGATGTCGTTGCAGCCGAGGTTTCGAACGCTCGCACCGGCAGCCAGGCGGGCCTCGGTCTTGCCGATCGCCGACGGCTTGGCGCGGACATTGAGCAGGTCGTCGGGGGCGAGCCCGGTGACGACGGAGATGAACGGCGCCTCTTCGGCATGCGCAGGGACGACAGCCGGCCACGCCGCCATCAGCAGCGGAGCGGCAATCAGCGCATGCAAACTTTTTCGGAGCGTAACTGTGCGCCTCATCATTTGGCCGTGCGCCGATATCACCATGCCGCGGCGGTCTCGCCGCATACCCGGCCGGTTTTATAAGGGACGACGCGCCGGCATGTAAGCCGGAAATTCAGGCTGACCATGGTGGCAAACCATGGTGCCGGGCGGTGCGGTTTACGGATCAGGATCACGGCCGCGTCGCTTGCGGCATGAAGCCGGTGCGCAGTCCGTGCGCCCATTCCGGGCGCCCCGCCTGTTCGGCCTGCCGTGCCGCCGCTTCGTGGTCGTAGTCCACGGCGATCATCTCGAAGCGATCCTGTCGACCGGCGCCGCCCAAGGTGACGATGCCGTAGCGGGCATGCGGCGAGCCCTGTTCGGAGACATGGGCCGGCGGCGTGTCGTCATCATAGGCGGGGCAGCCGATGCTGCCCGGGTTGAAGATGACGGGACCGTCAGGAATACGGATCAACTCGGCCCGGTGGCTGTGGCCGCAGAGCGCAATGCGGCAGGCCGGGTCGAGCGCCTTCAGCCGGCGCCGGATCGCGGCCAGCGGTGCGCGCACCAACTGGCCGTCGACGATGCCGTCGAGCAGATATTTTTCATCGTGATCGGGGCGGGCATGGAACGCGATCACGCCGGGCGCGATCTCAAGGGTCAACGGCTGGGCGAACAGCTTATCGCGCTGCGCTTGCGTCAATCGCTCCTGCGCATAGACGTCGGACGCCCACATGGTCTCGTCGGCCGGATCGACGGCGACGCGGCGGTCATGGTTGCCACGCACCGTCGGCAGGTTGAGCGCTTGCAGCCTCTCCATCGTTTCGCGTGGCCAGAGCGGACCCGAAACGCTGTCGCCGAGATTGACGGTGAGATCCGCGCCGCCGCGATGCCTGAGATCGTCGAGCACGGCGTCGAGGGCGAGAACGTTGCCGTGGATATCGGCGAGAACGGCGATGCGCATGAGGAGGTTCCGAGGGTGGGCGGCAGGACTTGGTTTCCTCTCTCTCGCGAAGCGGGGGAGAGGAAAAGGTTCAGGCCGGCACTTCCAAATCATGACCGCCAACGGCCGGCAGCGCGGGGTCGTCCACCGCGGCAGCGATGACGCTGTCGAGCAGACCGGGGAAGCGGGCGTCGAGATCGGCGCGGCGGAGCGTGATCATGCGGTTGGTGCCGACCACTTCGGCGCGGGTGACGCCGGCCTCGCGCAGCTTGGCGAGGTGGTAGCTGAGATTGGTCTTGGAGGCGAGGTCGAGGAAGCGGCTGCAGTTCAGCGGCACGCCTTCCTTGCTAGCGAGATAGCGCACGATGGCGAGCCGCGTCGGGTCGCCGAGCACGCCGAGCACGATGGGCAGGCTGATCTGGTCCGTGTTGGGGTGTGGCAAGGTCATGGCTGGAACCTAAGCACAGTTCGGGCCGATTTCAACGCGTCGATCCTGCTCGGCCGATACACACTGTTTCTCCATTTCATGACCGTCCTGACACAGGGCTGTCAGCATGGTTGTGCTATTTTTGCCTGGCTTCATTGACATGATGCCCCGTTATGTCCAATTGTTCAATAACTTTTGAACTAAGGACGCTTTCCCATGGACAAGAGAATCTTCTGGCTCGCGCTCGGATCGTTTGCGATCTCGACCGAGGGCTTCGTCATCTCCAGCCTTCTGCCCGATATCGCCAGGGATGCCGGCATCTCGGTGCCGCTCGCCGGCTCGCTGATCACCGCCTTCGCGCTCGCCTATGCGGTCGGCACGCCGATCCTGGCAACGCTGACCGGTGAATGGGACCGGCGCCGCGTCATCCTGTGGACGCTGGTGTTCTTCGTCATCGGCAATGTCGTCGCCGCCCTGAGCTCGTCCTTCGAAGTGCTTCTGATCGCCCGCATCATCATGGCGCTGTCGTCGGGCCTGTTCGCGGCGACCGCGCAAGGCACGGCGGTGGCGCTGGTCGATGACCATCACCGGGCCCGTGCGATCGCCGTCGTCGTCGGCGGCACCACGGTGGCGGTCGCTGTCGGCGCGCCGCTTGGCGCGCTGGTCGCGGCCATCGCCGGCTGGCGCGGCACTTTCTACGCCATTGCCGGCCTTGGCGCGCTCGCCGGCGCCATCCTGTGGTACCGGCTGCCGCGCGGCATCATTGGCACCCGGCTGCCGCTGAAGCGCCGGCTGGCGGCGGCCATGCGTCCCGGCGTGATGCCGATCCTGGTGACGACGGCGCTTGCCCTCATCGGTGCGTTCACCGTGTTCAGCTTCATCGCGCCGCTGGCCATCGAAGGCGCCGGGCTGTCGCCGATCGCGCTGCCGGGCATGCTGCTCGCCTTCGGCGTCGGCGCCGTCATCGGCAACATTGCCGGCGGCCAGGCCGCCGATCGTTTCGGCGCGACGCGTACCGTCGCCTGGTCACTGGCGCTGAGCGCGGCCATGCTCGTCACCTTCTCGCTGATCCCGACCTTCCTGCCGCATCACCTCGCCGGACCGGCGCTGATGGGCATGATGGTGCCGTGGGGCATCGTCGGCTGGGCCTTTCCGCCGGCGCAGGCCAGCCGCATCATCAAGCTCGCGCCCGACGCGGCCCCGATCGTGCTGTCGCTCAACGCCTCGGCGCTCTATCTCGGCGTGGCGCTCGGCGCGGTGGTCGGCGGTGGCGTGCTGCGCTACGGTGCGCCGGCCGATCTCGGCCTGATCGCGGCGGCCTTCCCGGTGATCGGGCTCGGCATCGTGCTGGCCGGGCGGGTGTTCGCCAGACCGGTGGCGATGCCGGCTGAATAAGACCGGTTCCAGGCCTACATCCCAGTTTTTACGCGGCCGCTTCTTCAGCTGGAAGGAGCGGCCGCAGGCAGTTCCAGGTTCAACGCAGCCACTTCATCTAACGTGGCCCGCAGTTTCGCGGCCTGCTCGGCGCCGATCATGGCCTCGAATTGTCGCTGGGCAACGCTCCATAGCTTGATCGCCTCGTCGAGTTTGGCCTGGCCCTTCGGTGTCAGCCGCACCCGCTTGACGCGGCGATCGTCCTTGTCGGCAAACGTTTCGACAAAGCCGTCGCGAACCAGAGGCTTCAGCGTATGACCGAGTGCCGAAAGGTCCATGATCAGCGCCTCGGCAATGGCCCCCATCGCCGGCTCGCTGCCGACACTGATCTGGAAGAGCAGGCCAAACTGCGTGCCTTTCAGGCCGGAAGGCGCCAGCGCGTCGTCGTAGAACCGGCCGAGCCTGCGCGCGGTGCGCCGCAAGGTGGCATTGTTGCAACGGCTAAATCCTTCAGCTTCACTCATGGTCGCTCCTTGCTGGAGCATTTCCGGCGAAAACGCATCGCCTCCAATGCTCTCTCTTCTTAGGCAATTCCGGACGCAAAACCGCTGAGCACTTTTGCTGGAATTGCTCCGGCAGGTGCGCCAGCCTGCCGCAGAAATAGTTTTTGCCGCAGCCGTTGACAAGACAGTGGCATATACCTACTTCGCCGAAAGTGGCATATGCCACCAATCGAATACTCCACGGCTGCCGGTGTGTCCCCGGAACCGAAGACAGCGAACATAAGGAACGTGACAATGAGCAAGAATGACAACAAGGGCACGGCGGTCGTCACCGGCGCTTCATCGGGTATCGGCGCCGTCTATGCGGACCGGCTGGCGGGGCAGGGCTATGATCTGGTGCTGGTTGCGCGCCGCGCCGACCGGCTGCAGGAGCTGGCCGAGAAGCTGCGTCATGCCTACGGCCGCAACGTCAGCGTAGTCAGCGCTGATCTGTCCAACGACGATGACGTGCGCCGTGTCGAGCAGGCGATATCGGCCGACGAATCCGTGACGCTGCTGGTCAACAATGCCGGCCTTGGCGGTCAGGCATTGGTGGCAACCGCCGATGCGGATGCCGCCGAGCGCATGATCAAGGTCAATGTCGTGGCGCTGACCCGGCTGACGCGTGCCGTGCTGCCTGGGCTCTTGGCGCGCAACCGTGGCGGGATCGTCAACATCGCCTCGGTACTGGCCTTCGATACCTCGTTCGGCGGCATCTACAGCGGCACCAAGGCTTATGTCGTCAACTTCACCGAAGCTCTGCAGCGTGAAGTTGCTGATACCAAGGTAAGGGTACAGGTGGTGTTGCCAGGCGCGACCCGGACCGATTTCTGGGAGCTTGCCGGCGGGGATATCGATACCCTCCCGAAGGAGATCATCATGACCGCCGACGATATGGTCGATGCCGCCCTTGTCGGCCTGGCGCGGGGCGAAGCCGTCACCGTGCCGGCGCTCGCCGATACGGGAAAGCTGGATACGTTCCTCGGCGCGCGGCAAGCCTTCTACGGCAGCCTGCATGCCGACAAACCGGCGGCCCGCTACGCGGCTTGAGGCCACCTCTGTCCCCCGCTCAGGCGCTACGCTATGCGCACATCTTCTGTGACTGGCGTGAATGTGTTCGGCCTGAGGCTTGATTGCCACGTGGATCCCCCAATCCGTCGCTGCTTCGCAGCGCCACCTTTCCCCCCTCCGGAGGGAAAGGAAGGGGCGTTGCTCGACGAGCGTTGACGGCAAAAGAAGCTTGGCGCCGTTCCTCTACCCCGTCGATCGGGGGAGAGGTGGCTCGGCGAAGCCGAGACGGAGTGGGGGTCGATCAGCGCAGCACAAGACAATGCATGCGCCAAGCCGTTATGCGCTATCGCGAAAGACCAGCCGCCTGGAAATGTGTGCGTACCGTAGCACTGTGGCTGGGGCAAGAAACCCTGGTTCTGCAAGGCCGACGCTTCTAATGCGACCGCCACATCGGAATGATCGAGGCGGCGAGCACCAGCGCCAGCACGATGTTGAGCGCACGCCATTGCCACTCGGTCTTGAGCAGCCGTGCCAGCACCATGCCGGCCACGCACCAGACGGACAGCGAGATGGCGGCGGTGAGGCCGAAGGTCGAGCCGAGCAGCAGCGCCAGTTGGCCTGGCCCGTCGGCAAGCGCGGCGAAGGAGGCCGCGGCGCCCAGCCCCATCGCCCAGCCCTTCGGGTTCATCCACTGGATGCCGGCGCCGCCGAAGAAGCTGTTCGGCCTGGCCATCGCCACATCGAGATTGGGTGGTCCGGCGCGGCCGATCTTGATTGCCAGCCAGAGGAGATAGAGCGAGCCGGCGATCCTCATGGCAAGCTGCAGCGACGGCATGGCAAGCAGCAGCCCGGCAAGCCCGGCGGCGGCCGCCGCCGTCACCGTTGCCAGGCCGGCCGCGCTTCCCGCCATCAAGGGGACCGAGCGGCGAAAGCCGAACTGCGCACCTGAAGCAGTCGACAAGGTGGTGGCGATGCCAGGCGTGGCGGTGGCCACGAAGGCGAACAGGATGAGCGGCAGGATGGGCTGGAGCATGGGACGGCCTTTGTCGAAGCCTCCATGGTAGACGCGGGCCTACATCAGTAAATGCAATGTTTGCGATGCTCAGCATTAGCATTTATGATGCAGGGATGATCCGCAATCTCGATACAAGCCTCGTGCGCACCTTCGTCACCGTAGCCGACAAGGCCAGCATGACGGCGGCGGCCAATGCGCTGCACCTGACGCAGGGCGCGGTCAGCCAGCAGGTCAAGCGGCTGGAAGAGGCGCTTGGCTGCAGCCTGTTCGAGCGCGACCGGCGCGGTCTGCGCCTGACCCATTCCGGCGAGCGGCTGTTCGACAAGGCAAGGCGCCTGCTCAGCCTCAATGATGAGATCTGGACCGACATGGCGGGGAGTGCTGTCGCCGGCCAGGTGAGGCTCGGCGTGCCCTACGACCTTGTCGGCACCTTGCTGGCGCCCGTCTTGAAGGCCTATGCCGAGGCCTATCCGCAGGTCGAGATATCGCTGGTCTGCGCCTCCTCGCCGGAACTGGCGGCGGCACTTGCGGCGGGAACCATCGACCTCGCGGTGATCGAGGAGCGGGTCGGTCCGACGTCAGGCGAATGCCTGGCCATCGACCGGCTGGTCTGGGTCGGTGCAAGGGGTGGGGCGGCTCGCGCCAAGCGGCCATTGCCGGTCTCGATCGTCGCCGACACCTGCGCCTTCCGGCCGGTGGTGCTGTCGGCACTCAACGAGCATGGGCTGGAATGGCGCAGCGTGTTCGAGAACGGCAACATCGACGCGACCACGGCGACGGTTCGCTCGGACCTTGCCGTCACCACATGGCTGGCGTCCACCGTGCCTGCGGATCTCGACATATTGCCGTTCGACGCCGGCCTGCCGCCGCTGCCGAATTTTGCCATCAACCTGCACCTGCCGAGGCATGGCGTGGGTACGGCGGCACAGGAGTTCGCACGGCATATACGTGAAGGGCTGGGGCGGCGATTGCAGGCGGCTTGATGGTGCGCCCCCTTCTCCCCGTATAGTGACGGGGAGAAAGAACCACTCACTTCCAATTTTTCCGCCGTTCGAGCTCGGCGTCGGAGGGCTTGCCCGTGACGAAGGAGCCGACCTCGATCTCGCCGGCGCGCTCGTAGGTCGCCATGATGACGCCGGTGGTCGAAGTCTGCGATTTGACAAGCTTGAAGGCGGCCGGCGTCGCGGCATCGCCGAACAGCCGCTTGCCCTTGCCCAGCAACAGCGGGAAGGTCATCAGCCGGATCTCGTCGATCAGCCCGTTGGCGAGCAAGGTCTGAATGAGATTGCCAGATCCCTGGATGAGCAGGTCAGGTCCGTCTTCCTGCTTGAGACGGCGCAAAGTCGCGATGATATCGGGTCCAAGCGAGTGTGTGTTCTGCCAGGCCAGGGTATCCGGCCGATGCGTCGCCACATATTTGGTCGCGGGGTTGAAGGCATCCGCTATCGGATCCTTCTGGTACGGCCAGTACGCGGCGAAGATGTCGTAGGTTCTGCGGCCGAGCAGCAGGGCGAAGGGTTTGGAGAACAGGTCATCCATTGCCGCGCCCGCCACCTCGTCAAAATAGTGGAACGTCCAGCCGCCGAATTTGAAGCCGCCGACCGGATCTTCTTCCGGTCCACCCGGGGCCTGCATGACGCCATCGAGGCTGACGAAGGTCGCGGCTATGATCTTTCTCATTGTGCTCTCCCTTGCTTTCGTCCACGCCGTCGCGGCCGGACTTCAGTCCAAGGACGGACCAGCCGCGCCCATCCCGACAGCGGCCGCGAATCTGGTTCGCCGCCGATACTCAATCACGCGCGCTCGGAGCTTCCGACGAGAACCAGACATGCTCGAAGATTGCCGTGGCCGTGCCGTTTGGCTGCCTGTCCTCGATCAGCCAGATCGAGCGGCTGCGCGCGGCCTCTTCGCGTGTCGGGATCTTCGCGGCCGTATCCGCGGTCGACGCCCCGACACAAGGGATGAACCAGGAGCGCATGAACGGATGGCATGCGAAGCCTTTTTCGCCGCGGGTCACCATCACCGCGAACGGAACGCGCTCGGCCGGACGCCACGGGAAGATCATGCGGCCGCCGGGGCGCAACGCCTTCAGCCATCCGGCGGGAGGGGCCACGACACCAGCATTGACATAGACGATGTCTGATGGCGGCAGGGGCGAGGTCACGGCATCGCCACGGACAACAGTCGCATTGCCGTAGGCTTCGAGATTTCCGCGCGCCAGTTCGGCCATCTGGTCGTCGAGCTCGAAAGCAGCGACGGTGCCGCCTGGCGAAACCAGCGTGGCAAGCAAAGCTGTGTAGTAACCGCTGCCGGCGCCGATATGCGTGACGGCCTCGCCGGGTCTCGGTGCGAGTTTTCCGATCCAAATGGCATGCAGGAAGGGTTCGCCATTGTTGATGCCCTTGTCGGCGTCGAGCGCCACCAGCACGTTCTGGTAGATGTGAGCCGGATCGGCGCTTGGCGTCATAAATGTGGCGTTTCCGGCAATGATCGTCCATGGCCCGGGGCCGAGGAAGGCTTCGCGCGGCACGCTGGCGAACACCTCTTCCAGGCGCGGGTCCGACGAGGCGGCGTTGGCCGCCATCAGCCGCGCGTAGAATCCCCTGATGTCTTTGATGTTGCTCATGGCATCGGGAAAGATAGAGCGATCTGGCGGTTTGTCCCGGGATTAGACGGGCCTTCAACCGACCCCGGACATGGTGTCGTAGAGCAGCTTGAAATTGAGCACCAGGATGATGGCCGCGACCAGCCAGGCCAATGCCGCCACGCCGCGCGGGATGGCGAGGTTGCCCATCTTCTTCTTGTCGGAGACGAATTGCACCAGTGGGATGACCGCGAAAGGCAGCTGCATGGACAGGATCACCTGACTGAATACCAGCAGCTGGCCGGTGCCCTTCTCGCCATAGAGCGCGGTGACGACCACCACCGGAACGATGGCCACGCCGCGCGTCAAAAGGCGCCTTGCCCAGTTGGGGATGCGCAGCCGCAGGAAACCTTCCATGATGATCTGGCCGGCCAGCGTCGCCGTCACCGTCGAGTTGAGGCCCGAGGCCAGCAGGGCCACGGCAAACAGGATCGAGGCGATGCCGAGGCCAAGCAGCGGCGACAGCAGCTTGAAAGCCTGGTCGATCTCGGCGACATGCTGGTGGCCGGTATCGTGGAAGGCGACCACCGCGACGATCAGGATGGCGGCGTTGACGAACAGCGCCAGCATCAGGGCAATGGTGGAGTCCGTCGTCGCCCATTTGATGGCATCGCGTTTGCCCGCCTCGGTGCGCTCATAGGCGCGGGTCTGCACGATCGAGGAGTGCAGATAGAGATTATGCGGCATCACCGTGGCACCGATGATGCCGATGGCAATGTAGAGCATCGCCGGATTGGTGACGATCTCGGATGACGGCACGAACATCGAATGCAGGATCGTGCCGGCCGGCGGGGCAGCAACGAAGATCTGGATGGCAAAGCAGCTGAAGATGATGATCAGAAGCGCGACGACGAAGGCTTCGAGATAGCGGAACCCCTTGTTCATCAGGAGCAGCACGAGGAAAGCGTCGAGCGCTGTGAGAATGGCGCCGCCGATCAGCGGGATGCCGAACAAGAGCTGCAACGCGATCGCGGTGCCGATCACCTCGGCGAGGTCACAGGCGATGATGGCGAGCTCGCAGGCGATCCACAGCACGAAGTTGACCGGGCGCGGATAGTAGGCGCGGCAGGCCTGGGCGAGGTCGCGGCCGGTGGCGATGCCAAGCCGCGCGGCGAGCGCCTGCAGCAGGATCGCCATCAGGTTCGACAGCATGATAATGAACAAAAGCGTGTAGCCGAACTGGGCGCCGCCGGCGAGGTCGGTCGCCCAGTTGCCCGGGTCCATATAGCCGACCGAAACCATGTAGCCCGGACCCATGAAGGCGAACAGGCGGCGGAACCAGACCCCTGTAGGCACCGCGATGGTGGAATTGACCTCGCGCAGGCTGGGCTGATCGTCTTCCTCCCGTCTGGCGAACCGCCATGCGGACCGGGGGGCTGTGACGTCTGCTTCTAACATGAAAAGGCTTTCCGCAGCTTCGGGAGGATAACGATAAGCTATGCCATGGCTCAACATTATGCAATAGGCTATATTTCATTGTCGATGCTTTTTATCCGGCATTTTACCGAAAGTGGCGGACAAGCCATCGGATTCGGTATCCGAGCCGCCTAGCGCGCGCTTCCGACAGAAAGCCCTCTACCACTGCAATAGCGCTCGAGCGTATCGACCGAAGCCTTGGGATCGGCGAGCGCCACATAGGTGTCGGGCCGCAGGAGATAGAGCGCATCGCGCGCCAGGCCCGCCTCTTCATAGGCAGGCCGCCAGTCGAAGACACTCAGCGGAGCCCGATGGCGCTCGCACCAGGACCTGACGTCCTCGCTGGCGACGCCGTAGATGTGGATCTGCCATTGCGTGGCGGCGAGCGAGGTAAAATTGTCCAATCCATCGACCGGAGCCCAAGGTAGCCGCTCGCCGCCGCGCACTTCGCCCGCGGACCCCTCGCTGAGAGGGCTTTGGCGATAGTTGAGGGTGATCTGCGAAACAGTCCGGAAGATGAATTCGCGAACCCGGTCGATGCTGAGTATCCTTGGCACGACAATCGGCGCGATCCGCGTGCGCACGAGGTCGGCGATGCGCCCGTCGGCAGTGACGAAAGTGAAGATGCGGTCGGTGGTGGCAACCAGGCGCTTGGCGAATGCGATGCGCTCGATCTCATAGCTGTCGAGCAGGGCATCGGGCGCCTGCGCCGCGAGCACGGAAGATAGTTTCCATGCAAGGTTGATCGCGTCCCCGATCCCGGTGTTCATTCCTTGTCCGCCGACCGGACTGTGGATATGCGCCGCGTCACCCAGCAGGAATGTACGACCCTTGCGGAATTGACCGGCCACGCGGTGGTGAACGTGGTAGGTCGAAAACCAGTTCACCTTTTCGATCTTGATCTTGAGGTTTTCGATCGCCTGGCGGCTGACGTCGTCGAATGTCAGCGTGTCGGCGTGATCCGCCCGCTCGTCCCGGACTGTGCCGATCAGCCTCGCACGGCGCGTGTCCGCCAAGGGAAAGATCGCCAGGAAGTCGGCTTCGTCGAGATCGACATGCAATTCGCCGTTGATCGATGCACCGGATGCCTCGACATCCGCGACGTAGAAAAGTTCACGGTAGGTACCACCGGAAAAACCGGCCGATATCGTCTCGCGCACCAGGGAATGCGCGCCGTCACAGCCCGCCAGATAGCTGAACTCGGCCGTCTCCTCGCCATGCTCGCCACGCAGGCGGGCGACGATGCGGTCGCCATGGTCGGTGAAATCAAGCAATTCGGTCCGCCGCTCGACGGTGACGCCCAATTGCCCGAGCCGTTCGACCAGAAGGCGTTCGTGCTCGTCCTGCGGAAAGATTTGCAAAAACGAATAGGGCGACAGATCCTCACCGATCGCCGCGAACGGCACGCGCGCCTCCGCTTCGCCCCGCACCCACAAATTGGCGGCGCGCACCTTGTGGCCGCGCGCGATCACGGCATCGGCCAGATCGAGTTGACGGTAGAGTTCGAGCGTGTGCGCGGCAACGGCCAAGGCGCGCGACGTCGTGCCCGGCTCGGCGGTCCTGTCTATGATGCGGACGCCGACACCCAGCTTGGTGAGCCAAAGCGCCAGAACCAGACCGGTAGGGCCGGCCCCTACGATCAGAACGTCATTGCGGGTCATGTTTTTCTCCCTGGCGGTGATTGCAGTCGGGCGGCTTCGGATCAGTAACATCCAAATATGGCCGCGGGAGTCGCGGACAATGCCACCGGATCGGTTTCTGCCTTCTCGTCGCGGGCATAGGCTGGCGGCAGACGAACGTCGTCCCAAAACGCGTCGCCCGCTTGCCGATCGACAAACGTGCCTCCAAATAAACGGCCTGAAGAATCAGAGCCCGTGCTATAAAAGCAGCGACGGCTAAACTTCCGAGAAGGAGCGCGCATTGGCGCTGAAGAACAGACCGGTCCCGCGTGAGCCGTTGCTCGATGCCGATGTCCATTCGGAAGGGTTCCGGCAGACGCGCGAAGCGCGCCGCAGTGCGCTGGTCGAGGATTATGTCGAACTGATCGCCGACCTGATCGAGGACGGCAACGAGGCGCGCCAGGTCGACATCGCCGCGCGGCTCGGGGTCGCCCAGCCGACGGTGGCCAAGATGCTGACCAGGCTTTGCGCCGACGGGCTGGTGTCGCGAAAGCCCTATCGCGGCGTGTTCCTCACCGAAGCCGGCCGTAAGGTCGCGGAGGAAAGCCGCATTCGCCACCAGACGGTCGAGGCCTTCCTGCGCTCCCTCGGCGTCAGTGCCGAGACGGCGCGCATCGATGCCGAGGGCATCGAGCACCATGTCAGCGCCGAGACGCTGGAAGCGTTCCGCAAGGCGATGACGGCGCGCTGAAGCGTTCCATTGCCGGCTTGCCGGACAACGTTAGCCACTGGAACCGCCGCCGCTTGTGCACGTTGCCTTTTATCGCGCGCTTGTTGCGCGCCAGGGAGGAAGCAATGGGCGTCGAGCAGGCACCAACCGCAAAAGGCAAGCAGGCAGCCACAGGACTGAAGCAGGCGGCCGCCAGGGACGAGCGCAAGACCGAGGCCGAAACGGGCCACCCGCTGAAGAAAGGCGCCGATCGGATCGAGGAACGCTCGAAAAGCTCTGATGGAAAGAGCGCAGGCGCCAAGCAGAAGGGTTGACGGCAATAATTTCTCACGCCTCGAACCCCTCCGATGCCGGCGATGCTACAGGCCTTGTGCGCTCCCGGCCAGTGCGGTGAAACGGCGATGCCAGCGCTATCCCGGCCATGAAAAATGCTGTGACTTGGAGCAACCGTTGCGATAATTGTTTGTTGGGTTGAGCCGGCCTTGCCGGAGCAATGAGAAGTTCGCAGCGCAAGGAGTTGCCATGCTCTGGAGAGGCCGTCGTCAGAGTGAAAATATCGAGGACGACCGCAGCGACGGCGGCGGCGGCGGGATCGGTGGCGGCGGTGGTCAGTTCCGCATCCCGATCGGTGGCCGCGCCGGTGGCGGTGGCAGCATATTCCTCGTCATCCTGGTGGTGCTGGCCGGATGGTATTTCGGCTTTGATCCCTCGACGATCCTGGGCGGTGGCGACGGCGGCCTGCTGCCGGGCGGTGGTGGCCAGATTACCGACAACAGTGGCGGCCAGGATAGCGGCGCGGGTACGCCGGCCAATGACGAGATGAAGCAGTTCGTGGCGACCGTGCTCGCCGAGACGGAAGACACCTGGACAGGCATCTTCAAGTCGCAAGGCCTGACCTATGAGGACCCCAAGCTGGTGCTGTTTTCCGGCCAGGTCCGATCGGCCTGCGGTTTTGCTTCCGCGGCGGCCGGACCGTTCTATTGCCCGGGCGACCACAAGGTCTATCTCGACATGACCTTCTTCCAGCAACTCGACCAGCAGTTCGGCGCTTCAGGCGAGTTCGCCCGTGCCTACGTCATCGCGCATGAGGTCGGCCACCACGTGCAGAACCTCACCGGCATCATGGGTAAGTTCAACCAGATGCGGCAAGGCATGAGCGAAGCCGCTGCCAACCAGCTGTCGGTGCGCATCGAGCTGCAGGCCGACTGCTTCGCCGGCGTGTGGGCGCATTACACCGGGCAGAAGGGCATATTGGAGCCGGGCGACTTCGAAAGCGCGCTGAACGCGGCCAAGCAGATCGGCGACGATACGCTGCAGAAGAAGATGCAGGGCTATGTCGTGCCGGAAAGCTTCAACCACGGCACCTCGCAGCAGCGGCAGACCTGGCTGACACGCGGCTACAAGAGCGGCAAGCTGTCGGACTGCAATACGATGAGCGGGGCGCTCTAAGCAGTCGTTTCGGAAAACGACCTGATGGCAAAGACGCCGTCAGGGAGTGTCAGGATGAAAGCATCCTGACTGTTCCCGCATTGTTCCTTTTCGCGGCCTCGCCTATAAGGTGCGTCCGCCCGCGCCCCAGGCGGCCAGAGGAGCTTGACCCATCATGATCGACCCCAAAACCGCCAGGCGGGGCCTTGCGCTCGTTTTCACCACGCTGCTGCTCGACATTATCGGCTTCGGCATGATCATGCCTGTGCTGCCGGCTTTTCTCAGGGAATTGACCGGCGTCGGCATCAGCGAAGCGGCGATCGAGGGCGGCTGGCTGTTCTTCGTCTACGCGGCCATGCAGTTCTTCTTCGCTCCCATCATGGGCGGCTTGAGCGACCGGTTCGGACGGCGGCCGATCCTGCTCGCCTCGGTGCTGACCTTCTCCATCGACAATTTGATCTGCGCCATCGCCTGGTCCTATCCGATGCTGTTCATCGGACGTGTGCTGGCCGGCATTTCAGGCGCCAGCTATTCGACGACGTCGGCCTTCATCGCCGACATTTCGAACGATGAGAACCGGGCGAAGAATTTCGGCCTGCTCGGCATCGCCTTCGGCGTCGGCTTCGTCATCGGGCCGGTGCTGGGCGGATTGCTCGGCACGTTCGGTCCGCGCGTGCCGTTCTTTTTCGCCGCCGGGCTCGCTTTCGTGAACTTCCTGATCGCGATGTTCTTCCTGCCCGAGACGCTCGATGAAAAGCATCGCCGCCGCTTCGAGTGGAAACGCGCCAATCCGGTCGGCACGCTCCTGCAGATGCGCCAGTATCGAGGCATCGGCTGGATCGGGCTGGTCTTCTTCCTGATGACACTCGGCCACATGATGTATCCGGCGGTCTGGTCGTTCGTCTCCAACTACCGCTATGGCTGGAGCGAGCAGCAGATCGGCTTCTCGCTCGGCGTTTTCGGCCTGTGCGGGGCGATCGTCATGGGGACGGTGCTGCCGCGCGTCATTCCCCGGCTCGGCGAGTGGAGAACGGCGGTCATCGGCCTGACGTTCACCGCGGCCAGCGCGTTCGGCTATGCCTTCGCCTCGCAAGGCTGGATGGTCTACGCAGTGATCGTCGTCGGCTGTCTGGAAGCGCTGGCCGATCCGCCGCTCAGAAGCCTCGCCGCCGCCAAGGTGCCGCCTTCGGCACAGGGCGAGCTACAAGGCGCGATGACCTCGATCTTCTCGATCACCTCGATCATCACGCCGCTGCTCTACACCGCGGTCTTTTCCTGGTTCACCGGGCCGAGCGCGCCCGTCACCTTCGGCGGCGCGCCCTACCTGGTCGGTGCGTGCTTCCTGGTGCTGGCGGTCATCGTCTTCGTCACCAAGGTGGCGAGACCGGCGACGGTCGCTGACGTCGCGACCGAGGTCAAAGATGGAGCACAGGCATGAGCCATGACAGCCGTATCGCGCTGACCAGGGGGCCGGTGCTCGGTTCGTAAGGTTGCGGCGGTTTGCGATGCGAAATTGTGGGGCGTTTGTGCCGCCCCTCATTGCCCTGCCGGGCATTTCTCCCCGTATAGTGACGGGGAGAAAGACGCTGTCATCAGTCGTTTCGCCAATTGCCTACGTTGCAAGAAAGGGCGCTGCGTTCGGTCCGCGGGCTTCTCCCCGTATACGGGGAGAAGGTGCCGGCAGGCGGATGAGGGGCAGCGCTGACGGATCGAATCAGGCCCGCTCGGCCAGCAATTCCTCGCCGCGCTTCTGGCGGATCAGGTTGACGAAGCGGCGGAACAGATAGTGCGAATCCTGCGGGCCGGGCGAGGCCTCGGGGTGATGCTGGACCGAGAACACCGGACGGCCGGTCAATGCGATGCCGCAGTTCGAGCCGTCGAACAGCGAGACATGGGTTTCCTCGACGCCTGCGGGTAGCGAGTCGGCGTCGACGGCAAAGCCATGGTTCATCGAGACGATCTCGACCTTGCCCGTGGTGTGATCCTTCACCGGATGATTGGCGCCGTGATGGCCCTGGTGCATCTTGGCGGTCTTGCCACCCAGCGCCAGCGCCAGCATCTGGTGGCCGAGGCAGATGCCGAACACCGGGATGTCGGTCTTGAGCAGGTCCTGGATGACCGGCACGGCATAGTCGCCGGTGGCTTCCGGATCGCCGGGGCCGTTGGAGAGGAAGATGCCGTCGGGCTGCATGGCGAGGATTTCTTCCGCGTCGGTCTTGGCGGGAACGACGGTGACCTTGGCGCCGAGGCCGGCGAGCAGCCGCAAGATGTTGCGCTTGACGCCGTAGTCGATGGCGACGACGTGCAGCGAAGGCTCGGCCTGTTCGCCAAAACCTTCGTTCCACACCCACGGCGTCTCGCGCCAGACCGAGGACTGGCCCGACGTGACCTCCTTGGCAAGATCGAGCCCGATAAGGCCCGACCATGCGGCGGCGCGCCGCTTGAGGTCGTCGAGGTCGAAGACGCCATCCGGCGCGTGCGCGATGACCGCGTTGGGCATGCCCTTTTCGCGGATCAGCGCGGTGAGCGCGCGGGTGTCGATGCCCGAGAGCGCGACGATGCCGCGCTTCTTCAGCCACTGGTCGAGGTGGCCGGCGGCGCGGTAACTGGACGGGTTGGTGACATCGGCCTTGAACACGGCGCCGACGGCGCCGGCGCGGGCGGCCGGATTGAGGTCTTCGATGTCCTCGCCATTGGTGCCGATATTGCCGATATGCGGGAAGGTGAAGGTGACGATCTGGCCGGCATAGGAGGGGTCGGTGAGGATTTCCTGGTAGCCGGTGAGCGCGGTGTTGAAGCAGACTTCGGCGACGGCGGAGCCGGTGGCGCCCAGGCCGCGCCCTTCGATGACGGTGCCGTCAGCCAGCACCAGCAGGGCGGTCGGCTTTTCAGTGGCCCAGGCGGGCGTCATCTCGGCCATGGCGGCACTCCTATCAAGCCGCGCGCTTCCATAGCCCGGCGGGCATTGGCGCGGCAAACGGCGCGAAGCGGCGAATTCGCGGCCTCACGCACTCAAGCTTCAGTTCATGCAAGGCCCAGTACATAGGGGAAGGGGGCAGGGCGGTCAATGATCATGCGAAATGCCGCCGCGATTTATTTCATTGAGGAATATCATAGGCTTGCCCTGGCATATGAGGGTTTGCGTTGGCCTGTCCCCGGCGCTATTGTCCGCGCCGACCGAAGGAGAGAGAGCAATGCGCGCGAAAATCGCCGAATCCCTGAAGACCGCGATGAAGGCGCAGGACAAGCACCGGCTGCCGACATTGCGACTGATCCAGGCCGCCATCCACGACCGCGACATCGCCAATCGCGGCGCCGGCAAGGAACCCGCCAGCGACGAGGAAATCCTGCAAATCCTGGCCAAGATGGTGAAGCAGCGCGAGGAATCGGCCAAGGCATTCGAGGACGGCAAGCGGCCGGAACTGGCGGCTCAGGAACGCGGCGAGATGGAGATCATCCGCGGCTTCCTACCGACGCAGCTCGACGATGCGGCAGTCACCGCGGCGGCGCGCGAGGCGATTGCCGCGACCGGTGCGGCCAGCCAGAAGGACATGGGCAAGGTGATCGCCGCACTGAAGCAGAAATATGCGGGGCAGATGGATTTCGGCAAGGCGAGCGGCATCGTCAAGGGGTTGCTGCAATAGGAGGCTTGTCGGCTTTTGAAGCGACGGCCAGAAGTGCGGTTCAGATACCATTGCGTAACTGCTGAACATCACGTTGCCGGAATTCCAGCCGCTCTCAGGCCGTCGACATACAGGTCCAGCATCCAGCGATGCCGCAATCGGCTCATGCCAGCGCTGCCGAGATTATAGCTGGGCTGGATCTGGAGAAGCGCCGATGCCGCGGCATTTGCTTCTTCCAACCTGCCGCCATGCGCAAGCGCCGCGCTCAGATATCGCCGGGCGATCGTATGGCTCGGCACCAGCGAGATGATGCGCTCGCTCAGGCGCACCGCGTCCTCGAATCGTCCCGCGAAGAAATGCGCGGCAGCCATGCCGAGCAGCGGGAAATAGTCGCGCGGGTCCATCGGGCTCATTTTGCGCGCAGCCTTGAACTGCTCGATGGCCCTGTCGCTTTCCCCTGCATAGACGAACACCCAGCCGCAATAGGAGCGGATGGCGTGCGAGCTTGGATGCAGTTCGAGCGCGCGGTCGGCCAGTTCGAGCGCATCGTCGAAGCCGTTCGAGAACATGGCATACGACCATGCCGCCGTTGCAAGCGAGAGCGGATTTTCTGGATCGGCGGCGACGGCGCGTCTTGCCAGGGCGCAGGATTCGGCAAAAGCCCCGTTGCGATCCCACGCCCATCCATTGAGTGCCATGCGGCCGACGCAGTCGGCCAGCGCCGCGAGCGCGTCCGAATAGGCTTCGTCCTGCCTGAGCGCCGCACGCAACAACCCCTCGGCCTCGCAAAAGGAGGCTTCCGTGTAGGCATAGAGGAAAGGCAGAGCCCGCAGATAGAGGTCGTAAGCGTCGGGGCTTCCTGGCGGTTTGCTGCGTGCCCGCTCGATCTCGGCGAGGCGCAGGTTGGGCTCGACAGCCTCCAGTACCCTCGCCGCGACGCGATCCTGAAGCTCGAAAATGTCGGTCAGGTCTCCGTCATAACGGCCTGCCCAGAGCTGCCGTCCGGTCTCGCTCTCGACGAGGAGGCCGATCAGTCGGACGCGCCCGTCCTGCTTCCGGACCGATCCTTCGAGGACGTAGCGTACACCGAGCTCCTTGGCGATCCGGCGCGCGTCGAGTTCCTTGCCGCGGTAGGCGAAGGACGAACTTCTGGCGATCACAAACAGCCAGCGCAAGCGGCTGAGGGCCGCGATCAGGGCTGCGAACTCGGGTTAACGCGCTTTGGGGATTGCGGCTGATCTGATTCCATGGGGGTCCCATGATTCG
>NZ_JAIUGQ010000061.1:0-25670 GCF_020164715.1 Mesorhizobium sp. ESP7-2
CTGTAGCCCGCGGGTTCCTGCATGAGAGGCTTTCGTACGCCTGACGGCACCCGAAACCCTTCCCAATGTCGGCCGTTGAAGTTGAGCATGCCACCGCCCAATTGCGGACGTTGCCGGCGACCAAGAGGCAATTTGTAAACAAAGTTGCCGCGAGACTCGGACCGACCGGAACCGCTGGCCCCCTCGACAATACTTTCGATAGGTCTAATGTTGCGAGTGAGACACGGAAGTCTCCGCGCCGCTTTCGGCAGCGTCACCGACACTGCCGCGTGAGAGCGAGCGAGGCGCGCAGTGTGATGCTATCAAGCGTGGGGGCGCGGTCATGGACCGGAAGCTAGCTGCAATTCTTGCCGCGGACGTCGTCGGCTACTCCGCACTGATGGAGCAGGACGAACAGGGCACGTTCGAGCGCCTGAGGGCCGGCCGCAAGGAACTATTCGAACCCGAAGTTGCCGGCCACCATGGGCACATCTTCAAGCTCATGGGCGACGGTCTTCTGGCAGAGTTCTCTAGCGTCATGGACGCCGTCGAATGCGCCGTGGCGCTTCAGGGAGGCCTCGCAGAGCGCAATGCGGCCGTTCCCGAGGATCAGCGCTTCCAGGTGCGGATCGGCATCAATCTCGGCGAGGTGATCGTCGAAGGCGACGATCGCTACGGCGAAGGGGTCAACATAGCGGCACGCCTTGAGCAGATCGCGGAGCCTGGCGGCATCTATGTGTCCGGCAAGGTGGCCAAGGAGGTAGAGAAGAAGCTTGCCTTCGCTTTCGAGGCCATGGGCGAGCAGCGTGTTAAGAACATCGCAGAGCCCGTGGCGGTCTACCGGGTGAATCTTCATGGACAGCCACGGCGCCGCTTACTCAAAGCTCGTCGTTTGCGCCGTGGACGGCTTGTGCCGGCAGGATTGGTGCTTCTCGTGATGGTAGCTGCCAGTGCCGCACTCGGCATCCAAGGCTGTTGGAAATCATCGGGCGCGGCTGTTGATCAGGCCTCGATTGCCGTCCTGCCGTTCGAGAGCCTCGGTGATGATCCCAAATGGGAGCGGATCGCTGACGGGATTACGGAGGACATAGTCACCAACCTGTCCCAAGCGGACCAAGTTCTCGTCATCGCACGCCACTCAACCAAGGTTTACAAGGGCAAGGCTGTCGACGTCCGCCAAGTCGGCGCCGATCTGGGCGTGAGGTATGTTCTTACGGGCAGCCTGCAGGCGAACGACGGTCGCGTTAGCATCAGGACACAGCTTGTCGACACGGCCACAGGCGCCGACGTCTGGTCCGACCGCTACGATCGATCCGACGAAGACATCTTCGCGGTGGAGAGCGACGTCACCGCGAAGATCGCAAATAGCTTGGCGTCAACCAGCGGTGCGTTTCGTAGATCACAATTGAAACTCGCCCAGCACAAGGCACCCAACAGTTTGACGGCATATGACACCTATTTGATGGCTGACGCGGTGGCCCTCACTCCGGTCGGCGGTGTCACCAAAGATGGGTTGATTGAAGGAGAGAAGCTATTCCAAAAAGCCATAGAGCTCGATCCGCACATGTCGCGGGCCTATGTTGGCTTGGCCTACGTTTATTACCTGATGGGTGGCAAAGGTTTTTCTGATTTTCATGAGGCAAGTTCAAAGATGATGGAGGCCGCCCAAAAAGCGGTGGAGCTCGATCCGAACAATAATCTGGCCCATGCAGCTCTCGGCCAAGCCCTCAACACGCGTGGTGAGGGAGCGCAAGCCCTTGCCGAGTTTAACAAGGCGGAAACCCTTGGGCCAAACGACGCCGATACTCTTATGACGATTGCCACGAGCATTCCTGGACTCGCCGAGGGAGAATCTGCACGAGCAGTGCAACTCGCAGAACGAGCTATTTTGCTGAATCCATACTACCCTGACTGGTACAATTATAGTCTTTACGTTGCATACTTCTATGGCGAGCAGTTCGACAAGGCACTTAAATATGTAAAACTTATGAAGGGCGCCGGACCAATTGAGAGGGTTTATCTTGCCATGATATATGGTTACATCAACCAGCCGGACGAGGCGAAGAAAGCTGCTGCGGAGGTGCTCAAAAATGACCCCGGATGGACCGCGGAGAAGTTTCTCACCTTTCTTGGCGGGTTCGCCATGGAGCGCGAGACCGAGCTGCTTGCAGAAGGTGCACGAAAGGCGGGACTTGCGGCCTGCGCAACCGCCGCGGAGCTCAAAGACAACCCCAACATGATCCACGTGAAATCGTGTAACGGAGAGCGCGCCAAGGCGGCATCGGGCTGATGGAGCGCGTGGTGCGAATGGAAGCCGCTCCGCACAAAGCGCGAGCGGGCGCCGCCGGTCCGGGTTTGAGGCAGGTCGAACGGGCAGAGCGGGCGCAAAAACGTCAGCGCTAATGTTGAACTCGAGGTCGGCTTTCCAGTCTCCCCGTCCGGGAAGCCGCCCTTCGGCTTTCGTGAAGAGTTTCGGGCGCCGGCAGGCGTACGAAAGTCCCCGAGGAAGGAACCCGCGGGCCACAGGTCGATGTCTATGGGGATTTCGGATTTCGGCTGATGTCGGCGGTGGCGCGACCGCAACCGGGAAGCGTCGGGTTTGATGCGGACGGACAGCTTCGTTGCCTCGCCGCACGGCCTTGAAGGCTCCGCGCGCAGTCGGACGCTGCCCTTTCGGCGTCGATGATCACCATGGACGCACCTGGATCCGTTGCCGGAGGCTGGACGCCTGCGGCCGAACGCTCGACCATGCCATGCCGGGTCATGGAGCGGTCTCCCGGTTCGTCGCCGTTGCGTTCGGCGGCCCGCGCGGCTGCCTCCAGCGTTCGAACACCTCGATGACGATCATGCGCCCGCCACAGCAGGGGCATGCCGGGCGGAAGTCGCCCGGTTCATCCGGGGTGTCGTCGTCGGATGGCCCGGCGACGTCCAGGAGCTCGCGGGATCGCAGGCCGCGACTTAGCCGCCCATTATTTCTTCTTGGCGGGTCCGCCAATAACTGTAATGGTGCTCGGGCCGAATAGGCGTCTACTCGCTGTCCCACCTGTAGCAATTTACATCGCACTTTTCTTGGCGATCGAAAAGTTCGCGCCGTCTCGGACCTTGATTTTCCTGCCAGACTGGTTCGCGACGATGAGCCTCGTCTTTTGCGTCGTGACGGCAGCGATGGTCAATTTTCTCGCCGCGGTCTACGCGTTTCAACGCGCCGAAACGGCTGAGAACGCTCTGGACTTGGAGCATCAACGCTCAGAGCGCCTGCTTAACAGTCTGGTTCCCGCGGCGATTGCATCGCGACTCAAGGAACGACCGAAAGAGATCATATCGGATGATCTGCCGTCGGTTACCATTCTTTTCGCTGATCTCGTTGCGTTCACCCCGCGCGCCGCGATCCTGCCTGCGAGCGAACTTGTTTCACTGCTTAATCGAGTCTTTTCTGAGTTCGATCTTCTGACGGAGAAACATGGACTCGAAACAATCAAGACCATTGGCGACGCTTACATGGTTGCCGGTGGCGTCCCAGTGCCGCAGTCGGATCATGCCACTGCGGTGGCTGACATGGCCCTAGAGATGCTTGTTCTGCTACGTAGGCTATCGGACGAGATCGGACAGGAACTGGTCGTTCGGATCGGAATTGATAGCGGGCCGATCGTTGCCGGTGTGATTGGTAGCCGCAAACCGCTTTACGACGTGTGGGGGGACACGGTGAATACAGCGGCTCGTATGGAATCACATGGCGTTCCAGGACAAATTCAGGTCACCTCGCGGGCAAAGGAAGCGATCGGCCCGCTCTACATCTTCGAGGAGCGTGGTTTGATTGACGTGAAAGGCAAGGGTAGAATGCTGGTCTATCTACTGAAAGGGCATCGTTGCATCAAAGCGCGCTAACTCTGTTTCAGAGACGGTGTGTCCGCGCCCGCGGCGCTGGACGCCGTACCACAATGCTAATGAAGCACCGTCGGCAAGGCCGAGACCGAATGAGGCGTAGAGGCTATCTCTTGTTTTCTTACTTTGTCATCATCAGTTCGAAGTAGATGGCATGCGGCTCACGGGCTCCTCAATATCGCCGCTTTACCCCGCCGCCGGCCGGGCCGACAGCGTTCTATCAAAGTTATCGCTAAACAATCTCGCCAGTCATTTGGCTCCTGCACGCGGCCTGAATCCGGTTGCGAGGAGATCCCCGCGAACGAGGCGGATCGGACGGAATAAGTTTCGGCAACCCGCCTTTCGGCAGGCGTACTTTTCCTGGCTTGGGCAAGGCCGATATAGGTGGGCACGAAATGCCTAAGTGGGGAAGGAATTGGGTCAGGCAGATACCGACCTGAAGGTCCGCTCTTTAACATACGAGTCCCGAAGCTGTCCGTCTGCAGTCGGCCCCAAATCGGGTCAATCTCGGCGACACCGGCCCGCTCCCTTTGCGCCGAGCCTGTTCTATGGTTGCCCGAGAGACTGCACCTCCCCCGCTTCGCACCCCGGCAGCCTCACAGGTTTGGCGAGTTTCGCCAGCACTTCGGGCCTGGCGCACGCCGGGAAGCCGGCTAGCGACATTGTTTCAATGAACCGACTGCGCTCCATTGTGCTCAAGCCGGGTTCATTGATGATACTCTCGACGGTCAGGTCCGGTTGCTGCTTAAGAGTTTCCCTAACCGAAGCATTCGCCTCTTCGGTTCGATCCAGTGCCGCGAGGGCGCTGCTACGCACCACCCAATTCCACTTTTGGTAGTTGTTAGGCGCCATGCGCTCCAGCATCTTCAACGCGTCCTCATACCGGCCGGCCATAAAATAGGCACCGGAAAAGAAGTTGGACGTCCACATCGGATAGTTCGGGTCGAGCCGCTTTACTTGATCGACCATCTGAGCGCCGCGTTCGGGTTCACCGAAGCGGGCTGCAAAGCCGGAATAGAAAGTCAGAATTTCAGACGAACCGGGAGCAAGACGAAGGGCCGTATCCAGCTCAGCCTTGGCACGGACGATGTCGCCCTTATCGGCAAGACTCATACCAAACACCGCGTGTGCTTCAGCGTCGCTCGGGTCAAGCTGCACCGCGCGTTCGGCCACAGCGGCAGCCGCCTTGTAATTGCTCTCGGGATTGACACCAAAGACAGCCAAGAGATCATAAGCGTGATAAAGCTCTACCCAGGCGCGAGCCAGCCCGGGGTCCAGCTCGACGGCGTGGTTGAGAAGCGAGATGGCCTCCTCCTCATCGGCCTTTGTGAGCTTTTCAATCTCCTCGGTCCCGAGCAGATAGAAATCATAGGCATTCAGGTTTTCAGGTCGTTTACGTTTGGCCGCGGCCCGCCCGGCCGCCTGAATCAACCCTACACCGCCGCCCAGACGGTTGGTGACTTGCTCTGCAATCTCGGTCTGGACGGCGAACACGTCCTCAGCGGGCCGGTCCCAACGATCCGACCAAAGATGGTTGCCGGTTTTTGCATCGATCAACTGCGCGGTGATCCGCACTCGCCCATTTTGCCGCTGGATAGAGCCTTCAAGTACGAAGCCGACGTGGAGCGCACTTGCGACCAGGCGGGCATCCGCCGGCTTGCCCTTGTAAACTTCCGTCGAATTCCGGGCCACGACCTCAAGTTCGGGAAACCGCGCGAGGTCGGTGATGATATCCTCAGTCAAGCCATCGGCCAAACGCCCAGTGGCCTCGTCGCCGCCATAATTATTGAAGGGCAGCACCGCGACCGACGGCTTGGCCCCCAGCAGTGCAGGCTGAAAGAACCACCAGGTCCCTCCACCCGCCAGAGCCAGCACCACGATGGCCGCCGCAGCCGTCCCGGTCCAGCGCGGAATCATTCCAAGAAGCGGGCGGCGCACCCGTTTGCCGTCGAGTCTCAGCCGGTAGGTTCGCACTGGGCGGCTGATGTTTTTGACCTGCTGCTCGGCGGCGAAATCGAGCGGCCAATCAAGCTTGCCCTGGAGATGATCGTATGCCGTGCCCGACACCATCACGCCGCCCGGCTCGGCCAACTGCTCCAGCCGAGCTGCCACGTTGACGCCGTCGCCATAGACATCGCCCTCTACCAGCGCCACATCGCCCAGATTGATCCCAATGCGAAACACGATCCGCTCTGCCGCCAGCAGCCCCGCATTACGCTTCGCAGCTGCTTGCTGGATCTCCGCGGCACATACTACCGCGTCAACCACGCTGTCGAAGGCGACGAGCGCACCGTCGCCGATCAGCTTGACGATGCGGCCATGATGACGGGCTATCGCGGGATCGGTCAGCTCGGCGCGAATGGCCCTCAGCCGCGCGATGGTCCCGGCCTCGTCGGCTTCCATCGCGCTTGAGTAGCCGACCACATCGGCGGCCAGGATCGCCAACAGCTTACGGTTGAGCGGAGGGACAGGCATGATCGCGCCACTTCGAAGGTATGGCGGAGAACCGTACACCCATCGAAGTGCTGGGGCCACCATGCCGCCTTCGCATCCATTAAGCGGACGCGACGCCAGTCCGCTGTTCGGCAATTAGTAACGGGCTGAACGTCCTCTATCAGACGCCAAGAGCCGCCATTCCGCTGTCGTGAAGAGTATCGGGCGCCGACAAGCCTACTAACGTCCCCGAGGAAGGAACCCGCGGGCCATAGGTCGATGACTATCGAGATTTCGATGTGTGGCTGGCGTCGGGAAGTGGACTTGCCGCTGCGACACACCAGCGACGAGTAGGTATGTAGGATGCTCGACATTGAAGCGACCGCCGCAGGGCTAGTGGATCTCTTCGGCGCCGGCCAATCGGTGGCGTTGTTGACCACCACCAATTCAGCGGCGGCTAGTTCAGTCCCGGAACTGGACATCCCGTTCGCATTGGATGAAGCTGGACCTCGTCGGCACAACACGAGTTTGGAGCGACTCGCCACACAACAATGGAGAATTGCTATGTCAACAAGGCTGTGCAACCGCCACGGAGTGCCGATCGCCTCTCCGATGGTCGAAGAGTTTGCTGCCGGCCTCGCCGGAAAGATGATCCAGCCCGCGGATCCCGACTACGATACGGCGCGCCAAATCTGGAATGCGGCGATCGACCGCCACCCGGGGCTGATCGTGCGCTGCCTCGGTGTGGCCGACGTGATCCAGGCGGTGAGATTCGCCCGCGCGAACGACCTTCTCGTAGCAGTGCGCGGTGGTGGCCACAACGTTGCGGGACGGGCGCTCTGCGACGACGGTATCGTCATCGACCTGTCGGCCATGCGGGGGGTGCTGGTGGATGCCCGAACGCGAACGGTTCAGGTGCAGGGCGGAGCGATGCTCGGCGATCTAGATCGGGAGACCCATTTGCACGGACTGGCGGTGCCCACGGGCGTCGTCTCGAAGACCGGCGTCGCCGGGCTGACACTCGGTGGCGGCGTCGGCTGGCTGGTTCGAAAGCATGGTCTGAGCTGTGACAACGTCATTTCGTTCGAGGTTGTCACGGCAGCAGGCGATCTCGTTTCGGCTAGTGCAGAAGAGAATTCGGATCTCTTCTGGGCGCTTCGAGGGGGTGGCGGCAACTTCGGCATCGTGACATGCTTCCGCTTTCGGGCCCAGCCGATTTCTATGGTTCTCGGCGGGCTGATCGCGCATCCCCGCGAGCGGGCCGGCGAGATGCTGCGCTTCTACCGCGACTTCATGGCGACGGCGCCTGAGGAACTAACCGCCTATGCAGCCATGGTAACGACCCCGGACGGGATGCCGGCTGTAGCCATGATCGGCTGCTGGTGCGGTGACATGGCCGAGGGAGAGCGCGTACTGGCGCCGCTGCGCGCCTATGGGCCACCAGCCCTCGACGCAATCCAGCCGATGCCTTTCCCTGCGATGCAGGGCCTACTCAACATGGCCTTCCCGGACCGTTCCCACAACTACTGGAAGGCGAGTTTCGTGCCCAAGCTGACCGATGAGGTCATTGATCTTTTGGTGGAGCACGGTAACCGCATGCAATCAGCCCTCTCGGGAGTGGTAGTCGAATTCTATGGCGGTGCGCCCGGTCGGGTGAGCGCTTCTGAGTCCGCCTTCACCCAGCGCCAGGCCGAATACAACATCGGCATCACTGCGCAATGGTCCAATCCGGCCGAAAGCGCCAAGCATATTGCTTGGGCGAGGGCGATGTACGAAGCGCTGGAGCCTTACTCGAATGGCAATCATTTCCTGAACTTTCAGAGCGAAGCAGGCGACGATGTGATCAGAAGGTCGTTCGGCAAAAACTATGATCGGCTCGCCGAGGTGAAGCGGAAATATGATCCAACGAATTTCTTTAGCTTAAACCAGAATATTAAGGCCGCCGCAGCCTGAGCCAGCGCTCGATGAGGTGTGAGGTAGTATCTGGCTGATATCCGCCTGGTCGGATCACGTAATAGCCTGTTGAGGATGAAGCCTGCAGCTTCAGGATGCTGAAACATCCGCTCTCAGGAAAAGCCAACTCCTTATCTACGAGTTAGATGAGGTCGACACCAGAACCGCAGCTAACCGCAAAACGCCGCGCAACCCGGACCGACCGCTCACGGCCCGAATACGCCGTGCCGTGGTCGATTTTGCGACGGTAGGTGCTGCGCATTTTTGACCTCAGCCAGGGCGGGTTACCCACTCTAGGAAAAGACGCTTGGGACAATCGCTTGCTCCCGCAGCTGTGAGCGAAGTTCAGTCCACGACGGATCAGAAACGAAACTGCTCAGACCGCCACATGCATCAGCGAAAGGCATATCGCCGAAGCGGTCGATGACCTCCCTGGTTTCGCCAATGCTGCCCTGTCGGATTGACTCGAATGGATCCTCATCGCATTCAATGACGCGATGCCCCCAAGCTCCTGGCACATCATCGCTCACGAGAGCGCGTCGAAGGTCCGCATCCATGTCTGCGGTCTCTAGAGCCCGACAAATGACATAGCGCATCAGGGGATAGTAGACCGGCTGGTGACTGCCTCCGAGCGCGCGCACGCCGGGCAGGATCGACAGGACCAGAAACATAAGGAGCAGGTTCGGAACAAGGCTGCGGTTCGTCAGCCGCTCGATGATATCGGGAGCCGCGAAGCGAGCTACCTTCGTTCTGGCCGCCAGATTGATGAGTTCTCCACCCACCATGCGCAGCGGCAGGCGCTTTCCGTTTTCATAGTACCAAAAGAAATCGGTACCGCGGGCTAGCCAGCCACCCCAGGGGCCAGCCGCCAGCCTGTCGATCTCGTCAAGGATATTCAAAGCCAGCTTTGGGCTTTCCAGCAACCTCGTACGCAGCCAGGAGCCCTCGTCTGACAGGTGGTCCGCCACCAGGTCGGCAACATCCTCATCGTCGATTTGCAGGAAGGCAAAGCTCTCTCCGAACAGTTTTGGCCAGAGGATGCGATTGGCTGCCTTGATGGCATGCGCAGGCCGCTCGAACTGCGTCTTCGGCAGAAGACTGCGAAGCAGGGCGAGGGCATCTCCCTCGGCATTTGGCTCCGCTGGCACCAGCTCGAACCGGTATGATCCAGGCCCGGTCAGAAGGCCGTATCCGATCATCCGGCTTCGGCTGAGACCGAAGACGTTGACCGGCTTCCCGTCAAGCTTGATCCAGCCTGGCCCCTTGCGGGGCTTTTCAACGAGACTCACCGTTGAAACGGCATAGGAAACGTAGCTCGAGCAGCCATGCGCCGAGAGGCCAAGCAGGCTGAAGATGTGGGTGTAGTAGGCCTCTGGCTCCATGAGGAGAAACAAATGCGGGCCGGTCTGCAACACGCGGCGTTGCTCTAGATCTTTGCATATTTGGGAGACGGCGTTGATCGGCAATCCGTTTCGCTTTCCCGCATTCCTGATCGTGTCGACCAGCTTGGCAAGCGCGCGGCTGCGAATTTCGGGTTCCAATTTCTGGGTAGGCGCTTCGAACAAGCGGGACGCATAATCGCGAAGCGGGCGGCAATGATAGGAGCGCGTCCAAGGATAGAGCGTCGCCAGAGAGTCCAGCACCGCCTGCTTGGCGTCTGTGTCGGTCGCTAGCTCATCCACCTCACGGTTCATCCTTTCGCTGCGCGATGCCGATGCTCAATGCAGGAATGCTGATCAGGAGCACCACCCCGAATCCGAAGAAGATCGTCGAAGGAAATACACTCTCGCCCATAGCGCCAGCGATGCTGAATATGACCAGTCCCAGCGCGACAGCGAGACTGTGCATGACGCCCTTGGCCCTGCCCAATGCATTGTCAGGCATACGCGACTGCAGTGTGACCTCGATGCTCACCCGGCCCAGATTGTAGAGAAACCCAAGCGTGGCGAAGACGATCAATGTCCAGGGCGCGCGCGCAGTGATCAACGACATCAACGCGAGCGCCGTTGAGGCCAAAAGCATGAGGTGCAGTATAGGACCACTTATCGCTCGTGTCAGCCTGACGAGAACAGCCGCCCCAATAACCGAACCAGCCGACCACGCGGCCTCAAGGTAGCCGAAATCGGCGGCGGTGCCTTGCTGCTCTTCGAAGACGAAGCTTGATCCCATCACCGTGACCAGCACCGCGCCTCCATAGAAAAGGGCATAGGCGGCAAACAGATCGAGGAGATGCTTGTCGATGTTCGGTGCCAGGCCTTTGGCTGTTCTGACACCTTGCGGGAGGCGGCCTGGCCGCATCCAGGACAGTGAGACGGCTGAAACGAGGAACAACAGGGCGAGCACCATGAACGTCAGGGCAGGGGAGCGCCCACCCAGTAGTGATCCGGCTAGCAACGCTGCGCCGAGGCTGCCTAACTGCATGATGAAGAAGATGATGGAATTCGTTGCCGCAAGTTCGGCGCCTCCCGTCACGAGCGGGATCATCGCTTGCGAAGCGATCAGAGCGACACGATCGCAAATCGAAAAGAGCGCCGCTGACAGGCAGAGCGTTAAAAAGGCGTCCCGGTAGAGAAGCGTGCAAGCCGTGGCGAGCAAGATGGCAACGCGACCGAGGTCGGCCGTGATGTTCAATCGCTGTCGGTCAAACCGGTCCGCTGCCAGGCCGGCTAGAGGGCTTGCAACGAATTCGACGACACTGACGGTCGCAAGCAGTATCGCCACGCCGGCGCTTCCGCAGCCTGCTGCGACAACAGTCCAGGCGGATGCGATGTAATACCCGTTTCGTCCGACTGCCGCCAATAGCGTGCTGGCCATGAATCCAAGCCATAGACGGGACTGGATGCTTGATCTCAGGTCAGCGTGAATTTGAATTGCATTTGACAAGGGCTGCGCATCCAATCGGCGCTTGTCATACCCACTGCCCAGATTGCCGCTTAACAATCACGCTTGTTTTTTCAGTTCGTTGCTGAAATCAGCGGAAGTTTTGAATCAAATCCTGGATCGGCGGCGGTATTCCCTCGGACTAACACCGAATGCCCGCTTAAAGGCGATCGTGAAATGGCTTGAGCTGCCGAACCCGCATTCCAGCGCGATCTCCGTCGCCGACAAGTTGGTCGATCGCAGCATGTCGGCGGACTGGTCCAGTCGACGCCGCGCGATATACGCGTGTGGCGTCATCCCGGTAGATTGCTTGAAAGCCCTGCTGAAATGGAAACGGCTGACACCGACCTCCTTTGCCAGATCGGCGAGGGTGGGTGTCTCGTCCGACGAGGCTTCGATCATTGCGATCGCTCGTTTGAGATCGAAGGCTGACAGCCCGCCTTTCGCCGGCTCGTTATAGTGGCCGTTGCGCCTGACCATCTGAACGAGCAAGTGCATCGCCTGGCTCTCGACCATCGTCACGCTGATCGGATCGGGCTGCCTGAGCTCGATGGCGATCCGCTGCAACGCCATCTCCACCGTGCTGTCCCGAAATCCGATCGAAGCCGGCAGGTCGCCCGAGCGACGGCGCACCATCCCGCCGAAGGCTTCGTCGGCGAACCCTTTTTCAATTGAGACGAGCAGGTAGGCGGCCGTCGGTTCTCCCTCGTCCCACCCCGTCCAATCACTGCCGGCAGGCATATGGATTACCGAGCCAGCCGGCCGTGGCGAGAACGAGATCCGACGCCCGTCGACGAAATCCTCTCCGCGGCTTGCCGCCCCTTTCAGGTTCATCAGGAATATGTGGCCCGGGAACGAAATTGCTGTTTCCTGGCGCTCCAGACCAGTTCTCCTGATCAAGTCTGCTCGTATGTTGCCCCAACTCTCATGTTGGTGTGTAAGCGTCTGGTGCTGTGAACGGCGGATCTTGTTCGGATCGAGGCAAGGGGTGTCCACGGATGGCAGCAGCCTTCTTACTAAGAGTAGCCCGCCCTCCCGTGTTGTGCCTAACCAGAGGTTGCTGGACAAATCACAACTAACTCAGGATTGGCAGAAGATGTGACTTTAGTAAAAAAATGGCAATCGTAGGAAAGCCGCTCGTATTTAGCAGGCCTACCAGTGCCCCGGCCAAGACTCGAATCAATCTGAAACATTAGACCACTCTTAATTGAGTGGAGTTTTCTCATTGATCTCTTGGCATCTCACCAAAGCAACGGTGCGGGAGGAATGCGCGATGCGAGGGCTCAACGATTTTCTGGCCGAGTGCGACCAAGGACCACGGATCAACCAACTAGCAGGGTTTTTTGCGGCAACCGCAGCGGGCAAAAGCGGGATGCCAGTTCGCAAGCCTCAGGCCGACCCCCGCCTTCTGCCCAGCGATGAACTCCTGCGCGATCTCGTTGGCCTGCACGCAGCCCGGCAAGGCTTTTTCGACCAGCACTATCACGGCAGCATTCCCTACAGATTGGAGGAGGAGTGCCGGATGGCCTACGCGGTGCTGAACTATGCTCGGCGGCGTGGATCCGCGCTGTCGCTGTATAGCCTTGGAACAGCCGAAGGCACGATGGCCAGAACCCTGTCAGAATTTTCGGATGGGCAGATTCTTTCGCTGTCCTGCAGCCCGAACCCCGAGAACTACAAATCCTTCATGGCGTATGGCGAACCGGCCCACGCCGAATTCTTCATCGGCCCGTTCCACTGGTTGACCAAGGATGCGCTCGGATCTGATCGGCGGCTGAAGAAATTCACGCGAGGCTTTGACGTCATCCTGGAGGACACAACCTTCCAGATGTACTCGCCCAACAGACCCAAGCAGATCGAGTTCGTAACCCAGCACCTCAAGGAGGGTGGCATCTTCGTCTTCGTCGAAAAATTCAGGGCGGGCGATGAAAGCGACTACCAGCGTCGAGAGTACCAGAAGGACTATGGCTTCAAGGCGAGGTACTTTCCCCCGGACGAAATCGCAAAAAAGAAGACGGACGTCCTCGGGACCATGTTCAACAATGAGGTTACGCTGGCAGAGATGGCGCGCTCCATAGGTGCGCATTTCAGGTATTGCACGATGACGTGGAACAGCGGCAATTTCTGCAGCCTAGCGGCAAGCAACAGCAAGGAAAATCTCGATCTCTACGCCTCACAGATGCCAACGCCGGCCATTCCGCATGAATATGTCTACGAGACCAGCGTATCTGACGCCGCGACGATCGCCATGACGGACAGTCCGGTGTGACGGAGCCAATGGGGTGCCAGCTGCGCCGAGGCCCATGCAGCCAGGTGAGACTGTTGATACAGCTGAGTGCCGCCCGTCCGCAAAACGGATCCGATCGCATTGCGGTGAGACAGACGCCTACCGAGGGGATAGGTCACGAAGCTCTAGCGAGATGACGCGGAACGGGAACGCTATCCAGTTGCTGACCTACGCTTTTGCGGCCGTGGATCACGGCAGCATGCGTCAGGCCGCAAGAGCGCTGAGGGTCCAGGAATCCTCGGTCAGCCGCAACGTCGTCAAACTCGAACAGCAGCTCGACATCCAGCTGTTCGAGCGCGATGTGCGCGGCGTTCGCTTGACTAAAACAGGCCGCGCCTGGATCGAAATCGTGCGGGCTCACTACGACGGCCTGCTCGATGCTTTCGCCGAGCGTGTGCGCGATAACAAGGATGCCAAGACACTCAGGATTGGGCTGTGCTGCGTGACAGGAGGAGAATTCCTCAAACGCCTCATCGAGCGTTTCGGCAAGCTATACCCGGACGTAAGGCTGACCATTGAAGATGTCCCATCGGGCCAGCGCCTTTCTGCAATACGCCGCAGGCGCTTCGACCTTGTGTTCACACATCACATTGGCACCGCCAAATTCTGCAGCAGCGAAGTGTTCTGGCAAGAGCGCCTCTTCGTGCTCCTGCCGTCCTGTCATTCTCTTGTCGAGAGGCCAGTGCTCAGATGGTCCGACCTCGCGGACATGCCTCTGCTCGTCCCGTACGGGCTGGAAGGGCCGCCGTCGGACCTGTGCCTGCTCGAACGCATTGCGGCCGGTGGCGGGCCGGCCATTCATACGTGTCGCGCGAACCAAGCGACCGTCATTTTCCAGGTGCAGCTCGGGCAAGGCATCACTTTGGCAGAGGCGAGCTATGCCAGGACAATTGCCATCGATTCCGCCCGGTGGAAGCCTCTGAGTGGGAAAAACAGCGTTAGGACGTAGTGACGATTTAACGGGTTGGGATTCCCAAGGAAGGGCAAATCAGATTCAACGCTGATTTTTGGAGGTCAGCGATGGACTGCGATGCGCTTCGAGACGATCAGTGGGAACGGATCAAGGGCTTTGTGCCTGGCGGTACGAAGGGCAAGCGCGGCCCGCGCACCGACAACCGGAAGTTCCTCGATGCCCTGCTGTGGATGGCCCGCTCGGGTGGGCGCTGGCGTGATCTACCCGAGCGGCTCGGCGACTATCGATCCGTGAAGCGGCGCTACTATCGCTGGATCGAAATGGGCGTTCTCGACGAGATGCTTATGGTTCTTGCGCGCGAAGCCGATCTGGAATGGCTGATGATCGACTCGACCATTGTGCGCGCTCATCAGCACGCCGCCGGTGCGCGCCGGTCAAAAGGGGGGCGGATGCCCAAGGTCTGGGCCGGTCTCGCGGCGGCCTGAGCACCAAAATCCATGCGGCAGGCGATGCTCTTGGGTTACCGGTTCGCCTGATCGCAAGCCCAGGGCAGCGTAATGACATCGCCTTCGCGCATGATCTCGTCGACGGCTTCGAGACCGGCGCAGCGATCGCCGACAAGGGCTATGACGCCGACCATTTGCTTGAAAAGATCGCAGAAATAGGCGCCGAGGTCGTCATCCCGCCCAAGCGCAATCGAAAGCATCAGCGTCCCTACGACGCTGATCTCTACAAGGAGCGCAACATCATCGAGCGTTTCTTCAACAAACTCAAACAGTTCCGCCGCGTCGCAACTCGATACGACAAGCTGCTCGCCAACTTCATGGGCTTTGTCAAACTTGCAGCTATCGCCATCTGGCTCAGGTAGTTAAATCGTCACTACGCCCTAGGACTTAACGTCTCCTTTCCAACTCTAGCCATGTCGCAAATGATCAAGGTCGGGCGTGGCAGGCCTCTGGCGGGTGCCAGTTAGAACCACGCATCAACGTTTCTCGATCTTGACGACACCTGGCAAATGACGGTGAACTACGTCGAGGGGCGTGACGGACCGCCGCACGGAGCCGACGATTCACAGATGACAAACGGCAAGCGCCTCTGCCTCAACATGATCGTCAAGAACGAGATGGCGAACCTGCAACGCTGTCTCGGGGCGGTCGTCGACCACATCGACTGCTGGGTCATCGGCGATACCGGCTCGACCGATGGGACCCAGGATTTCATCAAATCGTTCTTCGCTGCCCGCAACCTGCCGGGCGAGTTGCACGAATTCCCATTCCACAATTTCGAGCAGGCGCGCAACGCAGCGCTCGATCATGCCTATGCCTCGCCACTCGCTTACGACTATCTGTTGTTTGACGACGCCGACATGGAACTGGTGGTCGAGGACGCGGGCTTCCGCGAGCAGCTCGACAGCTCGGGCTACCGGCTTCTGCAACGCTCGGATTCCGGCCTGGCCTATTGGAACACGCGCCTGGTCAGGCGTGACGCTGGCGCACGCTACCACGGCGTGACCCACGAATATCTCGACGTGCCCGAGGGCGTGCAGGAACTGCGTGGCGCCTGGTACAAGGACCACGCCAGCGGATCGAACCGGGTCGACAAGTTCGAACGTGATGCGAAGCTTTTGCTGGAGGCCCTCGAGAAGGATCCGGAAAATCAACGCTACTGGTTCTACTTGGCGCAATCCTATCGCGACGCCGGGCGGACGGCGGAGGCCGCGGTGGCCTACGCCAAACGCGCCGCCATGGGCGGTTGGGACGAGGAAGCGTGGAACGCCCGTCTGCAGGGGGCTCGCTGCCTGCGAAAGCTCGGCGACGAGCCTGGCTTCATCGGCGAGGCTCTTGCCGCCTTCAATCAACGGCCGCAACGTGCCGAGCCGCTCTACGATCTGGCCAGGTTCTACCGCGACAAGGGCATGAACGATGCGAGTGTGCTGTTTGCCGAAGCGGGGCTGGCGATCAAGCGACCCGAACAGGACATCCTGTTTCTCGAGGACTACGTCTACACCACAGGCCTGCTGGAAGAGTTTGCGATCGCCGCGAACTATTCGCGCGATCCTGAACGAAAGGACCGCGGTTTCGCGGCCTGCAACTGGCTGGCGCTGAATCGAGAGATCGGCGACGGGCCAAGGGACCTGGCGTGGTCCAACCTGTACTTTTATGTCCAGCCCGCCAAGACAATGATGCCGTCCTTCAGCGCGCGCCCAGTTGGCTTCACGGCGCCCGATGGCTATCGGCCATCAAACCCGTCAGTGGCTCGATTGGGCGACCAGATTGTGCTCTTGCAGCGGACGGTTAACTACACGCTGGCCGAAGACAACCTCCAATACGACACGCCGGGCGGAGCGCCTGTTCACACGCGCAATTTCCTGCTCCGGTTGAATGATGAATTCGCCGTCCAGTCCGCACGCGAGGTTTTGCCGCCGGTTGATATGCCGGAGCCCGCTTACGACCGGGTTCTCGGATTTGAGGACATGCGTCCGTTCGCCTGGCGCGATGCGCTGTGGGGTGTCTCGTGTGTGCGCGAACTGACACCGGAGGGTTGGTGCGAGCAGGTCGTCGCGCGCATCGACGAGAAAGATTCCTGCCGGCTGACCGACTGGCGCCCGCTCCATCCGGCAGGACCGCGGGTGCACGAGAAGAACTGGATGCCACAAGTCAAGCCCGCCACGGCGGGGGGAGCCGCAGAGAAGCTGCAATTCATCTACCTCTGCGACCCCACCCGGATCGTGGACGAGCGAGGCACGATCGTCAGCGAGATACCTCCCGCGATTGCCGCCCAACGGTTCAGGGGCGGGACCCAGCTGATCGCCTTCGCCGGCGGGTGGCTCGCCTTGATTCATGAAGTGCAGGCGCCGGCTGCGGGGAAGCGGCGTTATTACCTGCATCGGTTCGTCTGGTTCGACGAAGCCAACGCCTTGCGAAAGGTAAGTCGCCCGTTCTTCTTCGACAAAAAAGGCGTTGAATTCGCTGCCGGGCTGGCCTGGCACCCGGACCAGACGCGTCTGCTGATTTCCTACAGCGTCACCGACAGTGAGTCCTGGATCGCGACCGTCGAGGAGGCGGAGGTGAAATCGCTGTTGCTAGATGTGGATAGCCTGCCATCGGGCGCGGCTGATACAGCGTCCCGGTTGACGCTGGCCTTGGGACATGGCGCGGCGGAAGCAGGGATCAAGCCTGACCGCCCTAACCATCGAGCCATGGGTGACGCAAGCCGGGGGCCATCGCAAGGCAAGGACTTTGGGGCCGGCGGCAAGAAATCGACAGACGATATCTTTCATGAGTTCGCACCCTTCCTGCGCGATGTCGATTCTCCGCTGGAGCGGCGGGAACGATCGCGCGAGTTCGATGCGCGGATTTCTCCCTTCCTTGTCAACGACGACACCGCGCTTCCGCAAATCAACTGTTTCTACCAGGTGATGTCCGACAAGGCCGAGCATCGTACCCTCATTGCCGCCACGACGTCGATGCGGGCAACGGGCCATCCGGTGCGGGTGTGGAGCTACGCGCCGGAGAAGCTCGCGTTTCTTGTCCCGCATGGGGTCGAAATCCGCAATGCCGACGACGTCATGCCGCGGGCCTTGTTCGAGCGGATCGTCTCCGGCTCCGAGATCAGGTATTTCAGCGATATCTTCCGCTACGCCCTGCTGTACGAGCATGGCGGGCTATGGATGGACAGCGACGTCATCCTGCTGCGGCCCTTCCCCTTCCGCGGCGAGCACTTCTTCAACTTGCAATGGCGCGGATCGCATAAGGGCCACTTCATCTGCGGCAATGTCATCTATGCCAAGCCTTATAGCCATCACCTCAGGGCGTTGTACGAGTTGTCGATCGAGCGCTTCCACACCGCACACGGCAAGGAATTCGGAGACATCGGCCCTAAGCTTCTGTCCGATTACATTGCCTCCGATGCGGGAGCCGGGCTGCGGGAATGGGTGTTCAGCCCGATGTTCTTCAACGCCATCGATTGGACCGAGATCGACCGGTTCGAGAAGCCGATAGCGGAATTGGCCGACTATCTGAACGATGACCGTGTGTTCGGCATCCACCTGTGGACGGCACGCAACGAAGCCCGGCCGGTCGGCGAAGGTACGCCGCTGATCTCGCTGCTGATCAGCCCGTCCGACAGCTTCCCCAGCTTCACAAGTCTCGCCGATCGCTTCAATACCGACAAGAACAGGCGCACAGGCAACCGTCACTGCTATGCGAGGATCTACGATCGCCTGCTGTCGCCCCGGCGCTTGTCAATGCAGCAGCTGATGGAGATCGGCCTATGCCGTGGTTTGGCCGAGGGCAACCAGACCGAAACCCCATCCGTCTCGCTGTGGCAGAGCTATTTTCCGTTCTGCCAGGTGGTCGGTGTCGACCTGACGGACTTTTCGCAGCTCAACAATGGACGGTTCAAGTCGTTTGTCGGGGACCAATCCAAACTGGACGATCTGCGCCGCGTCGCTGCAAAGCTCGAACCGGGATCGTTCGACGTGATCATCGACGACGGCAGCCACGCTTCGTTCGATGAGCAGTTGACGCTCCGAGAGTTCTTCCCGCTGGTCGCCAAGGACGGCTGGTATTTTCTCGAAGACCTCGACTGGCAGCCGCCGGGTGAGGACCTCGGCAAGATCACGCTGACAAAGACCCTGTTGCGCGAAATCAAGGAGTACGGCACGGCCCGCTCGGTCGATCCGCTGGGTGTGAGCGCCCTTGCCGATCAGTTCGCCGAAATACTGTTCTTCGACAGCCACTATGAGTTGAACCGGGCCAAATTGCTCGGTGGCCTGGTGGCTATCCGCAAGGGCGCTTCGGGCATGTTCACTAGGCAGGGTCTATCACAGCGCGTTGAGTGAGGGTGCTCGATTGAAAGTCGCGGTCTATACTATCGCCTTGAACGAAGCCGCAAACGCGGAGCGGTGGGCCAATTCGGCCGTCGACGCAGACTATCGCATTGTCGCCGACACCGGTAGCACCGATGACACAGTGGAACGGCTGACCAGTATGGGCGTGACCGTACATCGGATCGCAGTTCGCCCATGGCGATTCGACGACGCCCGCAACGCCGCCATGGCACTTATCCCCGCCGACGTGGATGTGTGCTGCACGATGGACATGGACCGGTTTCTCGAGCCCAGTTGGCGGGCGAAGCTCGAGGCGGCTTGGACGCCCGAGACGACTGCCCTCTATTGCCAGACGATTTACAAGGCGAGTGTCGATGACCCGACGCCGCTGCGCAGTTGGCCGGCGAAGAATTTTCATCATCGCTGGGGCTATCGGTTCAATCGACCTGTCCATGAGGCCCTGGTCTTCACCGGAGAGAGGGAAGTCACGGCGAACAGCAGCGACATCATCATGTTCGAAGTGCAGGATCTCACCAAGCCAACGAGGAGCAGCTATCTGCCGCTGATGGAAGTGGCCCACAAGGAAAATCCCGACGACGCGCAGATCTGCTTCTGGCTCGGGCGGGATCTGATGTGGGCCAACCAACCGGAGCGAGCCATTCCGCTGCTTGAGCGCTACCTTGCATTGCCGACAAGCAAGTGGGCGGAAGAGCGCTCCGAGGCGATGCGCTACATTGCGCGCATGATGCCGGAGCAGAGATTGACCTGGCTGGACAAGGCCCGGATGGAAGCGCCCCATCGGCGCGAAATCTGGCTCGACCTGGCCGAGGAGTTCCATGGCAAGGCCGATTGGCTGAATCTGTTCTGGGCTTGCACCAATGGAATCGAGACGACGCGCCGTACCGGGAGCTATCTTGACGACGCTAACTGCTGGGGCTTTCGGCTGTACGATCTCGGTGCGATCGCCTCCTGGCGCCTCAATGTCATGGGCCGGGCGGTGGAGTGGGGGCGAAGAGCGCTTGAACTCGATGCGGGAAACCAGCGCCTCAGGGACAATCTTGATTTTTTCATCCGGATGCAACAAGAGGCACGGGCCGGCGCATGAACGATGGTTCGCTAAGGCCAGCCCGGTTGTTCACGGCGTTCGGCACCGTGCTGTTTGTCGATGCGGCATCAGGCGAACTACGCCATGGTCCGACAGAGAGCAGCCCGGCCAACGTGCTGCTCGAACCATACAAAAATTCGCCAGGACACGTTCGATGGGGGCGCTTGGTCTATACTGCCAGCGGCTCGTCAGAACCCATCGATTGCTATCCTGATATCTGTCTATCCGCTTCACAGTCGCAACACGAAAATCTGTCATCTGGTTCAACAACGCTCGAATTGATCCCTCTCGAACGTGGTCTGCTGACGCTAAAGTCTGGTGGCTTTTTTCTGTCAGCTATACCAGACGGCCGTATGATGCTCAGGGCACCTGTTTGCAGTTCCTGGGAATTGTTCATTGCTTCGGAGAACTGGTGCACTGAAGTCAGCGCTAAAGGCGAATGGCGCGCCGCAGATCATGAATACGATAAGGTCAGAATACAAAACCATATCGTTCGTCCAGATCTAAGAGCAAAGTCGAATAGGCGGCCAGATTTCCCCAAGATGCTCATATATGGGTATACAAAGTGGTCACACGGCAGAATCTATTACGATATCGCATGCCAGCTAAATGAAAGAGGTTTTGTCGTCGATATAATCGATTGGCAGGAGGACAACGCTGTATATTTCGATAGTTTGCGCGATTATTACGATTTGTACCTAACCGCACTCGATGGCGTATCGAGCTTAGTCGACAGCTATAAAATTCCCCTCGATAAGCTAATAGCGATATCGCACCACGAATTCGATATCCGTATGCTGGTCGAAAAGAAGGGGTTAGGCATTTTCGACGAATTTGCAGCTTATGGCGTCGTCAGTGAATCGGTATATTCAGCATCGATTATGCTGGGTATAGCTCGAGCGCCAAAGGTAGCATCGCTCGGAATTGACTATAAGAGTTTTTTCAGCGCTTTGCCGGAAAGGCTGGCGACAGTTGGCTACGCCACATCGATGTCCGTAAAGACTTTCGGCGTTGAGTGGAAACGCGGCGACCTCGCAGAGGCAGCAGTGAACGAGGCCGGCTTGGCATTCAAGGTCGCGGGTTCGACGGCAAACCAGATTTCATTTCATGATATGCCGAATTTCTATCGAAGCGTCGACGCCGTGGTGTCAAGTTCCGTCAATGAATCCGGTCCATTGTCGGTCATGGAGGGGGCGGCCGCCGGACGCCTCGTGATCGGCACGCCTGTAGGCCACTTTCCTAGGAAGGCATATCAAGGCGGCGGGATCCTCGCCCCTATCGAAACGAATAAGTTCAAGGCTTTCACGGCGGCGACCCTGCGCTATTATAGGGACAACCCCGCCGCTTTCGTCGAGAAATGCTTGTCAATTCAAGAAGCGGCGCGCGAGTTCGATTGGGCGTATACGATTGGCGAATGGATCGACCTGATAGAAGAGGCTGGACGATCCATAAAGGGCGACGAAAGCAAAACGCCGCTAGCCGGCCATCGCGACGGGGACCTCTCCCCACTTGAAAAGGGTATTATATGCGATATAGGTTGGCTTTCGACTTATTTGGCAGATGAGCATTATTATCTGATAAGTTTACTCGTAGAAAATTATGGATTCAAGCTGATTGATTCCAAGTCGACAGACTTCTCTAGCGAATCTATTCTAAATTATATCAACTCATTTGACTTCATCATAGTTGCATATCAAGGTCACGTCTACATACCTCTGGAGAGGATTAGTTCATATAAAATTCTTAAAATTGACGACCTAGTCAGCTACGACGAAGGTTACGATAATATTTTGAAGCGGCACATAGCTTTGTCAGATATGATAATAAGTCCTTATGCTTATGAGTTGACGAATTTTTTTGAGCATAAATCTGTGGAATGGGTCCCGTATTCGTCGGCGCTCGAGTCATACGAGGGCTACGAAAGTATTATCTTTAATGACAGCCCAATTAATAAGGTATTACTATCTGGAAGTATTGCGTGGGATCGCCCGTTGCGCAAATTTGCAGCAGAATTGAAGGACGATCGAATTCATAAATTGGACCACCCTGGATACCATCGAAAATACAACAACGAAACCGACGCGATAGTCAAGAAGCGATACTACGAGGAGCTGAATAAATACCTGTGCTGCCTGTGCGATGGTCATACATACCGTTACGTTCACCTAAAGAACTTTGAAATAGCTTCAGTAGGATCTTTACTTCTGGCTGACAGGCTGATTGAAAAGGAGCTCAACGAGCTGGGGTTTGTTGATTTTGAGACGTGCATATTTTGCGACAGATTGGACTTGGTCGAAAGGATCTCTTGGATCCTCGGTGAGGAAAACAGGCAGGCGGTCGACAGGATACGGCGCGCAGGAATGCGGTTGGCAAGACAGCGACATATGACCAAGAGCCGCGCCAAGCAGATAGACGAGTTGGTGAGGGCGATTGAGCTCGATGCTTCGGTCGCGCGTAGGTCGTAAGCCCGAAGCGTCGGCGATCAGCACGAGACATGCATTTTCCAGCACGAGACATGGATTTTCGTGGACAAGGAAGAACCGGCCGGAAGTAGACAGGATCAGGCGCGCTGGAATGCTGCTTGTAAGAGCAGAGAGCGGCGTATGACGCGATATGACATCGTGCGCTGCAGATCAACGATCTGGCTAATTCGTATCTAGCGAGTATCACCGTTGAGGAAAGCGCTCTCTACGAGTTCGCATTCCACGAAGCCGGATTAGGTGTATGGGAGTATCCCCAATACGTCAGTGATCACATGAAATTTACGTCTTGCCCGCTCAGCGAGAGCGGTGACTCGATCTCGCCTCTTCGTAAACAGCGCATCAAACTCAACGGCATCGCCATCGAAATTCGGTACCTGCCTAACCTGCCTAAGTGCGAAGCCGAAATCTCCTAACATGTTAACAATGTCGCCGATTAGCTTCTGCCCTCGATATATCGGCACGAAATGTGTCTCCAGTTCTATGGCCAGACAGGACTCAAGAAGGTGTCCAAAACCAACTAGAACTTCGTATTCAAAACCTTGCACGTCGATTTTTATTACGTCCGGAGAGGGAACCGCCCGCGTGCGGAATAACTCGTCATATCGAACGCACTCGACGTCTCGCGTATCAATCGTACGGAAGATCGGTCCAATGGAATAGTGCTGCAAGATTTCGAAGTTTGGCTCCCTTAAGGATGAGCAGCCCGACGCTGCAGCAATGTTTAGTTTCTGAGTGCCTGCGGCATGAGCCAGCGCCTTTTCTACGACCTGGGCGCCGGGGATGCGGCCAAGAGTTTGCCTGACCAGTGCTGCCTCTGGGGCTATGGGCTCAAACACCACTGGCGTGATCTGATCAGCCTTTAGCATCCACTTAACCTGCAGCCCCTCCTGGCCGCCGACGTCGATCAGCGTGATGCGCTCCTCTACTGGTGTGCGGGACAATTCACTATATGCGTCAAACGTCTCAACCAGCACGCTCATGAGAAAAAATTGCTCGCGTCCACTGCCAGAATAGACAGGCTGGCGGTTATTTGAGCAGCCAATTGACAGTGTCGGATGGCAGCTCAGAAAAGTCACCTCGACATCGAACAAGCCGTCGGAGATTTTGTTGATCGAGACCTTATTACTAATGCCCTCGTTGACTATGGTGCCATCTGAGGAGATTTCTGCGACATCCAGGGAACCATAGTGATGGATGTAGAAATTGGTGGTAGCTGTCCTGCAGAATTTTAGGCGGCATTTCATTCTAACGGTTCTGAAGAGAACGGCTGAATCGTATAGGCGCAAGAGATGCCAGCTGTGCCGACTGGTATCTGAGACAACAAGAGCTCCGTCTTCAAGGCGAACGGACATCTCGTGCGCCACCTGCCAGCTTGAAAGATCATCGCCGCCGTAGGTTCGTGAAAAGATAGCTTCGCCCATTCCGACAACCTCATCCATTTCAGAGCATTCGGCCGTACACATTAGCATGGTATTTTGTTTCCAGATGGCGGACATCAGGAATTGAAGATGCGACGGCGAAATTTCGTTATGCTGTTTGTGCGTTCAGCGGTGCACAGCTTGATTCCGGCTACATTGATCGGCTGGCCCGCTTCGGGAAAGAGCTACGCTGCCACGATGCCACCGACCTCTCCGCCGCCAACACTCCTCACCGCCCCCATCGAACTCGCCGGGGATTGGGGCCACATGCTTCCACGCGCGGCCGAGCAGGTCGTCGAGCGCATGCGGCATGCCTGCCTGGATGGCGTCCGCCTGCTCTCCGACCGCCAGCCCAGCCGCCTGCGCGTCGACGAACACACGTCCGGCACGCCGGCCGTCTGGTTGCATCCGGACGGCAGCAGCATGGCGTGGATCATTGTCGACATCGGCGAGCGGGACTGGTCGAAGCTTGCCTATCAGTTCGGGCACGAGCTCGGCCATGTCACGGCCAACAGCTGGCAGTCCGACGCCAAGCCAGCGCCGCCCTGCCAATGGCTCGAGGAAGCGATGGTCGAGGCGTTCTCGCTGCGCGGGCTGGGGCGCCTGGCGAAAGGCTGGAAGGAGAACCCTCCCTTCGCCGGGGACAACGCGTTCGGCGATGCCATTGCCGAGTATCGTCAGAACATCATCCGGGGCTATACCGCGCTCGCCGACAGCCAGGGGCTGACCCGCGACGCCGCGGCGTGGTTCACTAATCATCGCCGCGAGATCGAAATACCCGGCCTCAATCCATTCGCCCAGGCAATGTCGTTGACCATCCTTGCCGAATACGACCGCGCGCCCGAGTGCGTCGAGGCGCTGGGCGCACTCAACCGTTGGCCCGGCCGCACCGGTGTCCCGATCGATGAGTATCTGAAGCGATGGGAGGCGAGTTGTGCGGAACTGCAAGCCTCGCCCCGACTGCCGGTGCGTCTGCGCGAGCTGTTGCGCATCGCGTGATCAGCCCAAGCCGACGAGTATTGTCACCTGGGATCGTCACGCGCGAAATAAAGTGCGGACCCGTCCGCTCGCAGGATCAAGCCCTCTCGACCGCGCGCGCCAATGGCCACTCCCATTGTGAGCGGAATTTCGCACCCCTTGCACCGCCCATAAGCTGCAGCCAGTCATGCTGGGTCGCGCCGGAAGGTGTTCATCGACACCGTTTGCGGCAGTTGCCATGAATGCGCTGCGTATTGTGATACCTATTCAGAATTTTTGTTCAAAAAAGTAAATAGAAACAAATGCTGCATGTATCGTGTCGATCCCGGCCAACGGCACCATCGGGCTCTCGTTTAAGCCATTGCAGTCGAATCTCTTCGTGCGCACCAGATGTCTAAACGAACCGAAATCCGGCGCCTTGGCCTGGTGTTGAAGGGCAGCTTTGCGCCCGATGCACGAACCCGCTGCGCGGGAGGGCCGCCTCCTTCTGAGATGGCGTGCATGTCATAGGCCTTGAGCGGGTAGAGG
>NZ_JAIUGQ010000062.1:0-22212 GCF_020164715.1 Mesorhizobium sp. ESP7-2
CCCCAAGTCCCCCCAAACCCCTCGGCCCGTCCTACCTCCAAGCCGACCGCAAGGTCGGCTTTTTCTTTGCGAAGACCGGCCCGACCGCAAGGTCGGCTTTTTCTTTGCGTAGACCGGCTCGACCGCAGGTCGGCTTTTCCTTGCCAACAGGCTGATAGCGGAATGCGGCCTCGCTGAAATCAACCAGGCGATCCGGAGAGAGCCAGGTTGGCAGCCAGCAACGCCGCCAGATCGTTCGCGGACGCATCGGCGCCGACGCGCAGCCGGATCGCGAACTCAGCCATCGGAACAGGCGGCAGGCCAAGTTCGCGGGGCGCCTCGACAATGCCGGAATGGGCAAAGCGGGGGGTTCGCAAGGTCAGCGCCACGCCGGCATTCACCGCGGTGCGCAGGCCGGCCAGGCTGGCACTGCCGGCGGCGATGCGATAGCGGCGGCCCGCGACATCGAGCGCGGCGAGTGCCGCCTCGCGAAACCCGCAATAGGGATCGAGCAGCGCCAGCGGCAATTCTTCCTGTCGCGAGGCCAGCCCCTTGTTCGAACACAGCCATATCATCGGCTCGCGCAGTACGCCGACCTCGTCCGGCGCCGCCGTCCACCGCATGACGATCGCCAGATCGAGGCTACCGGCCTGCAGCGCCTGCGCCAGTTCGGCGGAGCGGCCGACACGCAGTTCGAGCCTGACGCGCGGATGGCTGGTGGCGAATGCACGCAACAGGTCCGGCAGGCCGCTATCGGCGAAATCCTGTGTCGTGCCGATGGCGACGCGCCCGGCAGCGCGTGCGCCTTTCAGCGCGAGCCAAGCCTCGCGATGTACCGCAAGAATGCGCCTGGCGTGGCCTACGAGGTCCTCGCCTGCGGGCGTCAGGCCGCGACCCCTGCCCTGCGGCGCCAGCAGCGGTTCGCCGACAATCTCCTCCAGACGCTGCATCTGGGCCGTTACCGCCGACGGTGAGCGGCCGACATTGGCCGCCGCCTGCGCCAGCGAACCGCTGTCGACGAACGCAAGGAAGGTTCTGAGGAGGTCGGGATCGAGCGTTTCCATAATTCGATATTATCGAATCTTAAGTCGAAAACAATTCGATTTTTTTGATTCTGGAATGATGGCACGGTCTCTCCAACGGCGACCGACGCCGGTCAAAGGAGAAGAAAAATGCCCATCATCAATGTCAGCGTCACCGGCAAGCCGGACGCCACCCTGTCCGCCGAGATCGCCAGAGAAATTACCGAGATCACCGCCGCGCATCTGCGCAAGGACCCGACGCTCACCGCGGTTGCCGTTTCCTATCTCGACCCACAGCACTGGTTCGCCGGCGGCAAGTCGCTCGCCGAGCACGGCACCAACACATTCTGGCTCGACATCAAGGTGGTCGACGGCACCAACACCAAGCTCGAACTGGAGGCCTATCTCAAGACGATCTTCGACGCCTTTGGCCGCCTGCTGGGCGGCGCGCACCAGGAAAGCTATGCTTTCGTGCACGAGGTCCCGGCAGCCGCCTATGGCTATGGCGGCAAGACGCAGGAGTTCCGTTTCATCAGCGGGCGGCTGAAGGCGGCGTGAGGGCGCCCCTTCCGCATTGACCTTGCCTCGACTTCCGCTAGGCTCTGCCCCCGGAAGCGGCCGTACAAGAGCCGCAATGACAAAATCGTTGGGAGAGACGCGGTATGATCCTGACACTGGCGCTGCTTGCGGGTCTGGTTGTGGCCTTGCTGCTGATCGGGGCGGTTGAGAAATTCCGCCTCGGCCTGCGCTTCACCCAGGCGCTGCTCTACGTGCCGTTCAAGCTCGCCTACCGGATTAGCGACAATCGCATCAGGGTCGCCCGCAAGGCGCAGGTGCCGGTCATCTATGTCATCTCACACCAGTCGCGCTTCGAGCCGGCGCTGATGCTGTCGCTGCTGCCCGACGACACACTGCACATACTCGACGAGGTGTCGGCGCGCTCGCCATGGCTCGAACCCTGGCGCGAACTTGGCCGCACCATTGCCTTCAACGCCGAACATGTCTTCGTCAGCCGCCGGCTGGTGCGCGTGCTGAAGGGCAAGGGCCGGCTGGCCGTCTACCTGCCGGACGCGGTCGAGCCCAACGTCAAGACGTTTCGGCTGTTTCGCGCCGTCACCCGCATTGCCATGCAGGCCGATGCCCGCATCGTGCCGATCTTCGTCGCCGGTGCACGCAGCCTGCCGGTCTCGCTGACACCTAGGGACAAGGCACCGCGTCACTGGTTCCCACGGCTGTCGATCAGTGTTCTGGAGCCGATGACGATCGCCGAACTGGTGGCGCGCAACCCGGACCAGGCCTCGAATACCAATGCGCTGTTCGACCGCGTCGCCGAGGCCCGACTTTTCGGCACCGACCTCGATCGCGGCCTGTTCCTGGCCATGCGCGATGCCGCTGACCATGTCGGCGCCTCGCACACCATCATCGAAGATGTCATCTCGGGGGCCTTGAGCTACCGCAAGATGTTCATCGGCGCGCGCGTGCTGGGCAGGCGCTTCGAGGCGGCGACGGCGCCGGGCGAAGCGGTGGGAGTGATGCTGCCCAACGCCAACGGCGTCGTATTGTCGTTCGTCGGCCTTCTGTCGGCGGGCCGAGTGGCGGCGATGGTCAACTACACGGCCGGGCCGGCGAGCGTCACCGCGGCGGTCCGCACGGCCGTCATCCGCACCGTTGTCTCTTCACGCGCCTTCGTCGAGAAGGCCGATCTCGCCGATGTCGTCGCGGCGGTCGAAAAGGGCGGCGCCAGGCTGCTGTGGCTGGAGGATCTGCGGACCAGCGTCACCATGCTGGACAAGCTTGCGGCCGCCTTGCTGTGGCGCCTGCCGCTGCAGCGGCAGGATGCAGCCAAGCCGGGCGTGATCCTGTTCACCTCGGGCTCCGAGGGCACGCCGAAGGCGGTCGTTTTGTCGCAAAAGAACCTTCTCGCCAATGCCATGCAGGCCGAGGCGCGGATCACCATCTCGCCGGCGGATATCCTGCTCAACGTGCTGCCGGTGTTCCATTCGTTCGGCCTGACGGGCGGCACCATCCTGCCGCTGGTCACCGGGGTAAAACTGTTCCTCTATCCCTCGCCTCTCCATTACAAGATCATCCCCGAGATCGCGCGCAAGGTGAAACCGACCATCATGTTCGGCACCGACACGTTCCTCGCCAACTATGCGCGCACCGCCAAGGACGGGGATTTCTCCAGCCTGCGCTTCGTCGTCGCCGGCGCCGAGGCGGTGAAGCCGGATACCCGCCGCGTCTATCGCGAACGCTTCCAGGCCGAGATCATCGAAGGCTTCGGACTGACCGAGGCCGCACCCGTGGTTGCCGTCAACACCGCGATCCATGGGCGCGACGGCACGGTCGGGCGGTTGCTGCCGGCCATCCGCATGAAGCTGGAGCCGGTCGAAGGCATCAATGATGCCGGCCAGTTGTGGCTCGAAGGACCGAACATGATGATGGGCTACATGACCGCGGATCGCCCCGGCGAGCTACAGCCCCTGACCGGCTGGCACGACACGGGCGACATCGTCGCCGTCGACCGCGAAGGCTTCATCAGCATTCGCGGACGCGCTAAGCGCTTCGCCAAGATCGCCGGCGAGATGGTGTCACTGGGCGCGGTCGAGATGCTGGTGCAGTCGCTTTGGCCGGAAGAACGCCACGCGGCGGTGGCGGTGCCGGACAAGAGGCGCGGCGAGCGCATCGTGCTGGTCACCACCGCTGACGATGCGAGCGCAGAGGAGTTGCGACAGTTCGGCAAAAAGGCCGGAGCGGCCGAATTGATGGTGCCAAACGACATCGTCAAGGTCGAAGAAATCCCGGTGCTCGGTTCGGGCAAGACCGATTATGTGTCGACCAGGAAGCTGGCGATCGACCGGCTGGGGTTTGGCGTCGCAGCTTAGTGATCGCCCACGCCAGACTCGTATAAACGCCCCCTTTCGGGATCGCCTGACCGAGACTGCGCCGTCGTGACGCAGCGATTCAGATGGACAAATCGCTGGTGAGGGATTACTCACTCACCGAACCAAGAGACGCTGGGCATGCCTGTTTCAGCCAGCGCGACATGACACCTCCTTTGCACGGCAAGGAGATCCCGTATGGCAAAGATCCTCGTCACCGGCGGCACCGGACATCTCGGACGCGATCTCGTGCCGGCACTGACTGCGTCCGGGCACGCCGTCAGGTTGCTGGCCAGGAAAGCCGGGCCGGACCGCTCCGTGGAATGGGCGCTCGGCGATCTCGCAACGGGCGAAGGCGTCGAAGAAGCCCTTGGCGGCATCGATACGGTCATCCATGCAGCGACGCTGTCGCCGATCGCCAGGCGCGGTATGCGGCCGATCGATTTCTTCTCCAGTCCGTCGGATGTCGACGTCGAGGGCACGCGGCGGCTGCTTGCCGCATCGCAGCGCGCCGATGTCTCACATTTCATCTTCGTGTCGATCGTCGGCCTCGACTTCAGCACCCTGCCCTATAGCCGCGTGAAGCTGGCGGGCGAGCAGCTTGTGCGGACGTCGCCGCTCTCGTGGTCGGTCATCCGCGCGACCCCATTCTTTTACCTTCTGGCGCAGATGCTGGCCGGGCTGAGATGGCTGCCGGTCTGGCCGCTGCCGACCTCGCCCTCAAATACCGTCGATACGCGCGACGTCGCCAGCTATCTGGCCCAGGCTGTCAGCGATGGGGAACGCGGCGTCCGCCCGCAGATTGGCGGACCCGAAGTGATGCCGTTTTCGACATTCGCTCGACAATATCGCGATGTGCTCGGGCTGCGGCGTCTCATTCTGCCGTTTCCGGTCAGTCGAAAGATAAGCCTTGCCCTGGGCCTTGTCGAAACCAGCGAGCGGCTGGGAGAAAGAACATGGAAGGCATGGCTTTCCGAGCAGGGCGGAGGCGCGCCGTGAGCGATCCTTGATTTCGCACGGGGATGTTATTGTCGGACGCCGAATCCCCGCCACCAGGAACGGAGTGAACAGGAACAGCCATGAAGCCGCCATCCGCAGGACGCGAGCGCATTCTACGCGAAGCCATCCGCCTGTTCGCCGAGCGCGGTTATGACCGAACCAGCGTTCCCGAAATTCAGGAGGCCGCCGGCCTGTCGCGTGGCTCGGGTGCGCTCTACAAGCACTTTCCCTCGAAGGAAGCGCTGCTTGCCGCGGCTATCGACCGGTTTGTCGGAACGGCACGGGAGGGACGGGCCGAGCTTGGCGAACAGGCGCTTGCCGTCGATCAGGGGGCGCGCCGGGTCGTGGAGGGCATGCTGGAAAAACTCGGCGCGAATCGCGACATGCTCAGAATCCTGTGGCGCGATCTCGAGCACTTCCCGGAATTGAAGGCCTCGGCGCGTGGCGAGATCATGCAGAACACCTACCACGCAGTCGCCGAATGGCTGCGGGAGCGTCAGCGCCAGGGCGAACTGCGCCCCCATGACAGCGACGCGGTCGCCGCCGTCATCGTCGGCAGCGTCGCCATGTTCCGCGTCTTCGAAGCGATCTGGACCGAGCGCTCGATCGAGGTCAGCGACGACCGCTTCGCGTCCGCCTGGACCGATTTGCTGATCCGGGGCCTGAGGCCCTAACCTATATCCGAAGGCGGCACCTTCTCGCCCTCCAGCCTGGCGCGCTTGGAATAGGCGCGCACGGAAAACGGCAGGAAGATCAGGTAGCCCGCCACCGATGCCGTCAGCGTGTACCAGGGGTAGGTCATCAGCAGTAGGATGTAGAGCACGACGGCGAGGATGACCGGCAGCACCCTGTCGCCGGGGATCTTGATGCTCTTGCCGGAATAGACCGGCAACCGGCTGACCAGCAGGAAGGCGACCAGGATGGTGAAGCCTGTGGCGACGAAGGCGGCCGGCCTGCTGGGCTCCACTCCAAGGCGCAGGAAATAGAGATAGAGCGGCAGCATCACCAGCACGGCGCCCGCCGGCGCCGGCACACCGACGAAATATTCGGACTGCCATATTGGGCGTTCGGTCTTCTCGTCGTCGAGCACGTTGAAGCGCGCGAGCCTAAGCCCGCAGGCAATCGCAAACAGCAGTGCCGCGATCCAGCCCGGCGAGCCGGCACGGTCGAGCAGGAAGGCATAGAGCACCAGGGCCGGCGCGACACCGAAATTGACGATGTCGGCCAGCGAATCCATCTGCGCGCCGAATTTGGAGGTCGCCTTCAGCATGCGAGCCAGGCGGCCATCGATGCCGTCGAGAAAAGCGGCCAGCAGCACCATCACCACCGCAGTTTCAAAGCGATTTTCGAAAGCGAAACGGATACCCGACAAGCCGGCGCAGATGGCAAGCACGGTGACGAGATTAGGCAGCACCATGCGCATCGGGATCTCGCGGATGCGCGGACCACCGCTGGCATGGGCTTCGAATTTTTTATACTGCGTGCCCACCGTCAGGAGATCCGCACCAGGGGCGTACCAGCGACACCGCCGAACTCGGCCAGCACGGTTTCGCCGCCGACCGCCGTCTGGCCAACGGCAACGCGCGGCGTGGCGGTCAAAGGCAGGAATACGTCGACGCGCGAGCCGAAACGGATCAGGCCGAAACGCTCGCCTGTGCCGATCGAAGCGCCGGCCTCGGTCCAGCAGACAATGCGGCGCGCCACCAGTCCGGCGATCTGGACTGCCGCCACCGTGCCGTTGGGGCTCTCGATGACAAGGCCGTTGCGCTCATTTTCGGTGCTCGCCTTGTCCAGCTCGGCATTGAGGAACTTTCCGGGGCGATGCTCGATCTTGGCAATGCGGCCGCGCACCGGAGAGCGGTTCACGTGGCAGGAAAAGACGTTCATGAACACGGAGATGCGGGTCATCTCGACATTGCCGAGGCCAAGCTCGCGCGGTGGCACGGCAGGTCCCACCGCCGAGATGATGCCATCGGCGGGGCTCACCACGAGACGGTCATCGACGGGCGTGACGCGCTCGGGATCGCGGAAGAAATAGACGCACCAAGCGGTCAGGATCAGGCCGATCCAGAAGAGGATCGAGGAGAAATAGCCGAGGAACAGCGTCGCCGCGCCAAAGACGGCGATGAAGGGATAACCTTCGCGATGGATCGGTACGAACGCGTTCTTGACCGTGTCGACAAGGCTCATGGGCCGGTCCCTGTTTCAGGTCCGGCCTCAATAGCCGAAACACCCCCTGCCCGCAACGCGACAATCGGCGGTGCGGATGATGGGCAAGGGCGGGCTGTGCCCGGCTGGCCGAACGCTCCGCATTTCGTGAAGTCGGGACCGGCTTGCGACTTGTCAATGTAGACGGCAACGACAGGCAAACCGGGTTCGTCTCTATCTTCCGCCGCAATGGCGATGCGCTTGTCGTCAAGAATGGCAATTGAGACCCCGGCGCCAACGGTCACGCCGATGGAGTGTTCTTCGTGAGCGAAAAACATTAAGCCCGCTGTCGGCAAATCGTCTTCTCGCCCGTCCTTGGTGAGAAGCGCCTCATCACGGGGCTGATGACGCGCGCAACGGAGGTTCCTGATCATGCGAATATCATCGGGCAACAAAGCGCATATCGTCATGGAAGGTCTCGCCTTCGGCGAATCGCCGCGTTGGCATGATGGACGCCTGTGGGTCTGCAACTGGGGCACCGGCGAGATCATTGCCGTCGATGCGCACGGCAACAGCGAGATCATGCTCAGGGTTCCGGCTGTGCTGCCCTACTCCATCGACTGGCTGCCGGATGGTCGTCTGCTGGTTGTCTCAGGCCGCGAGGGCCTGCTGTTGCGGCAGGAAGCCGATGGCTCGCTCGTCACCCACGCCGATCTGCGCGGCCTGTCGAAGAGTCCATGGAACGAGATCGTCGTCGATGGGCGGGGCAACATCTATGTCAATGGCGGCGGGCCGGCTCCGGCGGCCGGCCAGCATTTCGGCCCCGGCACCATCGTCTTGGTCACACCGGATGGAAAGGTCAGGCAAGTGGCGGACACCATCGCCTTCGCCAACGGCATGGCTGTGACCCCTGACAACAAGACGCTGATCATCGCCGAATCCCACGCCAACAGGCTGACCGCTTTCGACATCGCCGCCGACGGCTCCTTGTCCAACCGACGCATCTGGGCTGAACTCGACGGATATCCCGACGGCATCTGCCTCGATGCCGAAGGGACTGTCTGGTACGCGGATGTTCCCAACAAGCACTGCGTGCGGGTGCGCGAAGGCGGTGACGTCTTGCAGACCGTCATCGCCGATCGCGGCTGCTTTGCCTGCATGCTGGGCGGTGCGGGCAGGAAAACGCTGTTCATCACCGTCGCCGAGTGGCGCGGCTTCGAGCATATGACAAGCGACGCCCGCACCGGCCAGGTGCTCGCCATTGAAGCGCCGGCACTGGGCGTGGGCTGGCCTGGCTAGGGCAATTCCAGGAAAAGTGCGCAGCGGTTTTCCCGGGAAAAGCGCGTAGCGCTTTCCCTAGGGAATTGCGTGAAAACAAAGAGCTAGAGCGGTTCGGCGACTCTATCAGACACTGAACCGCTCTAGAGTCCAGGCACGCGCTGATAGTTGGCGATGTCAGCCCGCACTCCGAGCCGGGCGATCGTCTCCTGCGGGTTGAAGGCTATGCGCTCGTGCGCTGCCTTGACGATCGGCAACACATTGTCGACGGCGGCCTGGCTTTCCCATTCGACGATGGTGACGAGGTTGAATTCGCCCGGTCCGGAGAATTGCTCGAGCAGGAAATCCTGGACGAAACCTTGCTGCAGACGCAGCAGTTCATGCGTCATCTTCACCTTTGCGAGGATCTCATCGCGAGCATTGGCGGGTACGACGAACTTGTCGACCCTGAACACGCTTCCGCCATTAACGCTTTGATCCGTAACGCTGATATCCATTTGATTCCGTCCTCGAGGATGCTGTTTTTCGGCTCTCGGGCGACGGTCTACAATCTCAACTTAAGTTGAGGTCAAGAGGTTTTTTCGAGCTACGACATCTCCGACGTACGCCGGCGCACGACGACACCCAGTTCGTCGCTTTCCCGGGCAATGCGCAGCCGCTCCTCGGCTTCGGTCGCCTCGCGCTGGCGGTCCCACATCGAGGCGTAAAGGCCGTGCTTTCGCATCAGCTCGACATGGGTGCCGCGCTCGGCGATCTGGCCGTCCTTGAGCACAATGATCTCGTCGGCCGAAATCACCGTCGACAGGCGGTGGGCGATGACGATGGTGGTGCGGCCCTTGCTGACCAGGTCGAGCGCGGCCTGGATCTCCTGCTCGGTGTGGCTGTCGAGCGCCGAAGTGGCTTCGTCGAGCATCAGGATCGGCGGCGCCTTCAGGATGGTGCGGGCGATCGCCACGCGTTGCTTCTCGCCACCGGAGAGCTTCAGCCCGCGCTCGCCGACCATCGACTTGTAGCCGTCGGGCAGCTTCTCGATGAACGGTCCGATCTGGGCGAGTTCGGCGGCCTTGCGCACCTCTTCCTCGCCGGCGCTGACACGGCCGTAGCGGATGTTGTAGGCGATGGTGTCGTTGAACAGCACGGTGTCCTGCGGCACCATGCCGAGTACCGCGCGCAGGCTGTCCTGCGTCACATCCCTGATATCCTGGCCGTCGATCAGCACCTGACCACCCTGTACGTCGTAGAAGCGGAACAGCAGCCGCGAGATGGTCGACTTGCCCGCGCCCGACGGCCCGACAATGGCAACCGTCTTGCCGGCCGGCACTTCGAAGGAGACGCCCTTCAGGATCTTGCGGTTCGGATCATAGGAAAAGTGGACGTCTCGGAACTCGACCTTGCCGGCACCGACGGACAGCGGCTTGGCGCTGGGCTTGTCGATGATCTCCTGCGGCACGTCGAGCAGGTCGAACATGTGCTCGATGTCGGTCAACCCTTGCCGGATTTCGCGATAGATGAAGCCGATGAAGTTGAGCGGCACGGAAAGCTGCACCAGCATGGCATTGATGAAAACGAAATCGCCGACGCTCTGGGTGCCGGCCTGCACCTCCAGCGCCGACATGCACATGACAACGACCGTGCCGACGCCGAAGATGAAGCCCTGGCCAAAGTTCAGCCAGCCGAGCGAGGTCCAGGTCTTGGTGGCGGCGATCTCGTAACGCGCCATCGAGCGGTCGAAGCGCTCGGCCTCCATGCGCTCATTGGTGAAATATTTGACCGTCTCGAAATTGAGCAGCGAGTCGATCGCCTTGGTGTTGGCGTCGGTGTCGCTGTCGTTCATGTCGCGGCGGATCGAGATGCGCCAGTCGCTCGCCTTGACCGTGAACCAGACGTAGAGGCAGACGGTGATCGCCACCACTGCCACATATTTCCAGCCATAGGTGAAGCCGAATATGCCGGCGGTCAGCGCGAATTCGAGGATCGTCGGCGCCGTGTTCAGCATGATGAAGCGCACGATCGTCTCGATGCCCTTGGTGCCGCGCTCGATGATGCGCGACAGGCCGCCGGTGCGGCGCTCCAGGTGGAAGCGCAACGACAGCTGATGCATGTGCACGAACGTGCGGAAGGCAAGCTGGCGCACCGCATGCTGGCCGACGCGGGCAAACAGCGCGTCGCGCAACTGGTTGAAGCCGAGCTGGACGAGCCTCAGCACATTATAGGCAATGACCAGCATCACCGGGGCAAGCATGAACGACGGCAGCGGTGGGGGCGTTTTGAAACCTCCCGCCAGCGCATCGGTTGCCCATTTGAAGAAATAGGGACCGGCGACCAGCGTCACCTTGGCCACGACCAGCAGCAGCGTCGCCCAGGTCACCCGTGCCCTCAGGTCGGCGCGGTCGGCCGGCCACATATAGGGCCAGAGATTGCGCAATGTCGTGAGTGTCGAGGTGTCGGCGGATACGGTTTTTTCGGCCACTTTTCTTGCCTTTTGGATGAGAGGGTCAGCGGCCGGAGCAGCAGGACTTGATGAGTGCGCTCAGCGATGCCGATACATCGGCAAGTGCCGCGCGATCGACAGCATAGCGCGATCGTTGACGATCGGGCTCGAACCGAACCAGGCCGGCCTCGACCAATATCTTCAGATGCTGGGAGATGGTCGACTGCGCCAGATCGAAATGGTCGACGACCTCACGGCAGCAGCAGGAATTGCTGGCGGACAGATGCTTCAGTATCTCGATCCGCGCCGGATGCGAAAGTGCTGCGAACCGCGCCGCGACAGCGCGGCTGTCCGGCATGCAGACGGACAGTGCCGAGACGGCGTGGTCTGGTATGGGGATGCACTCTGTCATCGTTCATCGGCGATAGACGATGACCGATGACAGGGCAAGCTAGGCCGATGGGTAGATCGCCGGAATTGCCGGTCTCTCGCTATTCCGTCTTCGTCCGTGCAGTGGGCGCCTGTTCACCCATCGCCTTGAAGTCGGCGGCTTCGCCTTCCTTCGACTTTTCCGGGACTTTGAACACCTGCCCCGGCCAGATGCGGTTCGGATTCCTGATCTGGTCCTGGTTGGCGAGGTATATGGTGGAGTAGCGCGTGCCGTGACCATAGACGCGCCGTGAAATCCGCCACAACGTATCATTGCGACGAATAATGACCGCGCCGTCGGCATGTTCGAGCTTGGGCGACACGATTTCAGGCACGTCGCTTGGCGGCGTGGCTGCCGCGACGACGGCCGAGGCATCGGCGGCCGGTGCGGTCCCCGCCGGAGCAGCGGCGGCCGCAGGCTTGGTCTCGGCCGGCTTGGTCCCGGCGGGTGCAACGGCGGCGACCGCCTCGCCCGCCTCGCGCTCGAAGGGCACTGCGGCGCGAGCCACCACCTTCACGCCGTCGGCATCGAGGCCGTCGACGTGGATGGTGTAGCTGCCGACCGGAATGTCGCGCGTCGCCTCGACCAGGAAATGGCCGTCCGACGACGTCTGTGCGTCGCCGAGCGGAATGTCGTTGGCATAGGCGCGCACCTTGCGGCCCGGATCGGCGAGGCCGGCGACAAAGATCTTGTTGCCTTCGATCTCGACCGCCTCGACGACGATCTTGGGTTCGGTCACAGCGGGCGCGGCCGGTGCCGCCGGAGCTGGCTTTGCTTCAACCACGCCTTGCGCGGTCGCCGCCGGCACGGCGGGCGCTGGAGCGGCAGCCTGGTCGCCGGTTGCCGGCGCAGGCTTTGTCTCGGGCGCCGGGACCGTCAGCAGTTCGGCCGGTTTGCCTGGCTCCTCGACCATGGCCAGCACCTGGCCAGCCGCATTCGCCGGCACCGAGACCACGGCGGTCTGCGCCGAGGCGGTCACGACCGTGCCGACCGTCGAACGCAAGGCGATTGTATAGTCGCCGGGCTTCAGCGGATCGTCGAGCACGATGACAAAGGCGCCATCGGGACCAGCCACCGTGGAGCCGATCACCGTCGTGCCGTTGAGGATTTCGACCTTCGAGTTGGGCGCCGCGTTGCCGGCAATGACGATCGAGCCGTTGCCCTCGACGCGCACGACGTCGAAAGTCGGGGCGATCGGACCCGCCGTCGCGGGCGCCGCAGGCGCCGCCGCATCGGTTGCGGGCGCCGCCGGGGCTGTTGCCTGGGGTGCCGTGGCCGGAGCGGCCGGCACCGCCGGAGCCGGCAGGCGCCCTTCCGTGTCCGGATCGGCCGGCTTCGGCGTCGCGGGCGGCGTCAACGCCGCGACTTCCGCCGGCGGCGTGCGATGAAGATACGGGTCGAGTGCGCCCGATACATAGGCGGTTCCCGCGGCCGCGACGGTCCCACCCGCCGCGAACAAGAACGCCTTCAATGGATTGATCGCCATGTACTTCCCTGCCCCTTAGCCACCTAACGCCGGTCTAGCGTGTTTTGCCATGACCGACAAGAAAAAGCCCGGCCTTCTCAGCCCTTGGGGCTTGACCGCGCTTTCAGACCCAATCACCAATCATCGGTATGAACACGATTCGATCCGTCTGCGTCTATTGCGGCTCGTCTCCGGGCCGCGATGAAATCTATGTCAAGGCCGGTCACCTGCTTGGACGCTCAATTGCCAAGTCAGGACTGCGGCTGGTCTATGGCGGCGGCACCAAAGGCATCATGGGCGCCGTCGCCGAAGGCGCGCTCAAGGCCGGCGGCAAGGTGACGGGCATCATCCCGCGCTTCCTCATCAACAAGGAAGCAACCGAAACCGCGCTTGACCGGCTCGACGAGTTGCTGATCACCGACAACATGCACGAGCGCAAACACAAGATGTTCGAGAAATCCGACGCCTTTGTGGCGCTGCCCGGTGGCATCGGCACAGTCGAGGAGATCGTCGAGATCATGACCTGGGCGCAACTCGGCCATCACCGCAAGCCGATCGTCTTCGGCAATATCAACGGATTCTGGGGCCCGATGACGGCGATGCTTGACCACATGGCGGCGGAGGGCTTCATTCACACGGCGCAACGGGTCAAGCCGCTGGTCGTCAACGATCCGGAGGCAATCGTCGCCGCCATCATGGTGGCCGGGTCCTCGGTCGACGCGCCGACGGAAGGCGTCCAGTCGGTGATCGACAAGATGTAGAGTTACTGGAGTATGGCAGTAGGTTTGCAGTCTCCGGAGTGTACACTTTTCCCCTACTCCCCTACTCCCCTACTCCCCTCCCTCCGGGCAGCCTCCCGCAGGTCGGCGATCACCGCGCGCCGGTCCTGTCGCCGCCAGGCGAGGTGGATGGAAACCACGCGCCCGAACCATGGCATGTCGCGGAACAGGATCGAAGGCGGCGCGGCAGTGCGCAGGCTTGCCTGCACGGTGGCAAGACCAAGGCCGGCGCTGACAAGCCCGAGCGAGGTCAGCGGGTCCGCCGTCTCGTAAGCGATATCGGGCTTAAAGCCAGCCATTGCGCAGGCGGCTAGGAACTGGCCACGATTGGTATCGTCGGGCTGGCGCACCACGGTGATCCAGACGCGGCCATCGAGATGACGCGGCTGGATATCGGCCACATCGGCGAGCGGATCGCCTTCGGGAATGGCCAGCACCAGCGGCTCGTGGCGTAGCGGCGTGCTGGCGATATCAGGATCGTCGGCCGCCGCGGGGGCGTACACCAAACCGAGATCCAGCGACCGCTGCCGAAGCCCCTCCATCTGCGCCGCCGAGCGCATGCTTCTCAACTGCAGATGAAAATCCGGCCGGTCACGGCGGAACTGACGCAGCATGCCGGCGACAAGCCCGGCATGGACCGCACCCTCGACATAGCCGATGGCAAGACGCCCCGTGGCACCGCTGGCCAGATTGCGGCCAAGTTCCTCCAGCCGGCGCGCATTCGACAGCAAGGCACGGGCTTCGGTCAGGAAGGCGCGACCCTCGGCATTGAGATGAACACGCTGCTTTGCCCGCTCGAACAGAGGGACACCAAGCTGTTGCTCCAGTTGCATGATCTGCCGGCTGAGCGGCGATTGCGAGATATGCAGCAGTTCGGCGGCTCGACCGACATTGCCGGTTTCGGCGACAGTGACGAAATATCTGATCTGGCGTAGGTCGAACATTTTTAGCTCCTCGACACCCAAGTCCTCTAAGGTCTCAACTTTAGCCTAATCAGTCTTGGACAGTCTTACCAGTCGGCGCGATACCTCCTGTCATCACCCCCCCAACGACAGGAGACCGAAATGCAGTTCCTTGCCCTTCTCACCCGCAACACCGAAAAGTTCACCGACGCCGACTTCACGCCCCTTCTGCCTGGCGAAGCCGAGCAGCGCCGCACCCTCTATGCCGAAGGCGCCGTGCGTCAGATCTGGAACCGCGGCGACATTCCCGGCAGCGGCATGATGTTCGAAGCCGGCAGCGACGCCGATGTGCGCGGCCACCTCGCCACCTTGCCGCTGGTCAAGGCCGGCATGATGGACATTGCCGCGGTCGTGCCGCTCAACCCTTATCCCGGCTTTGGGCCGAAGCGCTGAGACTGACGGCCGCGACAAAAGCGCCTTGCATGTCATCAAGCCACGCGGCACGCTGATGCTGCCGCTTTGCCGAGGCCAGACGAGCCTTCAGGCTGGCGAGCGACAAATCGCAATCGATGAAGGTGCAAATTGCATTCGACTTACTATCTCGGCCGCCTGTTCGGCCTCGAGGGCAAGCATGCCTTCATCACCGGCGCCAGCCGCGGCCTGGGCGTGGCCTTCGCGGAGGCGCTTGCGAGCGCCGGCGCGCGCGTCACGATCGGCGGCCGCAAGGCCGACGATCTGAAAGCGGCCGGAGACAGGCTGCGCGCCGCGGGCCATTCGATCGCTGAAGCGGTGATCGACGTAACCGACACGCAGTCGGTCGACAGCGCGATCGCGGCGGCGGAAACCGGCACCGCACCGATCGACATCCTGATCAACAATGCCGGCATCCAGCGACGGGCGCCGCTGGAGACCTTCAGCGACGCCGACTGGGACGCGCTGATGGCCACCAACCTGGACGGCGTGTTCAAGGTGAGCCGGGCCGTCGTAAAGGGCATGATCGCTCGCCAAAGGGGGTCGATCATCAATGTCTCCTCGGTGCAGAGCGTGCTCGCGCGGCCCTCGATCGCGCCTTACGCGGCGAGCAAGGGCGCCATCACCATGCTGACCAAGTCGATGGCCGGCGAATGGGGCCAGTACGGCGTGCGCGTCAACGCCATCGCGCCGGGCTATTTCAAGACCGAACTCAACTCTGCGCTGGTCGCCGATGAGACATTCTCCGCCTGGCTGACCGGCCGCACGCCGATGCGGCGCTGGGGCGAGGTGCGGGAACTCGCGGGGGCCGCCGTGTTCCTGGCGTCCGACGCCGCCAGTTTCGTGAGCGGACAGACACTGCTGGTGGATGGCGGGATCACCAGCGTCCTTTAGGAAGGCGTGCCGTCACGAAACAGTCACACTAAATCGGGGATGCCATGCTAGAAATCGCGCTTGGCCGCTCCCGCGACCCCCCACTGCATCAGTGACCGGCGAAGCCACCATGAACATCGCCCTCCCGTTCGAAGGCACTGACCTGTCGCCTTACCTGCCCGATGAGCACGGGCTGTTCTTCACCTACCACTTTACCACTGAGGGCGCGCGCACCAGGGATGCCGCCGCCGCGCACTGGACATGGCGCAGCTACCAGCTTTCCGACATGCGCGCCCGCCGCGAGATCGGCGCCGATCAGGCCTTGCCGGCGCCGGTGCGCGAAGCTTTCCTGAGCGCCAGCCATGGCTGCCACATCGACCTCGAGGATGACTGGCTCTATGGCGATCTGCCGGACCTGCGCCACGACTATTCGGCGGAAGCCGGCGGGCTTGGTCATTTCCGCTTCGCCCTCAACGATACGATGCTGGTCGGCGCCCGCAAGCAACCGCTGCAATCGGTCGACAACATCCGCAAGGCGATCGAGAACGGATCGCGCAAATTCCGCTCTCCGGCCGAACTGATCGAGGCTGTCGTCGGCCAGTCGTTCGACGGAATGGCGGCGGAACTCGCGACACTCAGCGACAGTCTCGACGGCATCGAGGACCGTATCGTCTGCGACGCATGGCACAATGAGCGGCAGGCGCTGGTCGATGCACGCCGGCACCTGGTGGTCATCCATCGGCAGATGGCGACGCTGACCAATCTGTTTCGCCATCTCGACCATTCGCACCGCAACGACCTGCCGGATTCGATCAACGACATGGCAGCGCGGCTTTCGCACCGCGCTCAAACGCTACACTATGACGGCGAGCAGTTGCAGGCGCGCACGCGGCTGCTGCAGGACGAGCTGATGGCCAAGCTGACGACGCAGTCGAACCGGCTGCTTTACGTGCTGTCGGTGATGACGGCGGTGCTGTTGCCGATGACCATCATCTCGGGCCTGTTCGGCATGAATGTCGGCGGATTGCCGCTGGTCAACACCCCATTGGGCTTCTGGGTGGTCACCGCCGTATCGCTGCTGATCGCGGGCGTGACCTATCTTTTCGTCAGGCGGCTCGGACAGATGTAGCCCGGCGCGCCGTCGCCAGCATGGACCAGGAATAGACCGCAAGCGCCGCCCAGATAAGGGCAAAGGCGATGGCCTGCGTGGTGCCGAACGGCTCGTCGAAGATCAGCACGGCAATCAGGAACACCATGGTCGGCGCTATGTACTGCATGATGCCGATGGTCGAGAGGCGCAGCAGCTTGGCGCCGAAGGCGAACAGCAGCAGCGGCACGGCGGTCACCGGCCCGCAGCCGATGAGCAGCGCGGTGTCGGTGCCACTGCTGGAGATGAAATGGTCCTGTCCGGTGGCGATCAGGAAGATGATGTAGCCCAGCGCCGGCACCGACAGCAAAAGCACTTCGAGCAGGAAACCCTGGCTGGGACCAATCGGCAGCGTCTTGCGGAAGAAGCCGTAGGCGGCGAAGGAAAACGCCAACGCCAGCGACACCCAGGGCAGCTTGCCGCCCTCGATTGTCAGCACGGCGACGGCGACCGCCGCAAGCGCCACCGCCGCGATCTGCAGCCGGTCGAGCCGCTCGCCGAGCAACAGCGCGCCGACGACGACGCTGACCAGCGGGTTGATGTAGTAGCCCAGCGCGGTCTCGACCGTGCGATCGACGGCGATCGCCCAGACATAGATGCCCCAGTTGACCGAGATCAGCGCCGCCGTCAGCGCCGCCATGGCGATGGTGCGGGGCGAACGGATTGCCGCCTTGAAGTCCGCCGTGCGGCCGGCCCAGATCAGGACCGCCGCGGCAATCGGCACCGACCAGACGATGCGATGTGCGATGACCTCGGCGAGCGGCAGATGCGCCACCGCCTTCATGTAGAAGGGCAGCAACCCCCACAAGAGATAGGCACCCAGCGCCAGCAGGAAGCCGCGGCGGGCTTTGGAATCTGCATCGGAGATAATTGCTTCAGCGGTCATGGCCCAACGCTATGGCCCAGTAGCCTTGGCAAGACCATCGCAAAGTTCTGATGGATCAATGGACTTTCGCTGATGGTTCATGCTTACTCCGCCGCCACCAGCCCCGCCATCTCGCGGTTCTTCATCAGCTTGTAGATGATCGAATCCATCAGCGCCTGGAAGGAAGCGTCGATGATGTTTTCGGAGACGCCGACCGTCCACCAGCGGGCGCCGGTACCGTCATGCGATTCGATGAGCACGCGGGTGATGGCCTCTGTGCCGCCATTGAGGATGCGCACCTTGAAGTCGGCGAGTTCGAGATCGGCGATCTCGTTCTGGTATCTGCCGAGATCCTTGCGCAGCGCGATGTCGAGCGCGTTGACGGGGCCATGGCCCTCGGCCACCGACATCTTCTCCTCGCCCTCGACCAGCACCTTGACCACCGCTTCCGACACCGTCTTCAACTGGCCATTGGCATCGAAGCGGCGCTCGATCATGCAGCGGAACGAGGTGACGTGGAAGAACTCGGGCAAGCCATGCAACATCTTGCGCGCCAGGAGTTCGAAGGAGGCGTCGGCGCCCTCATAGGCATAGCCCGACGCCTCGCGCTCCTTGACCACGGATATCAGGGCATCGAGCCGGTGATCGTCTTTCGGCACATCGATGCCGCGCCGCTTCAACTCGGCGAGGAAATTGGCCTTGCCGCCCTGGTCGGAGACCATGACGCGGCGGCGATTGCCGACCGATTCCGGCGGCACGTGCTCATAGGTCGCCGGCTCCTTGGCCAGCGCCGAAGCATGGATGCCGGCCTTGGTGGCAAAGGCGGAAGAACCGACATAGGGCGCCTGCGCTTCCGGGGCGCGGTTCAGCAATTCGTCGAAGGCGCGGGACAGCCTGGAGATGCCGGTTAGCACTTCGGCTGAAATTCCAGTCTCGAAGCGGTCGGCGAAAGCCGGCTTCAGCGCCAGTGTCGGCACGATCGAGATCAGATTGGCGTTGCCGCAACGTTCGCCGATGCCGTTCAGCGTGCCCTGGATCTGGCGTACGCCAGCCTCGACGGCGGCAAGGGAATTGGCCACCGCCTGGCCGGTGTCATCATGGGCGTGGATGCCGAGATGCCCGCCCGGAATGCCCGCGGCGATGACCTTTTCAACAACTGCCCGCACTTCCGAGGGCTGCGTGCCGCCATTCGTGTCGCAAAGCACAACCCAGCGCGCGCCCGCATCATAGGCGGTCTTGGCGCAGGCCACCGCATAGTCCGGGTTGGCCTTGAAGCCGTCGAAGAAATGCTCGCAGTCGACCATTGCTTCCTTGCCCGAAGCGACGGATGCCTCGACGGAAGCCTTTATAGACTCGAGGTTCTCCTCGTTGGTACAGCCGAGCGCCACACGGACATGATAGTCCCAGCTCTTGGCGACAAAGCAGATGGCGTCCGACTTCGACTGGACGAGTGCCGCCAGCCCCGGATCGTTGGAGGCAGAAACCCCAGCCCGCTTGGTCATGCCGAAGGCGACGAATTTCGCGCGTGCCGTGCGTTTCTGCTGGAAGAAGGCGGTATCGGTCGGATTGGCGCCGGGATAACCGCCTTCGACATAGTCGAAGCCGAACTCGTCGAGCAGTTTGGCAATCGCGATCTTGTCCTCGACCGAAAAGTCGATGCCCGGCGTCTGCTGGCCATCGCGGAGCGTGGTGTCGAAGAGGAACAGGCGCTCACGGGTCATCGTCATTTTCCCGCAAACTTGTCCGTAGCCCGGATCAGTTGGTCGAGGATGCCGGGCTCGGAATAGGCGTGGCCAGCGCCTTCGATCAGATGAAAGTCGGCCTTGGGCCACGCCTTGTGCAGCGCCCAGGCGTAGCGCGCCGGGCACGGCATGTCGTAGCGACCGTGGACGATGGTGCCGGGGATGTCCTTGAGCTTCCCGGCATCGCGCAGCAACTGCCCCTCCTCCAGCCAGCCGGCATGGACGAAATAGTGGTTTTCGATGCGGGCGAAGGCGACGGCGTAGTCGTCCTGGCCAAACGGACCGCTGGTTTCAGGTTCCGGCAGCAGCGTGATCGTCTCGCCTTCCCAGAGGCTCCAGGCGCGAGCGGCCTCGATCCGCGCCTTGCGGTCGGACCCGACCAGCCGCTTGCGGTAGGCGGCCATCATGTCGCCGCGCTCGGCCTGCGGGATCGGCGCCAGGAAGCGCTCCCATTTGTCGGGGAACATCTCCGAGACGCCGAACTGATAGTACCATTCGAGCTCGGCGCGGGTCAGCGTGTAGATGCCGCGCACCACCAGTTCGCTGACGCGATCAGGATGTGTCTCGGCATAGGCGAGCGCCAGCGTCGAGCCCCAGGAGCCGCCGAACACCAGCCATTTATCGAAGCCGGCCATTTCGCGCAGGCGTTCGATGTCGGCAACGAGATGCCAGGTCGTGTTGGCCTCCAGTGAGGCGTTCGGCGTCGACTTTCCGCAGCCGCGCTGATCGAACAGGATGACGTCGTAAAGCTTGGGGTCGAACAGCCGCCGGTGTTTTGGCGAGATGGTGCCGCCCGGCCCGCCATGCAGGAACACGGCCGGCTTGGCGCCCTTGGTGCCGGACCGTTCCCAATAGACCACGTGGCCGTCGCCGACGTCGAGCCTCCCCGAGTCGAACGGTTCGATTTCCGGATAGAGGGTGCGCAAGCTCATAGTTTCAGGCCCTGTTGCGGCCAGTTGGCCGTTTCGTGATCGGGATGCTGGAAGGAGATGATCTGCTCCTGCCGTGCGTAATAATCGGGATCCTGGTGGACGGGCTGGTCGAAGATCGTCTCCACCCAAGGTAGCCGTGCCGCATAGTTGACCTGGATCCGCGGCGCCAGGTCGGAGCGGTCGTCGAAGGCGCCGATGGCGATCTCGAGCCCGCCGGGCTGGCGGTAGGTCAGCGGCGTGCCGCACCGGGCGCAGAAGCCGCGATCGATGTTGACCGACGACTGGAAATAGCTCGGCTCCTCATGGGTCCATTCGACACCATCCTTGGGCACCGTCACCAGCGCGCCGAAGAAGGAGCCGAACTGTTTCTGGCACATGCGGCAATGGCAGATGGACGGGCGTCCCAGCGCCCCCTTTATGCGGAAGCGCACGGCGCCGCATTGGCAGCCGCCGGTTCGGACGGTCTCGGTCATGGTCTTTCCTCCGGCGGCCATTGGTCGGTGTCGTGGTCAGGGTGCTGATAGGAGACGAGTTCGGCGAGATAGGGGGCCGAGCCCATATCCGCCATCGTGTCCTCGCCCGGCAATCGCGGAATGGAATCCACATAGGGCAGTTTTGCTTCCGTGCCCCATTGGATGGTCGGCGCGATACCAGCCGGATCGTCGAAGGCGGCGATCGCCAGCGCCATGCCGTCGGGCGCCTCGAAGGTCAGCGGCGTGCCGCAGTCGGCGCAGAAGCCGCGCCGGGCGGCATTGGAGGACCGGAACCGCTTGGGCTCGCCGCGCGTCCAGTCGAGCTTGGCGCCGCGCACCGAGACCAGCGGCAGGTAGAAATTGCCGCTGGCCTTCTGGCACATGCGGCAGTGGCAGACCGAGGCGTCGCCAAGCGCGCCTTCGACGCGGAAGCGCACAGCGCCGCACTGGCAGCCGCCGGTGTAGACCGGCCGGTTGTCGAGGCTCATCGGTTTTCACTCCGGATCATGGCAGACCGCCTCGACATTGTTGCCATCGGGATCGAAGACGAAGGCGCCGTAGTAGTTGGGGTGATAGCGCGGACGCAGGCCCGGCCCACCATTGTCCATGCCGCCGGCTGCAAGGGCGGCGGCATGGAAGGCGTCGACCTCGGCGCGGCTGCGCGCGGTGAAGGCGACGTGCTGGTGATCCCGAGGCTTTTCCCTTGCCGCGCTCAGCCAGAACACCGGCCGGTCGCGGCCATAACCGCCGACCTTGGCGCCACCGGTATATTCCTGCGGCACCATGTAAAGCAGCGAGGCACCCAGCGGCGCCATCGCCTTGTCGTAGAAGGCTTTTGAACTGTCGAAATCAGACACGGTGATGCCGAGATGGTCGATCATGGAACGAGCTCCTCCGTTGCTGGTTCGCCCGCCGACATTTCGGCATTGGCCAGGCCGGCCGAGATGACAATGTGCTGGCAGACATTGTCGATATCGCGAACGACGTCATCGTTCCAGAAGCGCAGGGTGGTCCAGCCGAGCGCTTCAAGCTTCGCGGTACGCGCCGCATCCATTTCCGAGGCTTTGGCCGTTGCGTGTTGGGAGCCGTCAATCTCGACGATCAGTTTTTTGGTCGGGCAAGCAAAGTCGACGATGTAGCCACCGATCGGCATCTGGCGCCTGAAAGCCAAGCCCATAAGGCGATGCGCTCTGATCTCATTCCAAAGTTTGAGTTCGGCATCGGTCATTGCCTTGCGCATCTTGCGCGCATTGCCGCGATTGATGGCGGACACTGGATAATGCGTCACGGCAGTTCGCCCCCCTCTGCCCTGCCGGGCATCTCCCCCTCAAGGGGGGAGATTGGATGCCACTGCAGCTTCCGCCAATCGTCGAGGTTGAAGGTTCGGCGCTATC
>NZ_JAIUGQ010000063.1:0-21739 GCF_020164715.1 Mesorhizobium sp. ESP7-2
GTTCGTGTGAAACTTTGCGGCTCGGCCCCGACGGGTGTGTCTCGCGAGCGCCCTCGCCGGCGAAAGCTTTTCTTGCCGGGGAGGTTGGTTAATGCTTTCTTGCTGCCGAACCTTGGGGACGGCGCTTATGGCGAATGCCAAATACCATGTCGCGAAGAACGCAGACCGTTGGAACGTCCGTTACGACGGCCAGGATTATCCTTATGAGTCCCACGGCTCCGCAGTTCTAGCTGCGGTCAAAGCGGCGATACGCGCTACCGAACAAGGCCACGAGGCGGAAGTTCTAGTCCAAGGCGTCGACGGTAAATGGCGTACCGAATGGCCTGACACTAAACAGGGGAGCCGCTCCCGCTCTTTTGGCCAATCCAGTAATTTGAATTTGCAGTCCGGAGCAGCGAGCATATTGCGGCCAATAAAAACCGCCTCATCTGGCGGGTTGCCGGCGCAAGTTGCGACCGGGCAATCAACAGCATAGTGCAACTGTGCCCTGATGCTGGCTGCGATCCATTACCAAGCGCTCCAGCTCCTACGCAGCCAACCACGAGGCAGCGGTGCTCATGCGCGGCATAGGTCCGCCAGGCAATAGAATGTCGGCTTGCGCTCGCGCGGTTTTCCGCAGGTGGCAAACGAAACTGCACGGCCGATCTGTTGGAATGGCGCCCCATCCGGCAACCCAGCAGTATTTCTGGTTTAGCTGACGGCGATCCCGCTCCCAAAATCGCCGCCGCCAATCAGACCCGGCGGTTCAGCATCATCCCAACCACCTATCAAGGTCGGTCCAATCAGGTTGCGGCTCTCCAACGCTGCTTCGCCTCAACAGAAGAGCCGAGCAGTCGATCTCATCGCACATCGAGGCTTGATCGTCCCGAACGAGCCATTCCGAGCATGTCCGCAATTGTCTGAGGATAGCCGTCTTGGCGCTTCGCTCGGTTTCCATCGTTGCTAACGCTGAACGCCACCCTTTAGGCGACTTGGGCTCTCTTGCGACGCCTATGCATTTAGCAATCTCGCGCGTCCGAACAATGCCGAAGTGGTCCATTCACTCGATCCTTCACCGGCCAATTCCCCTCCCAACTGTTGTGACAAGCTTTTCACGGGCGACGAGATAAGTCGTCCGCCATTTTGATGATGTGCCATCGTCAGTTTGATGCGTAGCGTCCTGAACTTTCTCGAGGCCACGGACGCATGGTCCTCATCGGAGAGCGTGCCAGCGCCCCAGAGCCCTCGGCTCACCAAGCGACCACAATCCGCTAACGCGAAATTTCTGCAAGTCCGCGATTGCGGAAGCTTTCAAGGTAGCCGGAACGGTGTCAGAGACCGAAGTTCGGGAGCCGGCCCCGCTTACTCCGTGCATAGCCTGCCCGCTGGCTCCGGCCGGTGGGCATTTTAGTGTTCGGTCGGGAACAGCCCCGTTAGGCGCAAGTGCCGGCGAACAGCGGGTCCGGTGCTTTTCGCGCTGCTGGCCGGCTCGCGCCCTCCTGTGGGAGCGCGGGCCTAAGCGGCCCGGTGCTGGAACATATGTCAGAGACAAAGGTTCGGGAGCAGCCGCCTACTCCGGGCGGCCTCCACTCTGTGAACTGCCCGCCTGGCTCCGGCCTGCGGGCTTTTTTGTGCGCTATATGGGAACTTGGCATGTCTTGGCAGGTTCGAAAGCGGCAGCTCCCCTGCTGCCGGTCAGGTCCCCCAAGACCTGACCGGCCCGCTTCGTCGCCAGTGAAGCGGGCCCACTGCAACTGTCCGGCAGGGTAGGCGTGCTTGAGCAGGCCGAGACGCCTCCTCTGTTTGAATGATGCCGCGCCAGCAACGACAATGCTAGCTTCGTGTAAGCTGGCGATGTCCCCCCTTACCCCCCCCGCCAGTCAGGCTCGGCGATGAGCCCCCCTCAACCGCCGGGCCTACTGCTACGTCGTACATGCCGACATGCCGAGTAGCTCGTACGTGTCAAAAGCCCCGGTGCTGACCAAAGCACCGGGGCTTTTCCTTTGTGGACCCCGATGGCTGGCGTTCTTTTGGGACGATGGTGAGCTTTGGCGCGTGGGCTTCCGAAAGATCTTGGCGGCTTCATCTGTCGTGATACCGCACTTGCGAGCATAGTAGGCGGCTTCCGTTTTCAAGCTCGCCTCTCCATCGGGATTTCAGTCACCTACTTTGCTTTGTGCTTGGCCTTCTTCCCCATAGGATGAATCATACCACAAAAATGATGCGCCCCGAATAAAGCGGCGTGGCGATTGTTCCGTCCGTTACTTTCTAATGACCCAATCCAGCAAGACTGCGTCAACGCACTCGCACCCGGTGAGCTCGAAGATGAGGCTCCTAGCCAGGTTGCGCCATTCACACTCGGGCACGTCAGTTTCCGAGACCAAATTTCGAAATACAGACCGGACAATGTCTGCATGGAACGCGGACACTCGGTGCTTCTCAGCCTCCCTGGGCGCCTCGTCCGCCTTGCGCTGGCGTAACCGCTTTAGAAGGTCGCGTGATGCTGCGATTGCACGGCGGGATTGGTCTAGATCGCGACGAATTGAGGCGATGTCACTTAAAGAGCGACGCTGCGAGACGAAGCTGGCGTCTATCATCGCACGCGCGACGTCTGTACGGCTTTCGATCATAGCTACCTCCCAATAGCTACAATTTTAACCAGTCGAATCTAATGCGGTGCTCAGAAGGATTCAAATGTCGGTTTGATACCGAGAAAGGCAGCCTTTCGCCAAGCAGACCGCCGGCCGCGGACTGGGACGCGATATGCCGCGCCTATCTCGGGAGCTGATCGAAAAAGATCGGCCGGCGCTCAGTAGGCGGGGGACCTTGGGGTTTTGATGAGCGCCGGCCGCTGGCGTCCGATAGGACCGCCGCGAGGCAATGTAGCGCCCGACGAATGGGCGTCAAGCGAGCATTGCATTCCGGACGCGCCGGGTCTGAAGCCTCACGCGCCAGCCTTAATCTTCTTCAGCTGCTCTCTGGCTTCAGCGACGCGCGTTTGCGCGTCTCGTACGGTGTCGCAGAGGGCCTCGGGGACGCTGATTCAACCTGCGTGGCCCGGATGGTCCTGATATTGAACTGAGTCCGCACGGTAGCGTCCTTTCGGCTGCACCGCTTGCATTTGACGTTGATGGTTTCCACCGGTTTGTTCCATCCCACCACCTTGCCACATCGTTAGCCCGGAAGCGGCCCACATGATAACAGTGGCCGCACTCCACGATGAGCAGCAGGTTTGCTTTGCGGCTCGCCCAACGCTGTCCATAGGAGGTCACTTCCGGGTGGAGTAATCCTCGGGCAGCGGCAATAGGCCCAGCCCTGCCGCCCTGAAGTCGGGTTCCTGCTCAGCTATCACGGTAAGCACCTCATGCAGTTTATCGGTGAGGCCATTCAATTGCCAGAACAGTGAACCGCTCGCTTTCAGATGAAGTTGCGCTGCAAGCACTGTCTCGCGGAGGCGAAGCCCATCCCGAATGATCGCCTCGGCATTGCTCTTAAACAGTCTGTCATACCGGCTCGTTCGTCTGCCCATAGCGGCTCTCCTCTCAGTAGCGAGCGACCGCCCCACCGCCCTCCAAATAGGAACGCATTCCTTGCGGAGTCAATTCGGCCTTGACAATTTTGTTCCGTTTTTGTTCACTGTTCTCGGAGGCAAACGACATGGACCATATTGTCAGACTCGACAGCCGGCAGGAGGCCGCCCTCCATGCCATCGCCGACAAGTTTGTTGCCACACACGAGGGCGACGTCATTGCGGGTCGCGTGAGGCCAACCCATCGCTTGGGGAATACGGGGAGCCCACGACGCTCTTTGTGGGTGGCGACGTGCCGGACATGGAGTAGCCGGGCATCCGGGGGTAGACCATGATAGGTGCCTCTAGCTGCCTCTTAGTCTCCTCCGCTCCGCCGGCTTGTCCCTTGAGGACAGCCGGGATGCCTTGTCCGTCTGTGACGACCAGGCGCGGGGTGTCTCATCGGGGCCACTATGGCAGTTAGCCAGGATCGGAGTCACTTTCCGTCGCGGGTGGTCAAAATCGGAGTCATGACCTTAATGTGCTCGTCGATGCGTTCCAGGATCGTTGCAGGGACTATCTCGCGCTCCGGCAAACGCCACCAATGCTGGTTGACCAGTGCGACTGTCTCAACAACCGCTTCAAGCACGGCGGCCTCGGGCAGCCTGGCGCGGTTTGCGAACGCTTTCCACCGCGACGCCGTAAGCGCCTTGAACGACCGCTGCCGACCGAGGGAGAGCGCCATGGCGTCGGTTGGGATGTAGGGAACGGTCGATAGCACATCGTAGATCGGGGCAAGAGCCGGTCTATCGCCACCTCCAGGATAGATCAGCGACCAATTCTTCAGATGCATGTCACCATTGCCGGTCAAAGCTGCCAAAGTTAAGCGACGGACGAATTCGAGAGCCGCACTAGGGGACACAGCCTCGTTCAAGACAGCCGCGATTTGGTGAAAGGCAGCGCCGTCATATTTGCGCGAGGGAGGGACGCCGAAGACTTGAGCGAAATCCTCAATGTGGATCCTTTGGCCGTTCGCGCCTCGATCAAAGCGTCTGACCAGAAGAAGCGGTCCCCCGGATTGGGGGTTGAGTTCCTCGGGAACGTTCTGCAGGTCGGACCTCTCGACCAACTCGCGGTCAGGCACATCCATGCCGATAGCTGCGGCAAGGGCCAGATTGGCAAACTCATTCTCCGAAACCCCCGGAAACGTCTCGGGTGGAAATTTTGCGATGTACTGACCCAGTTCGCCGTCCTTCGGCAGGGTAAAGGCGCCTCCTTCTCCCCCCTTTTTGGCAACGGACAGCTTCATTTGCATTCCGGCCAGAGAGAAATGAGCTTTGGGCTTTTCGTTCACGACAGGACCATCACTGGGCAAGGCTTGCACTGCCCCGGAAACATCGGCACCAAGCACCGCCAAGAGATCGAAGTCATTGCGTCGCCTTACGCTGCCCTGGTGATGCTTCTCCATTGCTTCGCGCAGCTTACCCTCGGGCAGGAGATTGGCGAAGAACGCGGGTAGGATGCCCGCAAGCGGCTTCGGGTCTTTCCCGAGTTCGCCATTTGCTGACCTAAACGAGAGGCTGAGAATTGGAAAACCGCCCGCTTCCCGATATTGCTGCGTAAAGTTGAAGGCATAGACGGGGCTGCGCACAATCGTGCCGATCTTCCGCTTGCCAAGAAGAACATCTAGCGACTGTATCGTCCGAGGTGAATCAATGTTCACAGGCGTTGCTACCCTCGCGGGCTATCTGGTTCGTTCGCTGCGCGGCCTGGACGGTTCGTATCGCAATCCCTCTCGAAGGCGCGGGCTAGCCCTCTTTCGCGCGGCAGAACATGCCTCTGCCTTAGTAGTTGGAAAGCCTGCCAGCCCATAGGCTCTAGTCATCGTGCCAAATCTCCGCATGAAGACGAAAGCCCGTGGTAGGTCTGGGTCGGCATTGATGAGCGCAATGGTAACATGGCCGAACGCAGTGTGTAGCCGCCGGATGCCATCAAGGAGCTCCTCATCCGAAAATCTGCGACGCGGCCCAGGTCGCCAGCGGCACTCGTAGCCCACGATGGCGTAGGCAGCCCGTAGGCCTCCAAAACGCTCTCCATAAGATCGTGCGCAAGGCGTGTAGGTGCAGACGTCAATGATGTCCGAAGAGAGCTTCTTTTTTTCTCGCAAAAGCCGACGAAGGCCTTTGACCATGTCAGACTTCGCATAGCCGTACCCGCGCTTGTACCCCATCTCCCGTTGGGCCTTTGCGAACTGTCTTGAGTCCACAATCGGCTCCATGACCCGTGTTCTGACCCATAGGTTCGGAGGATTTGGTCGAGACGGCCCTCTCAATCGCCCTGTGGTTCGGTTGAAGACATAATATCCGATCATCAACTCGCTTTTCAGAACGGTTCTGACCCGCCCCAATGTCCACCGCCAACCGTCTGTTGAAGGCACACCTTCCTCGTTTAGCTTTTTCGCAATGCTGCTCATGCTTCGTCTTTGGTCAACGAACATCCGGAAAATGCGTCGGACGATCCCGATCTCCTCGCCTGGGCCCGGCACAAAGACAACACGATCGGTGTCTAGCCCCTTTTGTTCGCCCGGTCCGAGGAGAAATCGAGGTTCCCGATCTTTGCTAACGAGCATTCGTCTTGTTCCATAAGGCATTTGGCCGCCTTGCTTAAATCCAAGGCTGGCCTGCTGCTTCTGCGCCCTTGAGACTTTGGCCGAGAGCTCACGGCTGAACTCGCCCGCCATCACCCGCTTTAGATTCTTCACGATTGACGAAACCATACTGCCGTCGTTCTCGAACGGCTCGCCGCAGTATTCCACCGCAACCCCTGCATCTCGACACAGGAACTCATAATGTGCGGATTGATCAGCATCCTGAAAGCGGCCCCACCGGCTAACGTCCAGAACCAAAACTGCCGAATAACTGCGCCTGCCAGTCACCACGTCGCCCAACAACTGCTTGAGTCCCTCTCTCCCTTTCAAGCTCAAGCCGCTCTTACCGGCATCGGAATAGGTCTGGACAATAGCGAAGCCCCGTGTCTCGGCATACTCCGCAATGGCAGCGATCTGGTTTTCAAGAGAATAGCGCTGGTGCTCTGTTGACATGCGAATGTACTGCGCCGCTGGAACGCGAAGCTCAGTCGTCACATTAGTCACTATAGTGCCTCCCCATGCGACACACATTCGCCGTTTGAGGAGGGATATTATATTGCCTGATCATTCAATCCAATAAAACTTAAATATGTTTTTGGTGTCTACCGATAGCTCGATGATGCAGGCCGCTGGTTGCCTTTCCAAGGACGGCTATTCCAGCTTTCAGCGGCGGCGTCCTGATCAATGCATATCGGCCCTGACGCTCCGCATTCATCGCAGACAATGACTACACGCATGTCTCGCCTGATATGGGGCCTAACTTCTGTGCTGGTGCAGAATGGGCAGGCATCAGGGGTCAATCATTCCTCCGGCTTTAAAGCGGCGTAAACGGCATCAGGTGCTTCAACTTGTGGGATTGGTGTCCGGCTTTACTTGCAGCGCTAGAGGCTATCGCTAGCAGCGGCGCCAGGGAAGGCCCCAGCAGCAGTCAAGAATGCCCGGTAGCCGTGATGCCCCGTATGGCGCGAATAAGGGGCTGGTGACCTAATAGAGCTTTCCGCCCGGACCCAAGTAGTATCGAGGGCCATCGCCCCCGTTCAGTTCGGCTGCACTCGCTACACATATCGTGGAGTGGAGGCAGGCGCTAAGGACGGTACGTCTGAGGGCCTCCAGACCGGAGGTCGCTTCGTTGTACTGGTGGGAAAACCATCCCAGGCTCATACCGGAGGCGAAGATAAGGGGATAGCCGTAACGCCTTGCGGCAAGCTCTCTAGAACGGGATGATTGCGCCAGCGTTAATAGCGCGCAAACAATGCACTCGCTTCTGCCGGCGAAGCCAACCGTAGCTGTTCCAAGATTCGTTGAAAGCCGTTGGAGAGTGTCAGGTTATCGCCAAGCTCGTCCATAACCGGACGGGCTGGAAACGGCCCCAAAGTGGTTGTCGGATAGTTCTACAATTCGCGATCGATTGGCGGCCTACTGCTGGGGAACTTCAGCTGGCGGTGGGTATCTCCGCAAGTATAACACCGGTTATGCCATAAGCGCGCCGCGTCTGCTCAATAGCCTCAGGCGTGACGTCAATCAGCAGCGCTATAATGTCGCCGTCCGGATGCTCGAGAACGTCGCCGAGTTCGGCGAGCGTCCATCCAAGCGCGCGCAGGCGTTTTGGCCAGAATGTTTCGCATACCACGCTGATCTGTCGAATCCCCAGCCTTTGAGCCGTCTCGAGCAGACCACAGAGAACGAAGCCGGCGATCGGCGACGAGGCGCCGTGCGTGCGAAGCGATGGATCGACGAAGAAACGCGTCCATTCGAAAATATCAGCCGCTCTCGGCGGCGTGCCGCCGGCGAGAACCGGGAAGACCTCGCTCATCAGATGCGGCTCCAGCGTCGGCACGAGACGGGAGCCGCCGACGATCTTGCCGTTGGTGTCAAGCGCCAGGACATAAAGCGCATGCTCGTTGTCGAAGGCGTCGATCTCGATGTTGATGGGCCGGGCGACGGCGCGCCACCGCCTCTGCTTGACGTAAATGTCGTACCTTATGCGAAAGTAGCGTTCCAGAACTTTCCTGTAGTGCTTCCTGTTATCCCAGGTGACCAAATGCATACGAACCATGACGCCTCCAGGCGCAGGGTCGTAGGAAAACGGACTTGCGGTACGTATGACGGTATTCAGGTATTGCTAAATCTGGATTTCCTGCCGTCGCAGCGCCTTGACGATGGCATGGGACACGTTTATCGCGTCGAGCTTTCCTCGAATGTTGCGCTGATGGCTTTCGACCGTGTTCCTGGTGACGCCCAGGATACAAGCGATGTCGTCGGCGGACTTGCCTTGTGCGCTCCACTCCAGAAGTTCGCGCTCACGCGCCGTCAAAGGCATGGGCTCATCGCCATCGCCCGGCGTTCCCAGCGCCGAGAGGCTCCGAAAAGTGTGCACGCAAAGCGTCTCGATAACGGGCATTTCGCGTGGCGCAACTTCCATCCCGTCGCTCGCCGCGGTGACGACACTGGGACCCGAAAGAGGCACGTGTATGGGGACACAGATACCTTCTCTCATCCCGAATTCAGCTGCCTCGTCCATCACCAGCTTCGCGCGTGTCGACAGCTTTGCGGCGGGAAGCTCGCGCCACAGGAAGGGCTCTGGCGAGTGCCGGCACTGCGCAACGCAAGGATCGTGCAAAAAGTGATCCTCGGACACGTAGCGACGATACCAGTCGAGAGGCCAGCCATCGCCCAGGATTTCCCGCTGCCAGTCTGTATCGTGCGGCACGGGCAGGCCGGTGATCAGAAAACTGCGCAATCCGTAGCGTGCCAGGGCTGAGCGGAACTCTTGAAGGATTGCATCAGCCGAGAGCGCAGTGTCGATCTTCGAGATCGCCGCAAAGAGGTCAACAACAATTTCGTTCTCCATGGCAGCCTCGACTACACTCAGGCCCTACCCGCAGAACAACCTATGCGTGTTCAGATACAATCTTCAATAGGACACGCATCGAATGTACACTAAAGGAGTCAATCACCTGTCACGAAGGTGAGATAAGTGAAAATTCGATCATTACTACATTGATGCCGGCTGGCTTCAGCCGGCCGTCTTTGAAGCGGCAGGTTTCGTCACCCGAATAGCTCGCTTATTGGCCGGGCTTGCCGAAACCAACTCTTGCGGGTCGACATTCAATGCCTTGGCCAAAATTTCGACTGTATCCAGGGTGGCGTTGCGCCTCCCGGCTTCGACGCTGCTGATATAGGCTCGCGTGCGGCCCGAAACGAAAGACAACTGCTCCTGAGAGAGTTTTCTCTCTCTCCGAAGCCGCTGCACGTTCAGGCCAAAAACCCCACGAAGTTTCATCAAACAACGGATGCTACGACGCGCACTATGGTGCGACACACTATAGTGCACATTCCGCATTGACAGCGGCGCTGTTGGCTGTTTGAAACAACCAGCGAATTCATCGTTTCCTGGACAAGGAATAGCCATGGCGAGCCGGCCGTTTCGCGACCTCGCGCACGACATGTCCGCGCACTCCTCAGGCGAGACCAGCCGTCCCGATATGGACAAAAGCCGGGTCCTGGAGTTCGCCTGCATCCGATGCGGCGCTGCCTATCCCGCCAACGTCACCATCGACTCCAAAGGGTGCGCGCGGTGCCGAGACACCGCGCCGGCAAACCTTCGGCCGGTTTACGTCGCCCCGCACCCTCCCCTTTTGGACGGCGCCACTGCCGCGCGCTCGCTATGGCGCTTTGCGCACATGCTGCCTTGCACAGCCGCGGATGCCGTGAGCCTCGGCGAGGGCTTGACACCCTTGCTTGCGGCGCCGCGTATCGGCTCGTTTCTCGGCGTGCCGGATCTTGCAATCAAGGATGAAGGCCGAAACCCGACCTGGTCGCACAAGGACCGCTTCTCGACCATCGCGGTCAGCGTGGCGCGCGCACGCGGCGCGAAGATCGTCGCGACCGCCTCATCGGGAAACGCCGGCGCTTCGCTGGCGGCTTACGCGGCTAGAGCCGGGCTCAAATGCGTCGTCACCACTTTCGCGGACTCCGCCGGCGCGATGCTGGCGCAGATCCGAAAATATGGCGCGACGGTCCTGCCCCTGGTCAGCAAAATGGACCGATGGTCCATGCTGGAACAGGCGTCTGCCCGCTACGACTGGTTCATCGCCTCGCCCTATCACGGTCCAGTCGTCGGCAGCCATCCACTCGGCATCGAGGGCTACAAGACGATTGCCTACGAGATCGTCGAGCAATCGGATGGCACGGCACCGGACTGGTGCGTCCTGCCGGTCTGCTATGGCGATGCATTGTCGGGCGTGTGGGCCGGCTTTTGCGAGCTGTACGCGCAAGGGTCGATCACGCGGCTGCCCCGTCTCGTCGCCGCAGAGGTGCACGGGTCCTTGGCGGACGCCCTCGCCAGCGGCGCCGATGCCTTGAGTGAACGCAAAATGCCCTTCGACAGCCTTGCCGTTTCGATCGGCACCCCGCGCAGCACCTTTCAGGCGCTTAAGGCTCTGCGCGACTCCGGCGGGCACGCCGTCCCCGTCAACAATCACGGGCTGATCGCGATGCAGGAACGGCTTGCGCGGGACGAAGGTATCTTTGCCGAACTGGCGTCGGTCACGCCGCTAATCGCCATTTCGACGCTCAAGGACCAAGGTATCATCGCAGCCACAGACCGTGTCGTGGCCGTCGTGACAGCCAGCGGTCTCAAGGACCTCGATCGGTCCGCTGGATCGAACGAACACGATCAGATCTTCCAGACGACGGACGACGCCTGGCGCTGGCTCGACAGAAGCGGGCTGGATCTCGTTTCATAGATTTTCCACAGCGCCGATAGCCGGCGGCACCTCACCCGGTGCCTGCGCTTTCAGCACATCGTCGAGACTGCGACGCAACCAAAGGAAGCGTGTCCATTGCGTCTCCGCGGCCGGTGCGATTGTCGTCAGCGTCCTCGGCTCAGGCAGTTCCTTGCAGGGCCAGCCAGGCAGGGACCGGAGCCAATCGTCATTGTAGACGGTCTCGACATGGCGATGGCCTTCGTCAGGCATGATGACCGCGACCTGCGCGTCCGGAAGCGTGGTTGCAACCCATTGCGCCACCAACGCGGCGGCGCCGCTGGTCGGCCCCATGAAGATTCCCTGCTCGCGCAGCAAGCGGTGCGCGGCCATATACGCCGGATAGGCGCCGACCCAATGGATCTCGTCGACAAGTTCATGTCTTACGTTTTTCGGCAGGACGCTGTTGCCCAAGCCCCGCAGCATGCGTTTGCCGACGGGCTGCCCGAACAGAATGCTGCGATGGGTATCGACGGCGAATACCGTCAGATGGGGAAACACCGTTCGCAGAAAGGACGCTGTGCCGCATAGCGAGCCGCCCGTACCGACGCAGCCGACCAGGCAGTCAACCCTGCCCACTGCCCGGATGAAAAATTCAGCCAGCCGCGCATAGGCGAGCCAGTTACCGGGACTGTCGTATTGGCGGGTCCAGAAGCCGTCCGGCTCCTTGGCCAGGATTTCCTGCAGGCGCTCAAGCCGGCCAGGCTGATTCCCGTCGCCGCGCGCATCGTCAAGCGCGATGACCGTGGCGCCGATGCGCTCCAGGCGGGCTTTGTATTTGGCATCGATCAGTGTTGAAGCGGTGACGAGGGTCAGGCGATAGTCACGTGCCGCTGCGAGCAGCGCCACCGCCATGCCGAACGTGCCGGACGTCGTCTCGACAATGTGGGAGCCTGCCTTCAGTTCGCCATTCGACGCCGCCCGATCCAGGATGTAGCGGGCCGGCATCAGCTTCATCAGCGGAAAGGCGGCCGCCACTAAATTTGGCGCCAGGAGCGCAAGCCGAGGGGTTTCAAGGTCCCTGAAATAGTCAACGTCGAGGCTCACCATGTCCAGCCCTCCGCGTTGACCAGATGGAACTCGACATCCTTGAAGCCGGCGCGTCTTATCTGCTGTGCGACCAGGGCCGCCCGTCGCTTCAGATTCGATGCGAAAAGATCGAAAATCAGACCGAACAACGAGCCGCTATGGGCGACTTGCACCCCGCACGCCCCGGCCCGCCTGGCGATTTCGGCGATCTCGTCGAAGCCCTGTTTCGGCAAGTGCCGTTGACTGATCAAGGCACTGGCCGACGCGGCGCGTCCGAGAAGATATGGATCCTGAAGACGAACCGCCCGCGCCACCAGCGCCCGAAGCACGCCGAATTCCTGGATTTCGGCACTGTCGTAGCGCGCGGGCGGCAGCTGCAATGTGTCGACCGGGACGCCACCGCATGCCTTGAACCCGACCAGAAGCAGCGGCGGCAGGGAGCCTCCGAAATTCTCGATCACCGTGCCTTCGCGTTGCGCGAACAGGACCGCGTGGTCGTCGAAGGCGATCGCGTCACTGGCGCGCTCGGCGGCAACGGCCAGACGCCCGATGCTCGAGGGCCGCAACTGGACCTTGAAGGCCGCGGCGACTGCGCGAATGGAAGCGACGACGTCCGCGGTCGATGAGCCGTAGCCGTGCCCCACGGGAATCGAGCTTTGAAGCGACAGCTCGCCACCGCCGGCGACGTTCAAGAAATCGAGCGTGAGCCGCGCGGCTGCCGACGCCTTGACCTTGTGATCGGGGTGGACAAAGACCGCATTGCCGTCGCTCTTGGCAAAGGTCGCCTCGGACCTCAAACCGGCGATCGGCAGCGTGACGAGCCCGCGATGAAGGCGCCCGCCATCATCCTTGAAGACGCCCTGGATGAGTTCGCCGTGATGCGCAATCGCCGCTCCCGTCCCCATCGACGGCCGCAGCGTTTCATGGCTCATAAGATCGCCGGCGCCAGCCATTTTCATCTCCCCCGCGCTTTCTCGCAGCGGAGGAGGATGGCGCCGACGGCTGACACCTGCCCTCAAGGAATTCCGGTATTGACGGCTTTTTATCGAACGAGCCGGCCGGGAGGGGATGCGTGATCGATCGTCATGCGGCGGAGTCAAGGTGCCGCAGCGGCCTGCCGGCCGAAACCGACTGCGCCGCAGCCATGATACCTTGCGCATCGATACCGTAATGCCGGTAGAGATCCGCGATCGTACCGGTCTGGCCGAAATGCTCGACGCCCAGGGCACGCGTGCGATGACCATGCACCGATCCCAGCCAGGCCAGGGTCGCGGGGTGCCCGTCCAACACCGTCACGATGGCGCATGAGGCCGGGAGACCGGCCAACAGGCGCTCGACATGACTGGAGGCGCGCGGATGGCCATACTGGCGCGCCCGGGCGGCGGCTGACCATCCGGCGTTCAGCCGATCGGCCGAGGTCACGGCCAGAAGGCCGACATCGCGCCGATCTCCGGCCATCAACCCCAGTGCCTGTACCGCCTCCGGCGCGACAGCCCCCGAATAGGCGATCACCACGTCGGCGTTCGGCCCGGGTTTGCGCAACCAGTAGGCGCCATCGACGATGTCGCGCGCCAGCTGGTCCTCCATCCGCCGGACCGGCTGTTCTATAGATCGCGTCGAGAGCCTGAGGTAAACCGAACCTCCGGTCTGATCGCGCAGCCAGGTATGGTCGTCGGGCTCTGCTTCGCCGGAACGCTGGATGTAGTCGAATGCCCAACGCAGGACGACTGCCAGCTCGTCGGCATAAGCCGGCTCGAATGTCGCCAGGCCGTCCTGCGCCATGCCGATCAATGGCGTGGCGATCGACTGATGCGCTCCGCCTTCGGGCGCCAGCGTCACGCCTGAGGGCGTTGCCGCCAGAACAAAGCGGGCGTCCTGGTAGCAGGCATAGTTGAGCGCATCGAGGCCGCGCTCGATGAACGGATCGTAGAGCGTTCCGACCGGAAGCAGGCGCTCCCCGTGAAGCGAGTGCGACAAGCCCAGCGCCGAAAGCATCGTGAAGAGGTTCATCTCCGAGATGCCCAGTTCAAAATGCTGTCCCGACGGCGAAAAGGTCCAGTTGAAGGTGGAGGGGATGCGTTCTTCACGGAACACGTCCGCCTGCCCGGCGCGCGCGAACAGACCCCGCCTGTTGACCCATGCCCCGAGATTGGTCGACACCGTGACGTCGGGGGACGTGGTAACGACATGCTTGGCAAAGTCGCTGTCCGACTTGGCGATCTCGTGCATCAAAAGCCCGAAACCCTGTTGTGTCGACATCGAGGCCTGGGCGCTGAAGCCGATCCGCGCTGGCACCGGAACAGCAGGGGCTTGGTGGCGACGCGGGACCGCCTGCGCGAAAGGAACCGATGTGAGATAGGACCGGATCGCGGTCTCATCGTATGCGAGGCCCTCGAACAGGTCCCATTCACGCCCCCCGCGGACATTCATGCTCTGTCGCAGAGTTTCCATTTGCGCCGGTGTCATCAGTCCGGCGTGATTGTCTTTGTGGCCGGCCAGCGGGAGGCCGAAGCCCTTGATCGTATAGGCGATGAAACAGGTCGGGCGATCATGCCCGCGCGCTTCCTCGAAGGCATCGATGATCCTCGCCAGATCGTGGCCGCCGAGATTTGCCATCAGGGCGGCAAGCTCTTCGTCGCTGCGCGTCTCGATCAGACGCGTGACCGGGCCCTGATCGCCCAGATCGTCCAGCAGGCGCCTGCGCCATGCAGCCCCGCCCTGGAAGGTCAGCGCGGAATAGAGCTGATTGGGGCATGCATCGATCCAGGCCCGCAGCTTTTCGCCGCCCTCTTCCTCGAAGGCGGCCTGTTGCAATGTTCCATGCTTAAGGATCACCACATCCCAGCCGAAGTTGCGAAAAATGGATTCGAAACGCTGCCACAGGCCTTCGCGCACCACCGCGTCGAGGCTCTGCCTGTTGTAGTCGACGACCCACCATGTGTTGCGCAGGCCGTGCTTCCAGCCTTCGAGAAGCGCCTCGAAGATATTGCCTTCATCCATTTCGGCGTCGCCGAGGAGGGCGACCATCCGGCCCTCCGGCCGGTCCGTGTTCCAGCCTTTTGCCCTGACATAATCCTGGACCAGGGAGGAGAACAGGGTCTGCGCCACGCCCAGTCCAACCGACCCGGTCGAGAAATCGACATCGTCGATATCCTTGGTTCGGGACGGATAGGACTGCGCGCCGTGATAGCCACGAAAATTCTGCAGCTGCTCGAGCGTCTGCTTACCAAACAGATACTGGATGGCATGAAAAACGGGGCTCGCATGCGGCTTGACGGCAACGCGGTCCTGCGGCCTCAGAATCTGGAAATAGAGCGCCGTCATCAAGGTCGAGGCGGACGCCGACGATGCCTGGTGGCCCCCGACCTTGAGGCCGTCCTCCGCCCCTCGGACATGATTGGCGTGATGGATCATCCACACAGCCAGCCAGAGAACCTTGCGCTCAAGCTCGGAAAGGATCGTCATCGTCGGCTCCTGTGAAATCGCGGCTCAACGATAGCTGCCTCGATCTTCCGAATGTGACTATTCTTGCGCGCAGCGATCGATGATATTGGCTGATCCGGCCAATAATCACGTGCAGTCGAGGGAAACATGCCAAATCCGGCGCTTGACGCAATCGACCTGAAGATCATCGCCGCGCTGCAGAAAAACGCCAAGGCGACGACGAACGACCTCGCCGAAGCCGTCGGTCTGTCGCCCTCGCCTTGCGCGCGGCGCGTCAGGCTGCTGGAGAGCGCCGGCGTCATCAAGGGCTACACCGTGGTCGTCGACCAGAAGAAGCTCGGCTTGCCGATCAGTGCTTTCGCGTCGATCAAGCTTGAACGGCAACGCGAAGACGATCTCGACCGCTTCTCGCAAGCCGTGCTGCGCTGGCCGGAAGTTGTCGACTGTTATCTGATGACCGGCCAGCGCGACTACCTGATGCGCATCGTGGTGCGCGACCTCGAGGCTTATGAGCGGTTCATCAAGGACAAGCTGACGCGGCTGGACAACATCGCTTCCATCGAAAGCAGCTTCGCCCTCGGCCAGGTCAAGCGCTCGGAAGTCTTGCCTATCTGATCGGCCGGGTATTCTGCGTCGGTCATCGCGCCCGGCGGCTGGAAGCGAGATTGGGGGGCGGCGTCAACTCGACCGCCATTCACGCACAAATGTAATGCCCTCGCGCTACGAGCGAGAGCGCCTCTCATTACTGCGCTCGCAATATTATGTACATATTTTGTACATCTATATTGACGACTTGGCGCTCGTCAACGTAGCGTTGAGCGGCTGAGGCGGAACGCCTGCGCGCAACTCAATCTCTTGGGAGGACTGCACGATGAAATTTCGAGCCCGATCGGCCGCCATTGGCCTTGCCTGCATCGTCTATGCCGCGGTTGTTGGATCTGTGTTGCCGGCCGCGGCGGAGACGACAAAAGAACGCGTCTTGAAGGACGGACGGATCGTCATCGGCATCCACAACCGTTCGCCATGGGGCTACAAGAAGGAAGGAACCGGCGAGTTGCTCGGCTGGCACCCGGACCTGCTGAAAGCTGCGTTCGCCGATCTCGGGGTCAAGCAGATCGACTTCGAGGTCACCGAGTTCGGTGCGTTGATCCCTGGCTTGATGGCCGGGCGTTTCGACGCCGTGGCGTCCGGCCTGTCGATAACACCGCCGCGATGTCAGCAGGTCGCCTTCGGTGCTCCTGACCTGAGGTCGGACGACGCGGCGATCGTACTCGCCGGCAACCCCAAGGCGATCCATAGCTATGCGGATCTTGCCAAGAAATCCGACACGATCATGGGCGGCGGCCGCGGCAGCAACGTCATCCAGAACGCCGTCGCCGAGGGCGTCCCTGGGGATCGCATCCTGCAGTTTCCCGACATCGAGACCAACATCGCGGCACTGCGCGCCGGCCGCATCGACGCCGCGGTATTCTCTTCCCCGACGGTGATCGGGCTGCTGGCCGGCAAAAAGAGCCCCGATCTGGAGCGGGCCAACCCATTCACGACCGACGAGAAGTCGATCAGCTACATCGCGATCGCGTTCAGGAAGGATGATGGCGACCTGCGCGACCTTTACAATCAGGGCCTTGCAAAGGTCATGTCGAACGGCACGATTGCCACCATCATGGCGAAGTACGGATTTGGTCCCACGGAAAACGTGCCGCCAGGATTGACGACGTCGCAGTTGTGCGGTGCCGCCAACTGACCAGCGCTCGGCGGCCGAAGGCGCTGGCATCAGCAGGATTGGAGGCGCCGCGCGAGCTCGGGCGGCGCCACGGTCCGCCAACACCCCTTCAGATCACGTTTGTTCCGGATCGCGGGAAGGCTCGACGTCGTCGGGAAGCTCCTGCCGCAAATTCGGTCCTTTGGCTAGGCGCCTGCCAAGCGCGGAAACGAAAGCTTCATAACGCTCGCTTGCCTTGGCGCGCGCTGCCTGGGCCATCGGCTCAGGCAGCGCCGGAGTGGTGGCCAGCCAGAAGCGGATGAATACCGCGTGCGTTTCGACCGAGATGCCGACATCGCGCTCCAGCCGCGCGATCCGGCGGTCGATCCGGTCGAGACGCTTGGAGATCGCCGCCTCGCGTTGCGCGTCGGCATCCGGAGAGAGGAAAGAGGCGATCGCCGCTTCAGCGATGAGCGACTGCGAGCGATCGCGCCGGGCGGCATATTCGAGGAGCGCCGCCATCACTGCAGGATCAAGATAGACGGAAATCTGCACCTTTTTCTTGCTTGCCGCCACAGTCGTCACAGCCCCATGCCGTCGTCCGGATCGAGCGCGATCTGACGCGCCACGCCCCGAACAAGGCGAGCCATCCGGCTGCTGCTCGCAGCCAGATCATCGGCCTCGTCAGGCGCGTCGATCTCGAATTCGTTGACGAGCGGTGGCTCCGCCACAGCCCCGAGAAGGGGATCGAGTTCGGGCTGACGTCGCAGCTCGGACTCGGTCGATTCCTGCTGGGTTTTCGCCATGACAGTTGCGGCTCCCGTATCCGGTGGCGGAAGCGGCAATGGAAGCGCCGTCCAATCGTCAGGCTTCGGCTCGGCTCGATCCGTGACAGGCGGTGGCGGCAGAATGCGCTCCCGCAATCGCCGGTCTTCGAAATAGCGCGCCTTCTTCGCCCGGATCGGCGGCGTGCCGGCCAGCATGACGATCTCATCGCCAGCCGGCAATTGCATGATCTCGCCGGGCGTCAGCAATGGTCGCGCCGTCTCCGAGCGCGAAACCATGAGATGACCGAGCCATGGCGAGAGCCGGTGACCGGCATAGTTCTTCATCGCCTTCAGCTCGGTTGCCGTGCCCAGGGCATCCGACACGCGCTTGGCAGTGCGCTCGTCGTTGGTCGCGAAGCTGACGCGCACATGGCAGTTGTCCAGTATCGAATTGTTCGGCCCGTAGGCCTTCTCGATCTGGTTGAGGGACTGCGCGATCAGGAAGCTTTTCAACCCGTAGCCGGCCATGAAAGCGAGCGCCGACTCGAAGAAGTCGAGCCTTCCGAGCGCCGGGAATTCGTCAAGCATCAGAAGCAATCGATGGCGATTCGTCCTGGCGTGCAGATCCTCGGTCAGACGGCGGCCGATCTGGTTGAGGATGAGACGGATCAGCGGTTTGGTGCGACTGATGTCGGACGGCGGCACGACGAGATAGAGCGTCGCTGGACGAGCCTCGGCGACCAGGTCGGCAATGCGCCAGCCGCAAGCGCGGGTCACCTCCGCCACCACCGGATCGCGATAAAGCCCGAGGAAGGACATCGCGGTCGAAAGCACGCCGGAACGTTCGTTGTCGGATTTGTTCAGAAGTTCCCGGGCGGCGCTCGCGATCACCGGGTGCGGGCCGCCCTCCCCCAGATGCGGCGTCGTCATCATGGCTGACAAGGTCGATTCGATCGGCCGCTTCGGATCGGACAGGAACGCCGCGACGCCGGCCAGTGTCTTATCCGGCCCGGCATAGAGCACATGCAGGATCGCGCCGACCAAGAGCGCGTGGCTCGTCTTTTCCCAATGATTGCGCCGTTCAAGCGAGCCTTCCGGGTCGACAAGGATGTCAGCGATGTTTTGGACGTCGCGGACCTCCCATTCACCGCGACGAACCTCGAGCAAAGGGTTGTATGCGTCCGACCTGGCGTTTGTCGGATCAAACAGCAGCACCCGTCCGTGGCGGGCGCGGAAACCGGCAGTGAGGCTCCAGTTCTCGCCCTTGATGTCATGGACGATCGCCGAGCCAGGCCAGGTCAGCAACGATGGCACGACAAGGCCGACACCCTTCCCCGAGCGCGTCGGCGCAAAGCAAAGCACATGCTCGGGCCCATCGTGGCGCAGATAGTGAGATCCAAAGCACCCCAGCACCACGCCGTCGGGGGCAAGCAGGCCTGCCGCCTGCACCTCGCTCCTTTCGGCCCAGCGCGCGGAGCCATAGGTCGCGACCTTCGTCGCCTCGCGGGCACGCCACAGCGACATGCCGATCGCCATGGCGATCGCGATGAAACCGCCCGAGGCGGCAATCAGACCGCCGCGCACGAAGATGCCCGGCGCATAGGCGTCGTAGAAATACCACCACCAGAAGATGGCGGGCGGGTAATAGACTGGCATCCCGCCGATGACGAACCACGGCGCCCCCAGCCGCTCCTGATAGCCCAGCTGCCAGGCCGACCATTGCGTCGAGGCCCAGATCGTGACGAGCACGATCAGGAAGACGAGGACGATTTGCCCCCAGAGGACTTTTGTTCCCGACATCTCGCTTCTCCTCGCTCCCGAGGTCGGCGAGGTTTAGGAGAAATTCAACAGCCGGATCACGCCAATCGCGCCGCGTCGCGCTGTCGGTGAGGAAGACAGGCGATCGGCAGTCAGATCGGTTCGTCGTAAAAGGCGCCGTCACAAACCAAGTCCGCGCTTGCGGCCGAAACTCCAATCGGCGCCGCCGTCGCCGCGAATGACCCCGGAGACGTGATTTCCTAGATGACGCTCCAACGATGGCGTCCAGGGCACCAGCTGAAAGCCGAGCCCGTCATCGATCATCGCGAAACGGCCCGATGCGAGCGCGAAGCGCTGCCTGTAGGTGCCGGACACGAATTCGCCTTTGGCGGCGCGGTTGAATGGCTGGCCGGTTTGGACCGCGAGCCGGCTGCCCAGCGCGTCGAGTTCCCTTCGGCGCAGCGTGTCGACCAAGTTGCCGGCAAAGACGGTACCGCCCGGCCGCCGCTCGGCCAGCCCCAATCCGACCAGGTGCTCGGCGCGCCGATCGAGCGCCTGGAGCACCTCGGCGCCGAAGCCACTCTCGGAAAGAGCCGCGGCAGGACGGGCAAGCGCCTGGCGGTCGAGCCAGGTCGCCCCCTCCGCAACGACCTGACGCTCGATGGCGAGATCGGAGCGCACGGCAAGCGCCAGCCGCCGGCGTCCCTGAGCGTCCTCAAATTTGCGCAGTTCAACAACCGAGCCTGGCGCGCCGTCGCCCGCCGCCTCGAGATCGGCGAGCCGGACGTGGTGGCAGCGGCCGTCGACGCCATCGATCACGGCATAGGCGGTGCCCTTGAGTTCGTCATCCAGTCCGCGCTCGACCAGCCGGCCGATAGTCTTCTCATCGACGTTCTCGGCGGCCAGCACATAGCTGGCGGTCGCGCGCTCGATATCGCGGGCCGCGAATGCACGATGCATGCGTTTGATGATATCGCCGCGCTCACCCATCTGGCGCAGCGTTGCCTCCGCTCTGTCGCTGACAACCCACTGGCCCGGACCGAGCTGCTCGGCGAGGCCGAGGGTTTCCAGCCTGCGCAGCCGCCCGAGCTTGGGCGCGACGAATTCATCAGGCTGGCGATCGGCATGCGGCGCGAGATCGATGAGGCCATTGTCGCGCGCGTCCCGCAGCAACTGGCGATCGAGCCCGGTCCACCGCTCGGCCTCGACCTGACGCTCGACATGCCGGCGGATTTCGAGATCGGATCGGGGGCCGAGCTCCTGCGTGATGAGATCGCTGGCGCGATCGCGCATGCCACGGCTGATGTAGTCGCGCGAGATCACCAGGTCCTGGCCGTCGTCGGCCCGGCCGCGCAGGATGACGTGGACATGCGGATTGTCGGTGTTCCAATGATCGACCGCGACCCAGTCGAGTGACGTACCGAGATCCTTCTGCATGCGACCCATGAGATCACGGGTGAAGGACTTCAGGTCGGCCATCTCGACGGCATCCTCTGGCGAGACGATGAAGCGGAAATGATGGCGGTCGTCCTTGCAGCGCGCGACGAAATCCGTGGTCGACGCATCGTCGACCTCCGGTCCGAACATGCGGGCTTTCGCGTCATCGCGTGTGACGCCCTCGCGCCGCAGATAGTTGAGATGGGTGCCCAGGGGCGCGCTATGTTTCGAATGGCGAACCACGCGGGTCTTGATCGTGGTGACGCGGGAGCGGCCGGTAAGCAAACGGTTGGCCTGGATGCTGGCCACCCTGCCGCGTCCGAACTGCGAGCGGTTCCCGGGGCTGATCCGGCCGGACTGCGACACGCCACCGCCAGCCTTCTGAGCGGCCGCCAGCGCCTGGACGATGAAGGGCCGCGACGATTGGGCTCGCGTCGAGCGAATGCGGCCCGGACGGACACGGAAATCGCGCTCATCGGACATCGCTGCGGCCCGCACGCTGCAAACAGCGAAGCAAATACAATAACTTGCATGTCCTCCGCACATTGCGCCGAGGCGCTGCAATGTGCGGGAAGTGGGGAAAAATGCAGCGAATACAACCAACCGACCGCCGCACAATGTGCGCCCTTTTATCTTGCCATCTTAATCGGTTGTGCTTCCGGTGAGCTTTTCGACATCGTCGTTCCTCTCTTTTGGTGCGAT
>NZ_JAIUGQ010000064.1:0-21314 GCF_020164715.1 Mesorhizobium sp. ESP7-2
TCCTCCCGGCGGACAAGAAAACTGTCACCCATGCTATCGGTCCATTCTGTTACCTATCTATCCGGTTCGGACACCGGTGTCCTCTCCCCGTATAGTAACGGGGAGAGGGACGCTATCGTCCCTGAATTCGCCAATTGTCAGCGATAAATACACGTCGAGGCTGCGGCCAGCCCATTTCTCCCCATCACTATACGGGGAGAAATGCCCGGCAGGGCAATGAGGGGCGGCGCCTACATCCGGCAAGTAGCAGAATCGACACTGAAGCGACGCATTCAGCCACCAGTGTCGCCATGCCACCAAATCCTTAGAGGGAACCGAGCTTGCCCAGGTCCTTGGCCACCAGATAGTAGAAGGTCACGCGGTTCTTGGTGTTGTCGGCGTGCATCGCCTTGCAGGTCTTCTCGATCGCCGCGTCGGCTTTCGCCCCGTCGCTGACGCCGAGCTTCTTGGCCACCCAGTTCTCCTTGACCCGTGCCAATTCCTTCGGGTCCGTGCAGGACACCAGCGAGGAGTCGCGGTTCCTCAGCGCAATGCCCAGATGCTTGACGATCTTTTCGACCGCATCGGCGTTTGCCGCGCCGTCATATTTCTTCACATCCGCAAGATAGTCGACCATCAAAATTCCCCTCGTCGGCGCCACGGATCCGATCGGTGAGGGCTGTGGCGCGCTTCGCAACTTATGCGCTAGGTCGGTAACTCCTCACCGCTCGCAAAGCTTCGGTTGAGACCGCTCCCAAGTCAACCCTCGGCGTCGCGATTTGACACAGGGACAAAGCGCCATTGCGGCCTTTCATTTCCACGCGACGCACCCTATATTCGCTTCGTCGGCTTGACCGACTATGGCGATAAATGGGCGATGAAATAAGCCGTTCGGACCCGGGGGCGGTACCCGGCGCCTCCACCAAAAGCCGCTGTTTAAGACGGAGCGGTTTTTGCTGGGGGCGAAATAGGATCGACGAAGGTGTAAAGATCGTACTTTTGCCCGGCATTGTACCACCGTTATCGGGCTAAACTTATAGTTGCCAACGACAACTATGCGGAAGCACGTCTCGCTGCTTAATGCAGTGCGATAGCTTCAAATCAAGCCCTAGGGGTTCGCACTTCTAGGCGGGGTTCGGAGGTACCTGGCAACAGAAACCTCCACTTCTCCCCCTTCAATTTGCGTCACGCACAACGGCTGCCACCGTCGAGACTTCGCACGGTCCGTAGGCCGCGAAGCCGCTGCGGCGCGTGCCTCTTTCTCCACCGATGAAAAATGAAAAACGATTCCGACCGATTCTTCGTGCTGACCAGCGGCCCAGGCTCCGGCAAGACCACTCTGATCGAAGCCTTGCGGCAGGCTGGCTTTGCGACATCCGTCGAGGCCGGACGCGGCATCATCCGCGACCAAAACCGCCATTGGCGGAACCGCCCTGCCCTGGAGCGATCGGGCATTGTTCGCCGAACTGATGCTGTCTTGGGAAATGCGCTCGTATCGTGCGGCCAGCGAGTTGGCCGGACCGGTCTTCTTTGATCGCGGCGTGCCGGACACGATCGGCTATCTCAGGCTCTGCGGCTTGCCGGTGCCGGGTCACCTCGCCAGTGCCGCCATGGAGTTCCGCTATGCGCGTCGCGTCTTCATCGCCCCGCCATGGCCGGAGATTTTCGCCCGGGACGAAGAACGCAGGCAAACGCTCGACGAGGCCGAGCGCACTTGCCAATCAGTGGCAGGCGTTTACGCCGAACTCGGCTACGAATTGGTGACCTTGCCGCTCGCGCCAGTCGGGGAGCGCGTGCGCTTCCTCCTCGACGCTGCTGGATTGCCGCTGACATCGCGGACATAAAGAGGCGGACAGATCCGACCTTTCATGCGCGTTGTTGGAACCTGGCGATACCTTATGGATTGAGCCGACATCTTGGAGATCGGACACATGGCGCTCAAGCGGATGGACAATGTGGGAATCGTCGTCGAAGACCTCGGAGCGGCGATCGATTTCTTTCGCGAACTCGGCCTCGAGTTCGAGGGGCGGGCCACGATCGAAGGAGAATGGGCCGGACGTGTCACCGGGCTGGGCGATCAGCATGCCGAGATTGCCATGATGCGCACACCCGACGGCCACAGCCGTCTGGAGCTCTCCCGCTTCCTCACGCCGCCTGTCGTCGCGGATCACCGGAACGCCCCGGTCAACGCCCTGGGCTACCTTCGCGTCATGTTCACCGTGGACGACATCGACGATACGCTTGAGAGGCTCGGCACGCGCGGCGCTGAGCTCGTCGGCGAAGTGGTTCAGTACAAGGACATGTATCGGCTCTGCTACATCCGTGGGCCTGAAGGACTTCTCATCGGCCTCGCCCAGGAACTCAGCTGAGCGCCGTCAGCAGCCAAAGAGTAATCGTGAACCCCGGAGGCAAACGCCGGGTTTGCACCGGTTAAACGACCGCAGCTTGTGTCCGCGATGCCTCCAGCACAAAAAAGGCCGGGATCGGCCCGGCCTTTCCTGGTTCATTGAGGATTTCCTATTCCGCAGGCGCCTCGACCGCTTCCCGCGAACGGCCAAGCGTGGCCTTGGCCAGTGCGAACGATGTCACCGCGCACAGCGTGATGCCGGCGACCATCGGCAGCGGCGTGCCGTCGAAAAACACGCCGGCGACGCCCATGGCGAGTGCGCCGATGGCAAAGTGCAGTGTGCCCATCAGCGCCGACGCCGTGCCGGCGATCTCGCCATGCTCTTCCATGGCCAGCACCGACGTGGTCGGGATCACCAGGCCGAGGAAGCCGTAGCCGACGAACAGCAGGGCCGCCATCACGTCGAGCCGGTCGACACCCGTCGCCATGATGGCGAACAGCACAACCATCGTCGTGGCGTAGCCGGTCACCGCCACCCACACCACGCGCTTCAGCCCGAACCTGTCGGAAAGCAGGCCGGTCAACTGCGACATGCCGATGAAGGCAACCGCGTTGATCGAGAAGAACACGCTGTAGACCGAAGGCGACAGCCCGTAGTGGTCGATCAGGATGAAGGACGAACTCGACAGATAGACGAAGAAGCTCGCAATGCCGAAGCCGGCGATCGCCACCAGGCCAAGGAAATTCCGGTCGCCCATCAGGAAACGGTAGCCGGCAAGCGCGGTGCCGAAGGAGGACCCGACCCGTTCTTCCGCCGGCCGCGTCTCCTTGAGTGAGGTCGCGAGCAGGATGGTGGCAAGCACCGCCGCGCCGGTCACCGTCCAGAACACGGCGCGCCAGCCGAAATTCTCGATGATCTGGCTGCCGGTCAGCGGCGCCAGGATCGGCGACACCGAAAACACCAGCATCAGCAGCGACATCAGCTTGGCCGCCTCATTGCCGGTGTGCAGGTCGCGCACGATGGCGCGCGGAATGGCCATGCCGGCGCTGGCGCCAAGCCCCTGTAGGAAGCGGAAGGCGATCAGCCACTCGATGGTCGGCGCCATTGCCGAACCGATGCCACCGGCCATGAACAGCGCCAGGCCGCCATAGAGCGGCAGCTTGCGGCCGACCATGTCCGAGATCGGCCCGACGACGATCTGGCCGAAGCCCATCGACAGGAAGAAGATCAGAAGGCTCATCTGCACGGCGGCGGTGCCGGCTTGCAGATCGGTGCCGATCGACGGCAGCGCGGGCAGATACATGTCGATGGCGAACGGGCCGATGGCGGACAACAGGCCGAGCACGACCGCGATGCGGAGGAATTTGGGACTCATGATAATGGTTTCTTTCGAATCTGGTTGCCGTCGCCAGGCGACGTCTGACCCCAGGACGTTCCATCCCGTGGAATTCCGACTCCTGGAGCGAATTTATTCGTCCCTCTGGAGCGAAATCCCCTTATGTCGTGTCCACAAATTTAGACAGCCTTGTCTAAATCGTCAATCACCTCTATATAGATTTTCATGAGACCGGGCGTTTCTCCTGACATTTTCCCGCCACGCGGCCATGAGGCCAAGCGTCTGTCGATCATCGACGCCGCCGCCGGTGTGTTCTGCCGCGAGGGCTTCGCCGGCGCCAATATCGACCTGATCGCGATTGAGGCGGGCGTGTCGCGCCAGACCGTCTACAACCACCATGGCGACAAGGAAAAACTGTTCATCGCCGTCGTGCGCGACCTGACCGAGCGCTGCAACGCCGGCATTTTCGCCACCATCGCCACCTTCCCCGATCAGCCCGGCGATCTCGAAGCAGACCTGATCGGTTTTGCCGTGCGCCTGAACCAGAACTGCATCTGCAATCGCGACGGAAAGTTCCTGCGCAAGCTGATCCAGACCGAGGGCGAGCGCTATCCCGAACTCTTTGCCGAATGGCGCGAACAGGGCCCGGGCCGGACATGGCCGGCAATCGCTGCCCGCTTCGCCCGCCTCGCCTATGGCGGCCACCTCACGATCGACGATCCCGACGTCGCGGCACGCCAGTTCCTTGGCCTCGTCAATGCCGAATTGCAGACCACCTTCATGCTTGGCGGCACGCCGCGCGAGGACGAGGTGGTGCAATCGGCAACCAACGGCGTGCGCACCTTCCTGCGCGCCTTCGGCAAGCGCCCTTCCCCGGCCAGCGCGAAAAAGCACACTGCGCTGGCTAACGCATGACATTTGCGGTTGCGGCGAAGCCGCCTTGCCGATCAAATCGTTGGCAATAGTCTTCGCTTCGGTGCGGCGGCGGTCTATATCAGGTTTACGCCGCGCTCAAGCTTGATTACAGCTATGCGGACGATTCAACGGAACCCGACCAACTCATGGCCGACGACCACATCCGCTACGACATTCTGGCCCAGGAGGCGTTGCGCGGCGTCATGCGCAAGGTCCTGGCCGAGGTCGCGCGCACCGGCCTCCCCGGCAACCATCATTTCTTCATCACCTTCCTGACCGGCGCGCCCGGCGTGCGCGTCTCGTCGCGCCTGCGCGAGCGCTATCCCGAGCAGATGACCATCGTCATCCAGTTCCAGTATTGGGACCTGAAGGTGACGGACACTGGATTCGAGGTCGGTCTCTCCTTCTCCGACGTGCCTGAGAAACTTGAGATCCCGTTCTCGGCCGTGCGCGGCTTCTACGATCCCTCGGTCAATTTCGAACTCGAATTCGACGTCAAGACCGATGCGCAGCCCGACGAGGAACCGGCAGCACCGGCGCCCGAGCCGCTGACCATCGTCTCCGAGAAGAAGCCGAAGGCCGAGAAGAAGGCCGCAGCCGAAGCGGAGAAGAAGCCCGCCCCTGCCGAGGCCGGCGCCAAGGGCGCAGAAGTGGTCTCGCTCGACGCCTTCCGCAAGAAATAGGCTTCGCGGTCCGTGGCCGACATCGTCAATCTCCGCCAGGCTCGCAAGCAGAAGGCGCGGGACGACAAGGAACAAGCGGCCAGCCAGAATCGTGCCTTGCACGGCCGCACCAAGGCCGAAAAGCAGCGCGACCGCCTGATCGCCGACAGGAGCGAAAAATTCGTCGCGGGCCATCACCGCGAAAAGCCCGGCGAACCTTGCGACCCCAGCCAATCTGACGATCCCAGCCAACCAGACGGTCAATGAGCGCCGTCGAAAAACGCTCGGTGACCATTCGCGGCCATCGCACCAGCTATTCCCTCGAAAAGCCTTTCTATGACGATCTCGTCGCCATCGCAGCGGCGAGAAAGCTGACGCTCGCCGCCCTCGTTGCCGAAGTCGACGAGATCCGGCCGCGCGACACCAACCTGTCCTCGGCGCTGAGGCTCCATGTCCTGGAATGGGCGAAGCGCGGCGCCGGCAATACTTAAGAAGAAACCGTGCCTTCCTCTTTCTTGCGTCTGGTGCCGAAGCCCAGCAAGGTCGAGCGCTCACGCTCCTCGGCCTGCTTGCGCGAGCGCACGCGCATCAAATCCTTCCAGCCGACATAGCCGACCAGCCTTCCATCCTCACGCGCCACGACCGGCAGATGCGATACATTGGCCGTCAACAGTTTGTCCGACAGGCCTTCCAGATATTCGTCGGGATAGGCCAGCGTCACCTTGCTTCCGGCCAGCAGCTCGCCGAGCGTCGTCGTCCGGTGCTTGCCGGCACGGCGCCAGCGCAGGATCGCCGGCGGATCGATAAGACCGAGCACCTGCCTGTTTTCATCGACCACGGGAAAACTCGGATGCCGGGTTTCCGGCGCGGTCAGGAAGGCGGCCGCGCCATGCAGCGTCATCGTCGTCGGCACGCTCTCGACGTCCGACGTCATCACCTCGCGCACCCTGGTGAGCGCGAATGGGTCGACGCGATATTCGCGAACCAGATGATGTCCCCGTCTGGCGATCTTCTCGGTCAGGATCGAACGCTTCATCAACAGCACGGTAACGGCATGCGCCGCCGCACAAGCCGCGATCAGCGGCACCAGCACATGCGTGTTGCCGGTCAGCTCGACTGCGAAGAAAGTGGCCGTCAGCGGCGCGCGCATCGTGCCGCCCATGGTGGCGGCCATGGCCAGCAGCGCCCAGAAGCCCGGGTCCGCCGCCGGCAGGATCCCGGCAAGCACCGCGCCCATCGCGCCACCCATGATCAGCAGCGGCGCCAGCACGCCGCCCGAGGTTCCCGAACCAAGCGCCACCGACCAGATGATGGCTTTGACCACCAGCAGCAGCAGTGCCGCGGTGGCGATCGTGCGGCCGTCCAGCATGTCGGCGATGTTGTCGTAGCCGACGCCAAGCGCCCGGGGGTCGATCAAGCCACCTATGCCGACCACCAGGCCGCCGAGCATCGGCCACCACATCCAGTGGATCGGCAGCTTCTGGAAGCCGTCCTCGCAAGCATAGACCATCTGCGTCAGCAGTCCCGACAAAAGCCCCGCGCAGATGCCGATCAGCACCCAGCCGCCAAGGCCGAGGAAAGAAATCGCCATGCTGCCCTGGAACGGAAAGATCGGCCCCGGCATGTGCAGCATCGTGCGCTCCACCTCCGCCACGATGGCCGCCACTGCCACGGGAATGAAGCTGCGTGGCGTCCATTCGAACAAAAGCAGCTCCACCGCCAGCATGATGGCCGCGATCGGCGTGCCGAACACGGTGGTCATGCCGGCCGCCGCACCAGCGACCAGCAATGTCTTGCGCTCGTTGTCGCTGACCGGCAGCATCTGCGCGATCAGCGAGCCGATGGCGCCGCCGGTCATGATGATCGGCCCCTCGGCGCCGAACGGCCCGCCGGAGCCGATCGAGATCGCCGACGACAGCGGCTTCAGGATTGCCACCTTGGCGTCCAGTCTGGAACGCCCGAGCAGGATCGCCTCGATGGCCTCGGGAATGCCGTGGCCTCGGATCTTCTCGCTGCCATAGCGCGCCATCAGGCCGATGATCAGTGCGCCGACGACCGGAACGATGACGGCGGCAAGCCCGAGCGGCGTATCCTGCAGCTTCAGATCGGCAAGCGAGAACTGACCGAAATAGGCGATGTTGGTGGCCAGCCGGATCAGCTTCAGAAGCACGATGCCGGCAAACAGCCCGGCGGTCGCCACCACCACCGCTATCGCGGCGACGAGCAGCACTCGGGCATCCGTGGTGAAATCCCTGAGATGGCCGGGATTGGAGTGATGGGTCTTCATGGTGGCTTTGCTTCCTGGCGGCGGCCGTGTCTGGTTCTGCGGCACGGTCGAAGTGGCCAGCCGGATGTCGGTCGGCTATGTATCGTAACACGATATATCTGTTCAAGCCGGTTACTCGAAATTTCGTTTGAGCTTTCACCGGAAAACGAAGACATCTCCGATATGAAGCAGCCGCCCAAGACACCACGCCCCACCATCAGGCAATCCGACTACCAGCGGCTGTCCGAGTTCCGCTACCTGATCCGCTGCTTCCTCGAATTCAGCCAGGTGCAGGCCGAGGACGCCGGCCTGACCCCGCGCCAGCACCAGGCGCTGCTGGCGATCAAGGGATTTTCCGGCGGCGGGCCGGTAACCGTCGGTGACCTGGCGGAACGCCTGCGCATCCGCCACCACAGCGCCGTCGAACTGGTCAACCGTCTCGGAGAGGCGGGACTGGTCGCACGCGACCAGGACAAAGACGACCACCGCCGCGTGCTGCTGCGGCTGACCGAGCGCGCCGACGACTGCCTGGCCGAGCTCTCTGCCGCGCATCTCGACGAGCTCTCGCGCATAGAACCCGTGCTGCGGCGCCTGCTCGATCGGGGCCAAGACTGACGCCCGGCGTCCGTGCGGGCCGATACCGAACAATTTATTCGGAATCCGAATCCTTTGGCCTGGCCGCGGCGTCTTGGACACGCGATAGCCAAAGGAGCCGATGCGATGAAACACCATCTGATACGCTACAAAACGAAGCCGGACTGGGCCGACGAGAACGAGCGCCTGGTCAAGGCTGTGTTCGAGGAACTGCGCGGCAAATCGCCGGAAGGCGTTCGCTACATGACCTGGCGCTCCGGCGACGGCACTTTCGTCCATCTCGTCGAGATCGAAACCGACGAGCATGCCGACATCATCACAGGACTTGCCGCTTTCGAGGCCTTCCAAAATGGCATCAGGGATCGCTGCATCGACCCTCCGCATCGTGACGTGATGACGGTTGTGGGCCATTATCGGATGCTGGATGAGTAGCCTGGATAGAACCACGCCAAGAACGGCCGCAGCATGAACAGTCAAGGCGAAATCCGCGAGCCTTTCGACCGCTTGTTCGGCGAATTGCGTCCCAAGCTGCATCGCTACTGCGCCCGCATGACAGGCTCGGTCGTCGATGGCGAGGACGTCTTGCAGGAGGCCTTGGCCAAGGCATTCGAGGCCTTGCCCGGCGCCGGGCCGATCGCCAATCCCGAAGGCTGGCTGTTTCGCATCGCCCACAATGCGGCGCTCGATTTCCTGCGCCGCCGCGCCCGTGAGAAGACTTTCTCCGACGAGGAGCCGGACATGATCGCCGACCCGGCAAATTCCATCGCCGCCCGGCAGGCCGCGGCAGCCGGATTGCACAGTTTCATGCGCCTTCCCGTCGCGCAACGAAGCAGCGTCATCATGATGGATGTCCTGGGCTATTCGCTGCAGGAGATCAGCACCATGCTCGACACCAGCATCCCCGCGATCAAGGCCGCGCTGCATCGCGGCCGTGGCCGGTTGCGTGAGATCGCCGAGGAACAGGACGATCGTCCTGTTCCTCGGCTGAGTGCATCGGAGCGCCTGTTGCTCGACGCCTATGTCGATCGCTTCAACGCCCGCGATTTCGACGCCGTGCGGGACATGCTGGCCGATGAAGTGCGGCTGGAACTGGTGGCCAGGGCAAGGCTGAACGGCCGTAAGGAGGTGGCCACCTATTTCGGCAATTATTCCCGGGTACAGGACTGGCATTTCCAGCCTGGTTTCGTCGAAGGCCGTCCTGCAATCCTCGTGCGCGATTCCAACGACCCGAAGGCAGCGCCGACATACTTCATCCTGCTGGGTTGGCAGGGCGGCAAGCTTGCCACCATCCGCGACTTCCGCCACGCCAGATACGTCGCTGACGGCGCCGAAACGTTCGAGACGATGCCTCTCGGGTGAGCAGCCGGACAGCGCGGCCCTATTGCAGCGACTTCAACAGGTTGTCGACCGTGAATGGATTGGCTTTCGGCTTGGCCGGAGACGGATTGTCGTTGGCGGGCACGCGCTCGGCCTTGGGCGCCTGTTCCGCCGCCTTGCGCTCGGCTTCGAGCCTGGCTTTTTCCTGGGAGGCAATGCGCATCGCCTCCTCCGCCTTCTGACGCTCCTGCTCTGCCTGCGCCTTGGCCGCCTCGTCCGCCGCCTGCTGTTCCGCCGCAGCCTTGGCATCGGCATCGGCCTTGGCTTTCGCTTCTGCATCCGCCTTGGCTTTCGCTTCCGCGTCGGCCTTCGCCTTGGCATCCGCTTCAGCCTGGGCCTGAGCGTCGGCTTCCGCTTTCGCCTTGGCGTCGGCCTCTGCTTTCAGGCGCGCCGCTTCCTCCTGTTGGCGCAGTTCCTCAGCGGCCTTGTCGCGGGCATCCTGGAGTGCCGCGTAGTAGCGCACCTCGCGCCGCAGCCGCTGTTTCTCCAGCAGCGCGGCCTGCATCGCCTCGACGCGTTGCTGTTCTTTTTCCAGCGCGCGCTGGGTCAGGAACTGCGCCAGCGGCTCGCTGTCGAACTGCCGTTTCACGGCGCCGAACGGGCCCTCCGCGGTGAAATTCACGACCGGCTCGGAGCCGACCAGCGCCGCGTCGCCGGGCCGATAGGTGACCGCGCCCTTGGCCGAAACCGTGCTGGCATTGAGGTCGGCCGTGATGTCGGCCGACAAGGTCGCCGCCGGATTTTCAAGGCTGATCGGCGGCGCCCTGAGCGTGCCGCCGGCAATCGTGAAGGCGACCTCGGCGTCTTTTGCGGCGAAGCTGCCGGCGGCGGCGATGCCAGGCGCGAAGCTGGCCGTCTTGGCGGCGTCGATATCGCGGCCGATCGCATCCGCCTTGGCGAGGAACGCGGCGAACGCGTCAGGATTGACGCCGGCGATCTGCAAGCCCTTCAGCGTCGCCGTGCCGGATCCCGACAGAGCGGCAATCATCGCATCGACCGACTTGCCGCTGGTCGACAGCGTCGTCGAGAAATCGCCGCTGCCGCCGATGCCCGCGTTCGGCAACACATCAGCCAGATCGGCACCCGCCAGTTTCATCTGTCCGGTGAGAAGCCCGGTGCCGTCATTGTTCTTCAATTCGAACAGGCCAGAGAGCGCCCCGCCGAGGAACTTGGCTTTGAGATCGGCGACCCGAATGCCTTCCGGGTCGAGCTTGAGCGAGAAGGCCGCATCATAAGCGGTGGCCAACGGGCCGGCGGCCAGCGAAGCCGTGGTCAGGTCGAGATCGGCGGTGAACGGCAGGCTGGACTTCTGGCTGAACGGCGCCGACGGCCACGCACCTGCCTTCTCACTCTTGTCGGCCTCATTCTTGTCCATGAGAAAAGCGGAATCGCCAAACAGCGCCACCGCCATCGGATCGAGGTCGAGTTCGTCGAGCGCCAGTGCGCCGGCCAGATGCGGCACGCCGTCCTTGCCGTCGACCCCTTGCTTGACATCGAGGTTGACGTCGCCCGACACAGCCGCCTCGTTGATGGCGCCGCTGAGCCCGGAGAGCACCAGCAGGCCGTTGCCGTAATCGGCCTGCGCGGCCAGCGATGTCGACATGCCGGCGCCCATGCCGGGCAGGCCGATTCCCGTCGTCATTAGCCACGGCTCGATGTCGGACGCGTCGAGATTGACCTTGCCCTTGGCCGTCGGACCTTGCGGCGTGTCTGCGACCGTTCCCTCGAAGCCGGCCTTGAAGTCGTTGCCGGCAAGGCTGAAGGTCGTCGCCAGGCCGCCGCCAAACGTGCCCTTGGCCTGGATATCGGTGCTTGCTTCGCCCAGCATGCCGAGCGGCAGCGCCGGCAGGCCGTAGAGCGCCAGCAAGGCGGTCGCGTCCGGGTTCCTGGCATTGAAAGTCAGTGTCACCGGCGCGTCGGCGAGCTTGTCCACCGCGCCCTTCCCCGACAGCGACGCCGAAAACGCCGAGCCGCCGGCCTTGCCTTGGCCGCTCACCGCCAGGCCCGTGGTGGCGTCGCCATTGTCGGCGGCACTGGCCACGAGGTCGATGCGCGCATCCTGGAACAGGTCGGGATAAGCGGCGGCGCGGCCCGCAAGCCCCTTCAGCACGGCATTGTCAGGATAATGCTGCGCGGCGACATCGATCAGGGGTTTAAGGTCGACCGCGACCACCGAGGCGTCGAGCTTACCGGTCGGGCTCGCCGGGAAATCCTTGATCCGGCCGGTGGCGCTGATCGAGGCGCCGGCCAGTCCGCCGACCGACAGCCGGTCGATTTCGAGCAGACCGTTGCGCAGCCTGAGAGCGGTATCGACCGTGTCGGCGGTCAAGCCACCGGCACTGACCGGGCCGGCCTTGATCTGGAAATCGACGTCGCTGTTGGCAAAACGGTTGGCGCCCTTGTCGCTGACGAAGATCGAGGCGAAGGCCGTCAGCCCGTCGACATCGAGGTCACCGCCCTCGAGCCGCATCAGCACCGAGGGCTTTGCGTCGTCAGGCTGGCTGGAATCGATGCGGCCGGAAAACTTCGCCTTCCCCAGGATCAATTCGAGGTCGCTGAAGGATTGATGGTTTTCCGAGAGATCGACCTTGGCCTTGAAGCCTGCGGCAGGCAGACGGCGGATCGCCTCGTCGACATCCTTCGACAGCCACGCCGCAAAACCCGAAGGTTGCGCCACGGCCAGCAGCAACGAGCCGGTGAAGCCGAAACGGCCCTGCACGTTGAGCATGACCTTGCCATCGGCTTCCAGTTTGGTGCGACCTGGCAAGGTCGCGGCCAGCGATTTCACCGACCAGCCGTCACCGACCGGCTCGGCGGAAAGATGAACGTCGCGCACCGTCGTGTCGCCGGCCACCACCGCTGGCAGCTTGACCTCGACCGTGCCGGGAATGGTCGGCTTCGGCAGATCGAGCAGCGCCTGTTCGAGCCCGGCGATACGCTGGTCCAGCGTCAGGCCGGCGCCGGCCGGCGCACCCACCGCCTCGTCGAATTGCACCTGTGCGCCGTTAGCCTCGATCGCGAAGCTCGGCTTCTGACCGAGATCGACCGAAGCCTTGCCGTCGGCGGTGTAGGGATTGTCGAGTGGTCCGGTCTCGAAACGGAATTCATCGACGCCAAGCTTCTGGTGGTCGAGCGAGAACTTGCCGTTCAGCCGGAAGCCCGGATCGGGCTTGCCGGCGCTGACCTTGACCGTCTCGCCATCCGTGCCGCGCAACTCGGCTGAATTCTTGTCGGCACTATTCTTGTCGGCACCCGAAATCTTGAACTGGCCGGAATAGACGGCGGCGCCGTTGACGATGCCGGCATTGCCGTCGGTCTCGATGACCAGTGGATAGGCATCGGGGTCCGCCTTCACCCGCAACCGCATCTGCCCGGAGGGTTCGGCCTTGCCGGTCGACGCCGCGACCGTCGTCCGCAACCCGTCCAGCCGCAACGTGCCGTCCATGCGCCACGGACCGGCCAGCGACTTGGCCGAAATGGTCGAGTTGATCTCGGAAAAGATGTGGCTACGGCCGCCGGCGGCATGGCGCAATTCGACTTGCCCTTCCGTCACCGTCAGCTTTTCGATCGAGATCTGGCTGGGGTCGAAGGGCGAGGATGGGCGCATCGCCCAGTCGACGGTACCATTGGCGGCGATGTCTATGGTCGCCTTCGGCCGCACCAGCCGCATGTCGAAGATCAGCACTTCGCCGCGCAGGAAGGGCGCCAGTTCGGCGTCCATCGAAAACGTCTCGACGGTCATGGCCGGCTGGCCGTCAGGGCCACCAGCAACGGCGACGTTTGAAAAGGTCACCGAGGGAAACGGCAACAGCCTTGCCGTGGCGTCGCCCTGCACGGTCACCTTGCGGCCAAGGATGGCGCTTGCCTCGCGCTCGAACTCGGCGCGGTAGCCGGTCCAGTCGACGAAATACGGCACCACCAGCGCCGCAAGCAGCACCAGCACGAACAGGCCACCGAAGATCACGAACAGGCGTGCGAGCATCAGCTCCGAACAGGTTGATTGAATTCTTGCCGCACTCTACCCGCATCCGCGTGTCGATAAAGAGGCAATTCATCCGGTGTTGCCTGATGTCGGACGATCTGAAACAAATCCTGGAAAAAGTGGAGATTCTCGGACGTCGGGCAAGAACTGGGATCGCGTGCCGATCGATGCGCAGAGTGTCGATGCCCCGCTATCGCAGTCGGCGATTTTCCTTGTCGTCACCGTCGCCGGCGAACAGCCGGCCCTGGCCAGGGTGTGTTCCGTGCTCGGCGAGCTCGACGATCTGGTCAAGACTGTCGGATTCCGCGACCTTGGCGGCCGCCTGTCGTGCATCGCCGGTATCGGCAGCGATCTCTGGGACCGGCTCAGCCCCGGCCGTCGGCCGCTGGAGCTGAAGCCGTTCGCGCCGATCAAGGGAGCGGTCCATTCGGCGCCAACGACACCGGGCGACCTGCTCTTCCACATCCGCGCCGAGCGGCCCGACATGTGCTTCGAATTCGAACGTATCCTGCTCGACAGGCTTGGTCCCGGCGTGACCGTCGTCGACGAAGTGACGGGCTTTCGCTATTTCGATGCCCGCGACCTGCTCGGTTTTGTCGACGGCACAGCCAACCCGGCCGGCCTCGATTTGCCCGCCTCGGCGCGGGTCGGTGACGAGGATCCCGACTTTGCCGGCGGCAGCTATGTCGTGGTCCAGAAATACCTGCATGATCTCAAGGCCTGGGCGCGCATTCCGACGCCCGAGCAGGAGGCGATCATCGGCCGCACCAAGATCGACAACATCGAAATCGACGATGACGACGCGCCCCGCAAATCGCACAAGTCACTGGCAACCATCGAGGATGCCGACGGCAACGAATACGATATATTGCGCGACAACATGCCGTTCGGCAGGCCAGGGCAGAACGAGTTCGGCACCTACTTCATCGGCTACAGCAGATATCTCTGGGTCACCGAAAAGATGCTGCAGCGCATGTATGTGGGCGATCCGCCGGGCGCCTACGACCGGCTGCTCGATGTCTCGACGCCGCACACCGGCACGACCTTCTTCGCCCCGACCCGCCCCATGCTGCAGACGCTTGTGCAGGCGAAGTAAGAGACGCTTGTCACTGCACGGTAGAGCAGCGGCTGGCGGCCTCTATCCGCTGCCCCAACCGCGCGGCCCTCAACGTGCGTCGCGTTTCGCCTGCGCCACTTTGGCCGCCTTGCGCTGGCGGCCGAGTTCGGCCGGCCGAACAAGACTTGGAACCTTCTGGTTGGCCACGGCCCGCATGCCCTTGTGGGCGGTGCGCGAATTGTGCGTGGGGCCGTCCGGAGCTTTCTGCTTCAAGGCCAGCGCCTTGCGCGCATTGTCGATCAGCGAAATGCGGGCCGCCAGTTGTCGGCGCCGTTCGGCCTCGCCGTTCAGCCGCCGCATCGCCATCGCCAGCACCGCGAGCTTCACTTGTGAACCGCCGTCGGCCTTTGACGGCGTAGCGCCCTTTGCCGCGCCCTTGCCGCGTATTTCGCGCCGCCTGCGATGTGCTTCGGTCTGCGCCTTGTCGCGCCGCTCCCGCAACAGCTTGACCAGGCCGGAGAGGTCGGAGTCGGAAAGCTCCTGCACCGCCGGATGGTGCGATTTCTCCACCATCTCGTGTTCGTCGGCGCTCAGCGCGCGCGCTTCTTCCTTGCGTGAAATGGCCATGACAGTCCTCCTCAGCCGGCACGCCTGTCTTTCCAAGCCTGCCACTTGAGGAGCCTCGACCCGAATGGTGGCGCGGTCAAGACGCGCTTTTCACGGTGCCCTTAGCCCGCGACAGGCAGGATCTTGCCCGGATTCATGATGTTTTGCGGATCGAGCGCCTGTTTGATGGTGCGCATGATGTCGACGCCGTGGCCGAGTTCATGGCGCAGGAAGCCGATCTTGCCCTGGCCGATGCCGTGCTCGCCGGTGCAGGTGCCCTCCATGGCGATCGCGCGCATGTTGAGCCGCGCGACGAATTTTTCCGACAGCGCGATCTCCTGGGGATCGTTGACATCCATCAGCACCAGCACGTGGAAATTGCCGTCGCCGGCATGGCCGACGATCGGCGCGATCAGCCCCATTTCGGCGATATCGGCCTCGGTTTCGGTGACGCATTCGGCAAAGCGCGAGATCGGCACGCAGACATCGGTCGACAGGCCCTTGGCGCCCGGCCGCAAGGTCAGCGACGCCCAGTAGGCGTCGTGCCTGGCCTTCCACAGTTTGGTCCGCTCCTCGGCGACGCTGGTCCACAGAAACGGCCCGCCACCATTTTCTTCCGCGATCATGCCGAAAGTCTCGGCCTGCTCGGCAACGCCCGCGTCGCTGCCATGGAACTCGACGAACAGGCACGGGCTCTCGGGATAGTCGAGCTTGGAATAGGTCTTCATCGCCCGCATCTGCAGCGCATTGACGAGTTCGATACGCGCCACCGGAATGCCCATCTGGATCGTCGCGATGACCGCATCGCAGGCCGCCTCGACGCTCGGGAACGGGCAGACGCCGCCCGAGATCGCCTGCGGAATGCCTTGCAGCTTCAGGGTCAGCGCGGTGATGATGCCGAGTGTGCCCTCGGAGCCCACGAGCAGCCGTGTCAGGTCGTAGCCAGCGGAACTCTTCTTCGCCCGTTTGCCTGTCGTAACCGTCTCGCCGTCGGCCATGACGGCCGTCAGCGACAGCACGTTCTCGCGCATCGTCCCGTAGCGCACAGCATTGGTGCCGGACGCCCGCGTCGCCGCCATGCCGCCGAGCGAGGCATTGGCGCCGGGATCGATCGGAAAGAACAGGCCGGTGTCGCGCAGATGCCGGTTCAGGTCCTCGCGCGTCACGCCGGGTTCGACGGTGCAGTCGAGATCCTGCGGGTTGACCGAAAGAATGCGGTTCATCCGCGACGTATCGACCGAGATGCCGCCGCCCGGCGCATTGGTGTGGCCCTCGAGCGAGGAGCCGACGCCGAACGCGATCACCGGTACGCGGTGCGCCGCGCAGGCACGCACGATCTCCTGCACCTCGGCCGTCGTCTCCGGAAAGGCAACGCCGTCGGGCGCCTGCGTCGGGATGTAAGTCGTCGTGTGCGCGTGCTGCGAGCGGATAGCCTGGCCGATCTGGAAGCGCTCGCCCAGCCGCTGCTTGAGGATGCCGAGCACCGCCGCGATGCCTTCCTCGTTGCGTTCGACCGGATTGAGGTCGCTCAGAGCCATGAATTCCTCCGCGAATGGACCAGCATGCATGCTTGTTATGCGATTATGGATGCGTAGTCTCCACAACCACGCTCTGTCCAGCACCAGAACAAGGAAGTTTCGATGTCCATCCTCGCCCCCTTCGTCTCCAGGCCCATGGACATCGAGAAGGACTGGATCGACTATAACGGCCATCTCAACATGGCCTATTACAACGTGCTGTTCGACCGCTGCTCTGACGAGGCCTTCGAGGCGATGGGCATGGGGCTGGACTATGTGAAAGAGCGGCGGCTCACCATTTACACCGCCGAAGTCCATGTCTGCTACGTGCAGGAGCTGCATCTTGACCACAAGGTCACGGTCTCCTTCCAGCTCATCGATCATGACGAGAAGCGGCTGCGGGCCTATCAGGAAATCCGCAATGTCGATGGTTGGCTCGCCGCCACTTCGGAGACCCTGTCCTTGCATGTCGACATGTCGGGGCCGAAGGTGGCGCCCTTCCCGCCCGATGTGCTGGCCAGGATCGAAGCCATGCGCGCCGCCCATTCGGCGCTTCCAATGCCCGAACGCGCCGGCCGCTCGATCGGAATCAAGCGCAAACAGGGCTGAGCCGGCATCCATCTCGCCCCCATCAGCGCGGAGACCGGGCTGGCTTCAAAGCCACACCCGAACCTCAAAATCGCAGAACCTCGGATATCCGCCGGCACCGGCGCTTGAAGCGGGTTCGCGCCGGCATTAACCTTACCGAGGTTTTAACGGGAACAAGCCATTTGAGCCGTTGAACGACTCAGCGGAGCGGTTGAAAACGTCCGCACAGGGGTTGTTTTACGGGCGGCGAGGCGAAGCCGGTTCGAGGAACGTGCATGAAAACCGACATCAAGATCGAGGTGGACAGGCTGGCGGCCGATCCGCGCATATCAGACTATGATTTCTGGCGTTCGCTCAAGAATGTCGACAACGAGATCTTTCACATCGCCAACAACAACGAACCGATTCCGTTCGACATGATCCGCTGGCGCAGCATCCTGAAGCGCGCCCGCCTGAAGCGCGGTCATGCGTGAGGCGAGCGATTTCGATCGCCGCCTGGCGCCGACATTTTTCTCGTAGATTGGCGCCGCCCCTCACGAGGGGCAGGCGCGACGTTTCAAGCAACATCTCACGGATCAAACCTGCCGCTTGATCGCCGCCAGCGGCGAGCGCGCGATCACCGGCGAAGACTGGACGATCGCGGTATTGGTCATCGCATGGGGGATGATGCGGTCGATCACCCGTTCGAGTTCGGCGACCGAGCCGACATGCGCCAACGCTATGAAACAGTCCTCGCCGGTCACCCGGTCGCATTGCGCGATTTCCGGCAGGTCGCGGATGATCTCGGCGACAACAGCCAATTGCCCCGGCACCGGCCGGATGCGCAGCCATGCCGATAGTTTCAGGCCAAGCGCCGCGGGATTGATCTTGACGCAATAGGCTTCGATCACGCCGTTCTCCTGCAGCCGCTTGATGCGCTCGGCCACACTCGGCGCCGACAGGCCGACCGAGCGCGCAAGCTCCGCCGTGCTGATGCGCGCGTCCTCTTCCAGCAGGCGCAATATCTTCATGTCGGCCGCATCAAGATTGGCATTTTCGGTTCGAAGGCGTTTCACGGAAACCTCCTTGCTTCCGGAACAGAAGTGGCCTGATATGCCACTCATCATCCATATGAACCGGAGAGATCGGCTGCGATACTGATCCAATGGATGACCAGACGCAAGTCCCACCTGCCGGTCCCGGCGCCACCAGGCCTGCCCTTGTCGGCCTCGACAGCCTGGCGACCAGGCTGCCGCCGCATCTTTGGTTCGCGGTCAGCGCGGTCTTCCACTATCTCGGGCCGGCCTTCGCCGTGCTGCTTTTCCCACATGTCGGCGTGCTCGGCATGGCGTGGCTGCGCATTGCCACCGCGGCGCTGATCTTCGCGCCGCTGACCCGCCCTTGGCGAATCTTCGCAAGAGCCGACTCCCGGACGCGGCTCCTGCTCATTGCCTTCGGCGCTTGCCTGGCGGTGATGAACTGCTCGTTCTACCTGGCGCTCGACCGCCTGCCGATCTCGCTGGTGGCGGCGATCGAATTCGTCGGCACCATCGGTATTGCGCTGGTCGGCCTCAGGACCGCCCGCAATCTGGCCGCTCTTGCCATCGCCGTCACCGGCACCTTGCTGTTGATTGACGTCAAATGGTCAAGCGACCCGGTCGGGCTGTTCTGGGCCTTCCTCAACGGCTTGCTCTTTGTCGGTTACATCGTGCTTGGCCACCGCGTCGCCCGCGCGGGCGCCGGCGACGGCATCGCCGGCCTGGGTGCAGCCATGGCGGTCGCCTTCGTCGTCGTGCTCCCGATCGGCTTCAGCGACGCGTTGCCCGCCTTTTTCTCGTCGCCACTGCTCATCGCGGCCATCGGCGTCGGCATCTGTTCTTCGGTCATACCGTATGTCTGCGATCAACTCGCCATGTCTCGGTTGCCGAGCTCGAGTTTCGCAATGATGCTGTCGCTGCTACCGGTCACCGCGACGCTGATCGGCGTGGTCGTGCTGCGCCAGATTCCAAGCCTCGGCGATTGCCTCGGCGTCGCGCTGGTCGTGGCTGGTGTTGCCTTCCACAAACCGGTGGCCGATCGCGCCTAGGCCAGCTTCTGCTTGAGGAAGGCGATCGTCCTGCCCCAGGCGAGATCGGCCGCCTTCTTGTCGTAGCGCGCCGCCGAGGTGTCGTTGTTGAAGGCATGGTTGGCGCCCTCATAGACATAGACCGTGTATTCGACATGCGCGGCGTCGAGTTCCTTCTTGAAGGCGTCGATGCCGGCGTTGGTGCGCTCGTCGAGGCCCGCATAATGCAGCAGCAGCGCAGCCTTGATCTTCGAGACGTCGGCGGCCTTCGGCTGCATGCCGTAATAGGCGACGCTGGCTGCGAGGTCGGGCGCGTTGACGGCCAGCATGTTGGCCGTGCCGCCGCCCCAGCAGAATCCGATGGCGCCGACCTTGCCGTTGCCGTCCTTGTCGGCCTTGAGGAACGCGACCGTCGCCACGCCGTTGGCCACGGTCTGCGCCGGGTCGAGCTTCCCGAACATGTCGCGCGCCTTGTCTTCATCGGTAGGCGTGCCGCCGAGCGGCGACAGGAAATCGGGCGCGAGCGCCACGAAGCCCTCCAGCGCCACGCGCCGGGCGACGTCGCGGATATGCGGGTTGAGCCCCCTGTTTTCATGGATGACGATGACGGTGCCGAGTTTGCCGGTCTGCTTCGCCGGTTTGACCAGATACCCCTTCATCTCGCCGCCGCTGCCGGGATAGGTGATGTCCTCGCCTTTCACGCGGGGATCGTTTTCGGCGACGATCGCCGCCTGGGCGGAGTTCGCCGCCAGCATCGGCGCGATCGCGGCCGCCGCCGCGCTTGATCCGGCAAGCCTGGTCAATTGCCCCATGAAGCGGCGGCGGTCCAGGGTCAGATGCGTGTATTCATCATAGGCGTCGATCATCGCCTGGGTGATGACAGGCTGGGCGGGTGTCGCGACGGCTGATCTCGTCATGGTACATTTCCTCGGCTTCGAATTTCGATATCCGAGCTAGATAGGGAGACGGCCGGGCGGGTCCAGCCCGGATGAGCGCTGCGGCGGGCATTGCCTGCAAGCCCGTGAAGCCGGCCATGCGCGCGTCCGTGTCATCACATTTTAGTCATCGGCGAGAAATCCTGCTGGCGCCGCCACGATAGTGAGGAAAACTGCCGGCGATCGATGGCGCGGTACCCGGCCTTCACGTCCCGGTCACATGTCCCGGTCACAAGGAGCGATGCCGATGACCATGCCTCCCCCGATCCTCGCCGGTGCATTCGTCCTTGCCGCCGCGGCTGCCCTGGCGCTACGCTCCATGGTCGTGCAGGCAGGCAGGCGGTCGATGGTCAGGGTCCGCAACCACCGCACGAACCAGAAAATCCAAGGCTGAGGTGAGACCATGAACGTCCAGGATATCGTCAACACCGTCTCGCAGAAAGCGGGCCTCGACCAGGCAACGACTGAGAAAGTCGTCGGCACCATCTTCTCTGTGCTGGAGCATGAAGCCGAAGGCACCAGCGCATCTTCGTTTTTCGCCAAGATCCCCGGCGCCGACGACCTCGCGCACCAATATGACGTCATGGCCGCCCCGGCCGGCGGCGGCGGCTTCCTGTCCTCGCTGCAGGGCGCGCTTGGCGGCGTGCTCGGCGAAAAGGCGGGTGCGCTGGTCAACGGCCTCGCCGCGCTCAAGGCCTCCGGCCTCGACATGGCGCAGATCCAGAAGGCCGGCGAGACGCTGGTCCAGCAGGCCGAGGCCGCCGCCGGCCCCGATTTGACCAACCAGGTGCTCGGCTCGGTGCCCAGCCTGAAGAGCCATCTGGGGCTCGGCTAGAGCAATTCCAGGAAAAGTGCGTAGCGGTTTTCCGTCCGGAATTGCGTAAAAACAAAGAGTTAGAGCGGTTCGGCGATTCTATCAAGCGCTGAACCGCTCTAGAGGGGCACGGCCAACCGGCAGTCGCTGGCGGGAGGGCGTGCCGCATTGCGACGCTTTACTGACCATGGTTAGCGCCGCCCCTCATCCGGCTGCCGCTGTCCAGCGGATAGATGGGTAACAGAATGAACCGGATACATAGGTAACAGTTTTCTCCCCCTAAGATGCGGTTGC
>NZ_JAIUGQ010000065.1:0-21240 GCF_020164715.1 Mesorhizobium sp. ESP7-2
TGGCCCCTGTGCAATACAGGACCCAGCCCTTAAATCTACCAGATCAATGAACCGTCCAACTTTACGGGGTCAGTTCATTTGTCTGGGGCTTTTTTTATTTGCGCTCCGCAACCAGGTCGATCTCGTATTGAGGGCAGGCGGGGCCGCGCCGTCGGCGTGTTCCGCCATGCGCCCGACCCCGTCGGCTGGGTCCTGATGGGAGGGCGGGGGCTCGGCCTGATTGAGGCGAGGGGCAGAGACTTGCGATGTCACGCAACCAAGTCAGTTTGCCGGCATTAGTATCTAGAACGCGCCGGAGGAGGTCTATGCTACACGATAGCGTGCCCCGGGAATTTGAGATCGGTGACGAGGTCGCCTTGACGGGTACGGTCACCACCCTAGCGGACGCGCCAAGGTAAACATTCCATCGTATGACCCACCCTATTCGGTTGACCCGCCACCTAAAACCCGCGCTGGAGATAAGATCGTTCTCGTTGGGGACATCATCCGCATCGATCGCAAGGCCGAGAAGTTGACCGTGCGGATTGACTGCGGCGGCTTGATGCGCCGGTGGCGATCACCAGTTCGCCGAGCTGCAGCACCTTTCGCGTGCGATTGAGGAACATTCCTGGCGGCACAACGTTGGGAGAGCTCTGCCACACCCGGTGCGCTCGTGCTAATCTCGAACTTGCAATGTGAATGGCTCTACCGGGCCGATTGGCGCCACCTATCGCGGCGCGCGGTTCTTGCAGCTATTTCCTCCTTGGTCGCAGGTGGTGCGACCGCAGCCGCGCCCGAGCAATCGCCCACTGTGCGGTCTGGCGTGCTGGGATTTGGCGCAGCCGCCTGGAACTCGACATGATCCAGCGACATGGGCTGAACATTTCGCACGGCGTGTGTCTCGAGATGCGGCATCTTGCCGGCAAGCAGGCGGGCAAGACCGCACTGCTGGCGGGCAGCATCGATGGCATTATATTGGATTGGCTCTGCGGCACGCGCCCGCCCGGGGAAGGCGCCGGCCTCGTTTTTGTTGCGTACTCCAGGGCGGTTGGTGCACTTGCTCCCGCCGCTCTCCCCGTCCGACGGCTGGCGGATTTCAATGGCAAACGGCTCGCCAATTCGGGCCAAGTCTCACCGCTGGTGGACCGCATCGTCGATCTGGAGGGCTCGCCAGCAGATCTTGTGCGCGATGCCCGCATTGCCCGGGATGACGAATCGGCTTCACTGTGTGGGCCGGCCGGAGCGCAGGCAGGCGGAGCGGGATGAAACTGGCGCTGATCGTGCTGCTTCTGTTGGTCGCTGCCCCCGGCTCCGCGGCACCCCAGACGATAGTGATCGGCTATATCGGCCAGACGCGTACGCCACCCTTGCCTTTGGGACCGCTCGATCAGCCCGTCAGCGATGACGGACTGCAGGGCGCGCGGCTGGGCATCGCCGACGACGGCGGGACGGGGCGCTTCCTAGGCCAGCATTTCGAGCTCGATCAACGCGTGCTGAAGTCAGGCGAAGCGCCCACGGACGCTATCGCCAGCCTTGCTGCAAGGGGAGTCGCTTTCGTCGTGGCTGATCTCGATGCGGCCACGCTGAGCCAGGCGGTTGCAGCGCCCGCAGCGGACAAGATGCTGTTCTTCAACAGCCGCGCGCCCGACGATGCGCTCCGCCAGCAGGACTGTCGCAAGAACCTCCTGCATACCGTTCCAAGCCGTTCCATGCTTGCGGACGGCCTTGCGCAATATCTCGTCTGGAAGCGCTGGCAGCGCTGGTTCCTGCTCGCCGGCCCGCATCCTGCGGACCAGGCGATGGCGGCAGCCTTACGCCGTGCGGCGACACGCTTTGGCGCCGAGATCATCGTCGACAAACCGTGGACGTTCCGCCCGGCCAATGGCCGTGCCGACACCGGACATGTCACGCTGCAGACCGAGATACCGGCCGCCACGCAGGTCGGTGATTACGACGTGCTGGTCGTCGCCGACGAGGCGGACGAGTTTGGCGCCTATCTCGAAGGACGAACCGCATTGCCGCGGCCGGTCGCCGGGACGCAGGGGCTCGTTGCAGACGGCTGGAGCGCGGTCAACGAGGAATGGGGCGCAACCCAACTTCAAGACCGGTTTCGCAAGCAAGCCGGGCGCTGGATGACAGCTTACGACTACGCGGCCTGGCTTGCCGTGCGCAGCGTCGGTGAAGCGGCAACACGCCTGCGCAGCCTCGATCCTGCTGCGATCACGGCCTATTTGCGCAGCGGCGACTTCCTTCTCGCCGGCTTCAAGGGACAGGGGCTGAGCTTCCGGCCGTGGGACGGCCAGATGCGGCAGCCGATCCTTATAGCGACACCGCGACTGCTCGTCTCCAGTTCGCCGCAGCCGGGTTTCCTGCACCAGCGCACGCCCCTCGACACGCTGGGCATCGACTTGGAGGAAAGCGCATGCAGGTTCTGATCGCGTTCCTGCTGTCTCTGCCCATCCTGGCTGGACCAGCCGCAGCGGAGACGATCTACGTATCGAACGAGCAGGACAATACGGTAGCGGTGGTGGATGGCGCCAGCATGAGCCTGTCCACGACCATCAACGTCGGAAGGCGCCCGCGCGGAATGGCGCTTTCGGTGGACAAAAAACTGCTCTTCGTAGCAGTGGGCGACGACAACCGGATCGACGTTGTCGATCTCGCCAAACGGCAGGTGACCGGCCAGCTCCCCTCGGGAGCCGATCCGGAGTTTTTTGTCGTGCATCCCGACGGCAAACGGTTGTTCGTCGCCAATGAGAACGACAATCTGGTCTCGGTGATCGATATCGCGTCCGCCGAGGTTGTCGGTACGGTCGAGGTCGGCGTCGAACCGGAGGGCATGGCGGTCAGCGCCGACGGCCGCTACGTTGCCTGCACCTCGGAGACCACCAGCATGGTGCATCTCATAGATGCCGGTACGCTTGAACTTGTGGATAACCTCCTGATAGACACCCGCCCCCGCGCGGCGGCGTTCTCGCCGGATGGGAAGCAGCTGTGGGTATCTTCCGAAATACGCGGAACGGTGACCGTCTTCGACACTATGTCTCGTGCCGAGACCGGCAAGGTCCAGTTCGAGGTTCCCGGTATCCGCCGCGAGGGCGTCCAGGCGGTCGGCATGGAAATTGCACGCGACGGTGCCACCGTCTATGTGGCGCTGGGTCCGGCCAACCGGGTGGCCGAAGTCGATACCAGGACGCTGGCGGTGCGTCGCCTCTATCTCGTCGGCCAGCGGCCGTGGCACGTGGTGCTGTCCGATGACCAGAAGCGCCTGGTCAGCGCCAATGGCAATTCCGGCGACATCTCGTTCATCGATCTGGAAAATGAGGAGGTGATGAAGTCGGTGCCGGTGGGACGCGGCCCCTGGGGAGTGGTGATCGGTCCATGAAGGCGCTGTCACTCGAGGGTCTTGGACACAGCTTCGGAGAGCGGCGGGTCCTCGATGCCGTCTCGTTCTCGGTCGCGGAAGGCGGGATGTGCATCCTGCTCGGACGCAACGGCGCCGGCAAGACGACGTTGTTCTCGCTGGTCACCGGCCTGTATCATGCCCGATCCGGCCAGATTGATGTGTTCGGCCACTCCATGCGGACCAATCCGGCCGCCGCACTTGCCCAGATGGGTGTTGTCTTCCAGCAGCAGACGCTCGATCTCGATCTCACCGCCACCGAAAATCTGCGCTATCACGCCTCGCTGCATGGGCTGGAAACCGGCATCAGCGAAACGAGATTGCGCGAGGAACTCGACCGCCTGGGGGTCCTCGACCGGTGCGACGAGCCGGTCCGTTCGCTGTCGGGCGGTCAGCGGCGACGTGTCGAGATCGCTCGAGCCCTGATGCACCGGCCGCGCATCCTGTTGCTCGACGAGCCGACGACCGGGCTCGACGTGCCTGGGCGCAGGGCGATCGAGCAGCACATACGTGCGCTGTGCCGGGAACGAGGTATTGCTGTTGTCTGGGCGACGCATTTCCTGGAAGAGGTGTCGGCCGACGACGACCTTGTGGTGCTGCACAAGGGCAAGCTGCGCTGGGCCGGCGTCGCCCGCCGTGTTGCCGTGGATCTTGCGGTCGGCAGCTTGGCCGATGCGTTCGATGTGCTGACGGATGCGGTATGAGAAAACGTCACGCGGTGCGGGCACTTACAGGCATCCTGCGCCGGGAGATGTTGCGAACGCTTCGGCAGCGCGGCCGGCTCCTCTCGGCGATCATACGGCCTTTGGTCTGGCTCGCCATCTTCGCCGCCGGCTTCCGCTCGGTGCTTGGCCTGTCGATCACGCCGCCCTATCAGACCTACGTGCTCTATGAAGTCTATGTCGTCCCGGGGTTGGCGGCCATGATGCTGTTATTTCATGCCATGGCGAGCTCGCTGGCGATGGTCCACGACCGTGAGATGGGCAGCATGCGGCTGTTGCTCACGGCACCACTACCACGCTGGTACCTGCTCGCCGCGCGGCTGCTGGCGAGCGTCATCGTCGGTCTGCCGCTGGTCTATCTGTTTCTGCTGATCGCACGTCATTGGGACGTGCGGCCGCCGGTTCTAGGTTATCTCGCGGTGTTTCCGGCGCTTGTCTTGTCAGGCCTGATGCTCGGCGCGTTCGGGTTGCTGGTATCGTCCATTTCGACGCAGATGGAGAACTTCGCCGGCGTGATGAACTTTGTCATCTTCCCCACCTTCTTCGCCTCGACGGCGCTTTATCCGATATGGCGGCTCGCCGAGGCGGGGCCGGTGCTGGCGATGATTGCCGCATGGAACCCGTTCAGTTCGGCGGTCGAACTGATACGCTTCACGCTCTACCTGCGCTTCGATCCCGTTTCCGCTCTTGTCGTTCTCGCCTGTTTCGTCGTGTTTTTCCTCGCCGCGGTGGTCGGCTACGACCCCGGGCGTGGCCTGTGGTCCCGGCGCGGCGGCGACGGCTAAATCATCTCAGAGCATAAAGGTAAGCGGCAATGTCGCGCGCCTGCTGCTCTGTGATCCTCGTCGACGGCATGGCCGTGTGCGGATTGATCTCCCTGGCCTCCCGTATCCAACGGATCAGGTTCTCCGGATTGTTCGCCAGCACGCCGCCGATAAAGACCCGGTCGGCAAGGCTGGCGTCGAGGCGCGGACCAACCTGGCCTTGTGCCCCCGGCACGCCTGGGATTGTATGGCACCCGGAGCAACCATTCGCCGTCATGATCGGAATGGCGCGCGCGCCCACGCCGCCGGTCGCCATGTCGGACTCGTGGAGAACACGACCGCGTCGGTCGGACCACAAGGCCGCCGCGGCGACTACCGCGGTCAGCAGCAGGACCGCGGCGAGCGCGCCGCCGATCTTCCTGATCAGGCCGGAGCGCGCGGATTGCCCCCCTGAGTGGCGCGCGTCCACGCCGGTTGCCATGTCCGAGTCGTGGCGAGCACGATCGCGCCGGTCGGACCACAAGGTTGCTGCGGCGACTGCCGCGGTCAGCAGCAGGACCGCGGCGAGCGCGCCGCCCACCATCCTAGCCAGGCCGGAGCGCATGGCTTGCCTCCCTGATTCCGCTCTTGCTTATCCAAAGGCCGGCAAGCAGCAAGGCGGCTCCGCCATAGATCAGTCCGGCGGGAATCCACATCACCAGGCCGGCGAGCTGCTGGTCCTCGATCGGAGTCAGACCCCAGAGTGCCGCGCCAGCGGCATTCTGCGGGTACCAGAGTTTGGGCGAGAACAGCAACAGCACACCAAGGAGACCGGTGTGCAGCGACGTTAAGAAGAGATGCATGACCCCGCTGCCATAAGCCCGCTGGCGGCCGGCACGCGGCAGAATCACCCACCAGAACAGCAAGGCCGTGCCGAGGAAGCTCGCATGCTGGGCATAGTGCAGCACGCCCTGCTGAAGTGCTGCCTCGAAGAGGACGGGGACGTGCCAGACCCAGATCGCGATACCGTGGATGACGGTTGCGTTGAGGGGGCGACTGGCAACGGTCCAGACCATCCGGAAAATGTTGCCGTGCGTGAGCCTTCCCGTCCCTTGGCGGAGCGCGGCCGGCAATGCCCATATCAAGGCTGCGCCGGGGCAGGCGGCGACAAGGAGCGGCGCAGCGACCGCCATCAGCAGTTCATGCTCGATCATGTGAGCGGCAAACACCCGTTCGCCAAGCGCATGGACTGGGCTGACCAGCGCTCCGGTCAGCACGCCCCAGCCGGCGGCGAACAACAGCGCCTGTCGCATCCGCTCGGGGCGGCCCCTCATGCTGCGGCGCCACAGCCGGCGTGCTCCGACCGCATAGGTGAGCGCGATTGCCGCCAAAGGGACCGAGATGGGAAACGCAAGCGTCCATCCCGCTTCGGGCGCGCCGGCGCCATAGCAGACCGAAGTTGAGAAGAAGGCCTCGAAGCTCATCGCAGGCACTCGTCGAGAATGAGCGCGGCGCTGCCTTGCATGACGATGACGAGGGCAAAAAGCAAAGCCGCAAGAATGCCGAGATCGGCGACGAATTGCTCAGTGGTGCGCGCGCGCTCCGCCTTGAAAGCCGCGCCCCCCTGCCGCCTTGCCCGCCAAGAAAGCATGCCGCCGAGAAGCGAAAGCAAGGCCAGCAGCAATGCGATCGGAAGCACGACCGGAACCTGGCGATTGCACTGCCAAGGAACAAGCGCGTAATTCAGCTGCGTGGAGATCGCCCAAGCCAAAGGCCCCGATAGAAGGCCACCCCAGGACGTTCCCAACCGGAGCGCGCGCATCAGCCCAGCCTCGGTACCCAGTAGATGAGCAGGTAGATCGGGATCCAGATGAGCACCACGAAATCCCAGTAGAAGACGTTGTCGCCCACGTCGCCGAAACGCCGGCCGCTATATCCATGGCGTGTGAACATCAGCACAGTCAGCACGATCGTGTCGCCCACATCGGTGATCAGATGGGTGGTGTGCAGCCCAAGCAGCACCCAAAGCATCGAGCCGTATGCGTTTGTGTCCCAATAGATATTCAACGCCGGGAACTCGAACCAGCGCACCACGAGCGGAGCGAGACCGAACAACGACATCACAATCATGCCGATCCGCACCGGTACGATAGCGCAATCCTCGGCGTAGCGATTGAGGATGTGGTTTGGCACAAGGCTGGCGACCAGCAACAAGGTGACGACCGTTCCCGGCCAATGGTTTGGTTCCGGGGCGCTCAGACGCCAGTTGGGCCATGACATCGCAAGGTAGAGATAGGCGCCGGCGGCCAGCGCAAAGCCCGTCCCTTCCAACGCCATGAAGCCGAGCGTGCCCCACCAGGTCGGGCTGCGAGGACCATGGCCAAACGTAGGGAGGGCGGAAAGGTCGGTGACGGGCCGCTGGTTCATTCCTCGTCCTCCGGATCGCCCTTGGGCCAGAACCAGCCGACCAGCGTGAGCGCGATCGGCACGGCGCCCCACACGATCGCCCACGGCGTGAAGATCGAGTAGAGGAAAGTGGCGCCCACGGCGATCGCCGCCAACAGCGGCCAGATCGATGTCGTCGCCGATTTCTCGCGGATGTCGGGATGGGCCTCCGCCACCGTCGAGATGAGCAACTCGCGGACATCGACGCGTAGGCCGGTAGCGACCGGAAGCGTCTCTCGTTCGGCCCACAGCGGCTCGACGTTCGTCACGATCGGAATGCGCGTGAAATTATAGCTCGGAGGCGGCGAGGACGTGGCCCATTCCAGGGTGCCCGCGTCCCAGGGATTGTCCCCGGCCGGTGCCCCTTTCAATGCGCCATGTATAAGGTTGAAGGTGAACAGCACGAAGCTCAGGAAGAACAGCATCGCGCCAGCGCTGATGAACAGGTTGATGTTGCCCCAGCCAAGCTCCGCCTGATAGGTGTAAACCCTGCGCGGCATGCCCCACAGACCGACAAGATGCATCGGGAAGAAGGCCGCGTTGAAGCCAATGAAGGCCAGCCCGAAATGCCAGCGTCCTAGACGTTCGCTCATCATGCGTCCGGTTATCTTGGGGAACCAGAAATAGGCCGCGCCCAGCAGCGGGAATACCGATCCGCCGATGAGCACGTAGTGGAAGTGGGCGACGACGAAATAGGTGTCGTGCACCTGGAGGTCGAGCGGCACAGAGGCGAGCATGACGCCGGTGAGCCCGCCGATGACGAAGATGAAGAAGAAGCCGAAGACGAACAGCAGCGGCGTGCGGATCACCGGTCTACTATCCCACAAGGTCGCCAGCCAGCAGAAGATCTGCACGCCATTGGGGATGGCGATCAGCATGCTGGACGCCGTGAAGAAGCTCGCCCCGAGCTTCGGCAATCCCGTCGCAAACATATGGTGCACCCAGAGGCCGAACGACAGGAAACCCACCGAGATCAGCGACAGGACCAGCCCGAGGTGGCCAAACGTTGGTCGCCGGGCAAAAGCAGGAATGATCGAGGAGACCATGCCTGTCGCCGGCAGGAAGATGATGTAGACCTCGGGATGGCCAAAGAACCAGAACAGATGCTGGAACAGCAGGGCGTCGCCGCCCTCGGCTGGATTGAAAATGTGGGTTCCGACAAGCCGGTCGAGAATGAGGAAGGTTGAGGTGATCATGACTGCCGGCATGGCGAAGACGACGACGAAGGAAGTGACCAGCAGTGCCCATACATAAAGCGGTATCTTGTCCAGCGACATGCCGGGCGCACGTTGCTTGAACACGGTGACGATGGTGGCGACGGCCACCGCAAGCGACGATACTTCAGTATAGGTGATCATTTGCGCCCAGACATCGGCGCGCTTGCCGGGGGAAAATTCCGGTCCGGATAAGGGGACATAGGCGAACCAGCCGACATCCGGCGCCATGTTGAGGAGGAATGAGATCCAGGCAAAGGCCCCGCCCGAGACGTAGATCCAGTAGCCGAATGCATTGAGTCGCGGGAATGCGATGTTGCGGGTGCCGACCATCAGCGGCACCAAATAGATTCCCGTTGCCTGCATGATGGGCACAGCGAACAGGAACATCATGGTGACGCCATGCATCGTGAACAGCTGGTTGTAGAGGTCCGGCCCGATCAGCCCGCGCTGCGGCCCCGAGAGTTGGACACGCATGGCGACAGCGTTCAGCCCGCCAAGGCACAGGAAGAAGAAGGCCGTGATCAGATAGCGCCTTGCGATGACCTTGTGGTCGACGCTCGACAGGGCGCCGATGATGCCGGGCGGCGTGCGCCATGCCCGGGTGAGCCAGCGGTGGAGGCTGGCATTGTCCATGCCGGTATCGCGCGGTCCGTCAGGCTCGGGAGCCAGGTCGCCTTTGCTGGCGGTCTCGCGTTTCGGCGGCAGGTCGCGTTCGCTGGTCAGATCCGCGCTGCTCATTTCAGACCCTCGAGATAGGCGACGATGGCGTTGAGTTCGTCGCCGTTGAGCTCCACCACGGGCATGTGGGAACCGGGCTTCACGCCTTGCGGGTCCGCTATCCAGGCGGCGAGATTTCCTCGGCTCATCGTCAAGGTGCCGGCGGCGAGCGTTCGCCGGCTGGCAATATGCGTCAGATCCGGCGCGACGGTTCCTCCTGCTGGAGTGCCCCCGATCCTGTGGCACATCACGCAGGGACGCCGGAGGAACAGGTCCTCGCCAGCCTTGGCCTCGTCGCTCGCTGGAGGGCCAGACGGCTGCAACTGGTCGTTCCACCAGGCGTCGAACTTTGCCCTCGGCTCGGCGATGATGAAGGTGCCCATATTCGCATGCTGCGCACCGCAGAACTCGGCGCACTGGCCCCGATATACGCCGGCCTTGTCGGCCCTGATGTCGAGCACATTGACGTGGCCGGGGATGAGGTCGAGCTTGCCGGAAAGGCTCGGGACCCAGAAGGAATGGATCACGTCCGTCGATGTCAGCAGAAGCCGCACGGGCTCCCCGACGGGGACGTGGATCTCGTTCGCCGTGGTTAGGATGCGGCTTGGCGTGGCGTCTTCGTAGCGCACCTCCCACCACCATTGGTGACCGGTAATCCGAATGGTGAGTGCGGCGTCGGAACCGATCGCCGCAAGCGTCCTGTTGGCGAAGAAGCTCAGCAAGGTTAGCCCGACCACGATCGCTGCGGTCAGCCCGACGGCAATCACGACAACGCGCAACTTTCGACGGTCGGCGCCGGCGTCGAGCACGAGCGGCTCGGAACGTGCGCGAGCCCGCGTCAACAGTGGCGCGGCAAGGGCGATCATAACCATGACCCAGATCACCGCGCAAAGCGCGGTGAAAAACCAAATGAGCCACGCCAGCTCACTGGCAGCGGGACCTTTCGGGTCGAGCGCCGATTGCCATCCTGAGCATCCCTGCAAAAATACGCAGGCCGTGCCGAACCCGGTCGACGCAAGGCGCTTCACGGTGACTTCCCCAGCGTGGCTGCATCCGGCATGCGGTTTTCCGAGGGATGCGGCATCATGTCGTCATTGCGTTGCGGCGCGGCGGATGAGGGTGCTTTGCCACTCAGCGAGCGGACGAAGGCGGCAAGCTCCCAAATCTGGTCGTCGGGGATTTTGTCACGGAAGCTCGGCATCCCTTTTGGCCGTCCGTCCCGGATGGTAGCGTGGATGCTCTCAATCGAACTGCCGTAAAGCCATTTCTGGTCCATCAAGGCCGGCCCCATGCCGCCGCCGCCATTGGCATGACAGCCTGAACAGTTGAACCAGCTGAAGAGGCGCTTGCCCTCGCTGAGGTGGAAGGCATTGGCCTCGAAGCTGGCTGCCTTGTTGTCGCTGGCGGAAGGCCGCTGTCCACCGGGTTCCAATGTCGTCACAGGCATCGGCTGCTCGCCCGATCCGAGCGAGGACTGCGGGCGTGTGTCCCGCTCCTCGCGCTGGCATGCCGCAAGCGTCAGCAGCGTAAACAGGAATATAGCGGCGCCGTGCCTCATCGCACTGGGCTCCCGGGGCCATCGAGGCGCGGCACGCCATATTGTGACAGCAATGCGTCGATGTCTGCCTTGTGCCTGGCCAGCGCGCCGTTCACTTCGCCGCGCAGCGCATCGTCCTCGCGCCGAACGCCCATCGAGATGTCGTAGATCATGGGCAACTGTGGTCCGTCGATGCGAGGCGTGACCGGCGTGATGCGGAGCGGCACTCTCTGCTTCTGGGCGAAATAGCCGGCGAGCGGACCCCAGACAACGGCAAGATCGATGTCGCCGGCGGCCACCGCTTCAACGATGCGCGCCGGAGGGTTGGGTGCGGAGTAGTCGCCATAGACGGGATAGCCGACGAGATGCCCGACGATGCCGCGGCGGCCGAGCGCCTGGACGGGAGGCGAATTGACACCGTCGTCGCCGATGAGTTGCACGCCGATCCGCATATCGCGCAGCCGCGGATCGTTGAAGGACGCCACATCCGGGCCGTCCTGGCGGGTGACGAAAACATAGGAGGACCGATAATAGGGTGTGGTGGTGCGCAGCATTTCGAGATTGGCCGGCGTGCCGGGCACGAGATCGCAAAGGCCGGCCTTCAGCGTGTTGCGCACGAAGCCGCGGCGCTGTGCCCACCAGGTGTAGGTCAGCTTGGCGCCGAGATCGGCGGCAACGATCTCAGCGATCTTGTTCTCGAAGCCTTGGCCAGCGGCGTTGGAAAATGGCATGTTGTTCGGGTCGGCGCAGACCCTCAGTTCACGGGCATCGGCTCGCGCCGGCAAGAGCAGCAAGGCGAGCGCGGCCATGCCGAGCCCCAGGCGCGCGGCCCAGTGTTCAGGGCAGCCGGAACACATAAAGCGTGCCTCCCGCCGTTGTGGCGTCCTTTAAATCCTTCATCGCGTTGACGAAACCGAGCGCGGCGGTGGCGTCGCGCGGATCGAGATCGCCGGATACGATGGCGCCGGCCCAGCCGCCGACACCCGACAGGATCGCCACATATTGATGTCCGTCGGGACCTCGATATGTGATGGGCTGGCCGATGATGCCGGACCCCGTCTTGAACTGCCAAAGCAGATCCCCAGTCTTCGCGCTGACCGCCTTGAACCAACCTTCCATTGTCCCGTAAAAGACGACGTTCCCGGCGGTCACGACCGTGCCGCTCCACACCGGGAAGTTCTCCTTGAGACTCCAGGCGGGTTTCTCCGCCGCGATGTCCCAGGCGGTGAAGGCGCCCCGGTTCCCCCCCGGCCCGGGGATCATGCGCACGTTCATGCCGACATAAGGCGTGCCGGCGATGTAGTTCACCTCGACGCCTTCTTCGTCCATGCACAAATTATTATGCGGGATGTAGAGCAGCCTGGTTTTCGGCGAGAACGCAGAAGGCTGCCAATCCTTGAGTCCCGACGCGGTCGGGCAGATGTCGCGGACGACCTTGCCTGTCCCGGTCTTCTTGTCCGGGTTTTCGATCAGGCGACCGCTCTTGAGATCGACACCCTTGCTGGAATTGACGGGCCCGAAAGGCTTCGCCGACAAAACTTCGCCGGTGGTCCGGTCGAGGATGTAGAGATAGCCGTTGCGCTCGGGCCGGACCAGCACCTTGCGCGGCTTACCCTGCCAGTTCATGTCGAGCAGGATCTGCTCGTTTATCCCGTCATAGTCGTGGAGGTCGTGCGGGCTCCATTGGTAGAACCATTTCGCCGCTCCGGTATCGGGATCGCGCGCGAAGATGCCTGACGTCCATTTGTTGTCGCCCGGCCGCAGATCGGGGTTCCACGGTCCAGGATTGCCGGTGCCGTGGAAGATTAGGTTGAGATCCGGATCGTAGGAAATCCAGCCCCACATATTGCCGCCACCGATCTTCCAGGCCTCCGGGGGCCATGTCGTGACGCCAAGATCCTTGCCCTTGTCCATGTCGTAATGCGGCTTGAAGTCCGGGCCGATAAGCACGTCCTTGTCAGGCCCGGTGCCGTAGGCCGTCCAGACGACGTGACCGTCGCCGGCGTCGAGCGCCTTGACCCAGCCACGAACACCCATCTCGCCGCCTGAATTGCCGACCAGCACTTTGCCTTTCACCACCAAGGGCGCCATGGTGATGGTCTCGCCGATGTTGATGTTGCCGATATGGGCGTTCCAGATCGGCTGACCGGTGTTCGCGTCGAGCGCGATGGTGTGCCCGTCCAGTGTGTTGAAGAAGATGCGTCCGCCTGCGAATGCCGCGCCGCGATTGACGACATCGCAACAGGCAACGCCTTGCGCCGCGGGCTCGGGATTGGGTTCGAACTTCCATTTCATCGGCGCACCCGGCTTGGTGAGATCGAGCGCGTAGACGACGTTGGGGAAGGGGCTTACGATGTACATCGTGCCGCCGACGACCAGCGGTGCCGCTTCCTGGCCCTTATTTATGCCGGTAGAGAAGGTGAAGGCTACCTGCAGGTTCTTGACGTTGCCGTCGTTGATTTCCGTGAGCTCGCTGTAGCGGGTCGATGCGTAGTTCTTGGCCGGCATCGTCCATTGCCCGTCGTCAGGCGGAGCGGCGGAAGCAGGCGGCGAGATCGCCGACGCTGGCGGAGCTTCCGAAGCAGCCGTCAGCAAGGGAGTGCAAACCAGCAGCAACGCCGCTAAGAAGCTCTCCAGACGTTTTCGCGAGGCCGCTGAGCGGTTGGTGCGTACCGCGTCGACGCAAGGTACTACGGACTGCGCTGTTTGCTTCATTTTGGCGTCGAACCTCCGACGCCGGAACCCAGTTCGGCCGCGACATCGGCCTCGGTGCCCGCGCATAGTGGGTGCCCCCAGCCAGAGGCGCTTTTCCCGCCGGGATCGAGATCATAGATGATGGCATCCTTGCGGTTGGGATTGACGCCCGCCGGGACCTTGTCGAAGCCGAGGGCCGCGCGAACGCGCCAGGCGACATTGTGGTCGGCGCAGGAGGAATCGCCACTGACGCCAAGCGCGCCGACGATCGTCTTGCCGTCATAAAGAGCCAGGCCCCCGCCAAACACGACGACGCCGCCGATCGGCTTTCCGATCAGCGGATCGTCGGCGCTGCCGAAAGTCTTGACATCCCCGGCATAGGCTGCCGCCTGATTGAGGGGGTTGGTGGCCTGCAGCCCGAACAGCGGCCCACCGGGTTGCGCGCCGGCGTAAAGGTTCGCCGTTGAGAGAGCCATGCTCGCCAGGCTGAGCCCATTGGCCGTATTCGCCTTCTCGGCCGCGATGAGCCGGCTGCCGGGCCATTGTGCATCGACGGTGGGCCCACTGAAGGCAACGGCGCAGACCGTCCCGTCGCGGGTGACGACGGCCGCCCATTCATTGGTCTCGAGGCCACCATTGGCCGGGCCACCGCTTGCCTTGACATTGGCCTTCAAGGCAGCGAGCAGCTTGTCGTGATCGGCAGGGCACGGTGCCTGGGCTTGCGCAGGATTTTGTGCCAGCCCGACAATGGTAAAGAGGCACAGCGCTGGCAACGTAAACTGGCGACGGTCCATGGCTCCTCGAAACACCCTATCCACGCGAGCTGATCCGCTCTGTCGCACCGAACAAACAAAGCGCTGCTTTGTTCCTGAAGCAAGAACGAGGGAAGAATTGCAGGGCGGCAGGTGCACGAGGCCGAAGGCGCACAAGGCGTTGCACGTGCGAGCGACCCGCGAATTCAAAATCACACCTCGTGAGCCCAATTCCCGGGGTGCCGCTCCACCTCGGGGCGTAAGACCTGGATGCCGCCAGACGCTCCGAGATCGCAACCTGGGAACAAGCTGAACTGCCCTGCGTTGGACAGCCAAATGGAACAGCTTCGATCAGATTTGGCGGCGATGGCGCAACCTGGCTACTGGTTGGCTATGGTGCTTTTGCTTATTCCTTACGGAGTGGGCGTGTTCTTGCTGGTCAGGACGTGCCACTGCCTTTGACTTGATCCGCGGGCCTTGAGGTGCCGAGCGCCGCGGCAAGGGCCGAATTCGGCTTTCGCCTTTCGCCGTTACGCCCCGGTGAACTCGGTCGATAAAAACAGGACGGCGATGAAGGAGAGGAACCGACCTTGAGGTAGACAGTTATGTTTTGTTCGCGATTTTTTGGTCGTTTCAGAAGCCGCGTTTCATTTGTCCATTTTTCACATGATGGACGAGCCATTGCATACGCACTGGCGCTGATAACCGGCCCCTTTTCGGGCTGGCAAAACAGGAGGCTGCGATGAAGAAGAGCTGGAAGAAACCAACTATGTACCAGATTGCTGCGGGGTTCGAAATCTCGCGGTATCTGCCTGCCGAAACTGCTCCCAGGAAGTAGGCCGCAAACGGGCATGTCGTCGGCAACCGGAGCATGCGCCTTGCCGCGTGGGGTCTTCGCAATGGGCATTGCCGCGGGGAGTGCGGGCGCCAAGCCGTCTAGCGCCGAGAATTTCGTGCCGCTCAAATGGGCCGCCGAGCAGGCACTGCCATGCGCGTGAAGATCATTGGATCCGCGGCGGGAGGCGGCCTTCCGCAGTGGAACTGCAACTATCGCCTGAGCCGTGCGGCTCGCAGCGGGATGTTAGGCGTGCATTCACGAACACAATCATGCGTTACCGCCTCGGCGGACGGGACAGGCTGGGTTCTCTTCAATGCATCGCCCGACATTCGCCAGCAGATTGCGCAAACGCCTGAACTGCAGCCCGCGCTCGATGGGCCGTTGCGCTCGACGCCAATCCGCGCGGTGGTGCTGACCAATGCCGACATAGATCACGTCGCCGGCCTGCTCAGCCTGCGTGAACGGCAGCCTTTCGCGATCTACGGCACGGCGCAGGTACTGGCGACGCTTGAGGCCAATGCGATCTTCAATGTTCTCGATCCGGCGATCGTGCCGCGACGCCTCCTAGCGCCAACCGAGGAGCTGGCGATCCGCGATGCGGAGGACGGCGAGACAGGCATCGTCGTTGACAGCTTTCCGGTGCCCGGGAAGGTTGCGCTTTATCTTGAGCAGGGACGCGACCCCGGCGCCGACTTCAGCTCCGACACCGGCCACACGATCGGAGTGCGTATCACCGAGGCCGGCAGTCGCGGCGGCGTTTTCTACATCCCGGGCTGTGCGCGCATCGATGGCGCCCTGCGCGCTCGCCTGACCCACGCCGCCTGCCTTCTGTTCGACGGCACCGTCTACACAGACGACGAGATGATCGCTGCCCGGGTCGGCCAGAAGACCGGTGCGCGCATGGGGCACATCGCAATGTCTGGAGAAGCAGGTTCGATTGCTGGCTTGGCCGATGTGAAGATCGGCCGCCGTATCTTCGTCCATATCAACAACACCAACCCTGTTCTCGACGAGAATTCCGCCGAACGCGCGGCGGTCAAAGCGGCGGGCTGGGAAGTCGCCCGCGACGGGATGGAGATCGAATTTTGAGAGATTTCCACGATGCGGCCAGAGGCGGCCTGTCCAAGAACGAGCTCGAGGCCGTGGTGCGGCAGGTCGGTGACGAGCGCTATCACAACCATCATCCTTTCCATCACAGAATGACCGGTGGCGCCCTGTCGAAGGCCGAAATGCAGGCCTGGGCGCTGAACCGCTATTGCTACCAGGCCGTCATTCCGCGCAAGGACGCCATGATCCTGGCACACGCCGAGGACCCGGCGTTTCGCGCCGCCTGGCGCAAACGCATCGAGGACCACGACGGCGAGGGCGGCTGGAGCGGCGGCATCGCGCGCTGGCTGCATCTGGCCACCTCGCTCGGCCTCGATGCCGAAGCCGTCAAGAGCGAAAGGCTGGCGCTGCCGGCGACACGCTTTGCGGTCGGCGCCTATCTCTCTTTCTGCACGAACCGGACCTTGCTCGAGGCGGTCGCATCGTCGCTAACCGAGATGTTCTCGCCACTCATCATCAACGAGCGGGTGCCGGCGATGCTGGCCAAGTACGAATATATCACAGAGGATACGCTGGCCTATTTCAGCTGGCGGCCCGAACAGGCATCGCGCGACGCTGAGTTCGCCCTCGCCTACGTGCTCGGCCATGCCGACACGGCGGAACGCCAGCAGCAGACGATCGATGCGCTGGTGTTCAAATGCGATATACTCTGGGCCATGCTCGACGCGCTTCAACATGCCTATGGCGCGCCAGGAAACATACCGCCCGGCGCCTTCCGCCCAGAGGCAGTCTGATGATGGCGCTGCGCGAAAGAGCCCTGTTGTCGTTGCAATCGGTGCCATCGCTGCCGAAGCATGTGCGCATACAGTACGATGTCGTGCGGCAAGCCTTCGCCGTGCTTTCGCCGGAGAAGATATTCTGGCCGAACGAGATCAGCCTCGACATATTGCGCCGCTGCGATGGGCGGTCCACGGTCGATCACATCATCGCCGGTCTTGCCTCCGACTATGACGCCGATCGGAAGGAGGTGGCGGCCGACGTCATCGCGTTCCTGCAGGAATGGTCGGACAAGCTGCTGGTGAGGCTGTGAGCGAGCCCATTCTCCCTCCGATTGGCATGCTGGCGGAACTGACACATCGCTGCCCGCTTCAGTGCCCTTATTGCTCCAATCCGCTCGAATTGCTGAAGGCCAATCGCGAGCTCGACACGCAGACTTGGCTCGATCTCTTCTCGCAGGCTGCCGATCTCGGCGTTCTCCAGGTGCATCTATCCGGCGGCGAGCCGACGCTGCGTCGCGACCTCGAGCTACTGATCGCCGGACTCTCGGCGCGCGGCGTCTACACCAACCTCATCACCGCCGGTATGAACATTGCCGAACGCCGCATCGAAGCCTTTGTCCAAGCCGGCCTCGACCATCTGCAACTGAGCTTTCAGGGTGCCCGTCAGGCGACCACCGACCGTATCGGCAACCACAGCGGCAGCCATGAAAAGAAGCTGGAGACTGCACGCCGCGCCCGCGCCGCCGGCCTGCCGCTCACCATCAATGCACCGATCCATCGCCACAACATCGAGGAAGTGCCGGAATTCATCGATCTGGCCCTTTCGTTGGGTGCGGAGCGGCTAGAGATCGCCAACGTGCAGTATGCCGGCTGGGCTTTGGCTAATCGCAATGCGCTGATGCCCGAACGTGCCGCGGTCGACCGGCAGATGGAGATCGTCGCGGCGGCGCAGGAACGGCTTGCCGGCATCATCAACATCGATTTTGTCCCGCCGGATTATTTCGCTGTTTATCCCAAGCCGTGCATGGGCGGCTGGGCGCGCGACGCCTTCATGGTGACGCCCGACGGCACCGTGCTGCCGTGCCACGCCGCGCAGACCATCCCTTCGCTCCGCTTCGAACGTTTCGGGCCGAACTCGCTCGCCGAGATCTGGACCGATTCAGCTGCACTCAATGCCTTCCGCAGTACCAAATGGATGCAGGAGCCTTGCCGAAGCTGTGAGCGGCGCGAGCTCGATTGGGGTGGCTGCAGATGTCAGGCAATGACAATTGCAGGCGATGCGGCTGCAACGGATCCAGTCTGCATTAAGTCGCCGATTCACGCCCGCATGGCCATGCTCAGCGGCGAGATTGGGCGCACAGCGAAACCTGCCTCGGCGGACGAAGCCTTCATCCATCGTCAGATAGGAATTGTGACTGAACGCGCTTAGAGGGCGTTTGGAAATCGGAACATTGTGATTTCGGCCGCCGCTGGCGTCCACTCCCACTTGTAGTGCCATCTCAAGCTGATCGAGCGTGTCAACCTCGACCTCGATCTTCACCACGTGACCAACCGCGCCGCGCGCCCGCTCGATTGCGGTGCGGATGTCGTGGCAAGGGCGATGTGGTTGTCCTTGATGAGCACCCGCCATCGATCGCCGCGCCTGCATGGTTGGCGATTTGGCAGCGTTATAAGACCTCTGCAATTGTCTTATAACGTCACTTGCGTGGCATGAGCTCATGCCGTTATAAGAGAAATGCATTTTTCTTATAACGGAGCCGAACGCATGAAGACGGTCGATCTCGTTTATCGCACGATGTATGCGGAACTCGATCAGCGCTGTCTTGATGCATCGTTCGTAACCGACTTCTCCACGGGCAATTTCGTCCGGGTTCCGGTGAAGGGGCGAGGCTATTGGTATTTTGAGGAAACCCAACCCAAGAAAACGCGGAAGTATGTCGGCCCGTCCGACGATCCCGAGATCGCGAAACGCGTTGAAGCCTTCCAAGAGATCAAAGAAGACCTCCGTAGCCGACGGAAACTCGTCTCCACGCTGACTCGCGAAGCAGGGCTGACTGCACCGGACCGGTTCACTGGCGATGTCGTTGAAGCCATCGGAGCAGCAGGAATCTTCCGCCTAAGAGCCGTGCTCGTCGGTACGGTTGCTTTTCAGACGTATGCGGGACACCTCGGCGTAAGATTGCCTGGTGCTTCATTGCAAACCGGCGATGCCGATTTCGCGCAGCATTACTCGATTTCGTCGTCAGTCGAAGACACCCTGCCGCCGATCCTGGAAATCTTGAGAGAGATTGATCCAACCTTCAGGGAGATCCCCCACAGATCGGACCCCGGACACAGGACCGAATTCGAGAATGCAACGAGATACAAGGTCGAGTTCCTTACGCCGAACCGTGGATCCGATGACTACACCGACCACGCCAGTCCGATGCCAGCACTGGGCGGAGCTTCGGCGCAGCCCTTGCGCTTCCTCGATTTCCTGATCCACGAGCCCATCCGGACCGTGATGCTGCATCGGTCAGGGGTGCCTGTAACCGTGCCGTCCCCGGAACGCTATGCAGTTCACAAGCTCATCGTCGCCTCTCGCAGGAAATCAGATGCAAACGGCGTCGCCAAGCGCGAAAAAGACGTTCATCAGGCCAGCCTCCTCGTCGAGGCACTGGAGGCGACCCGTCGCAAGGATGACCTTGCAACAGCGTTCTCGGAAGCGTGGGGGAGGGGGCAGCACTGGCGCGAGGCGATGCTGAAGGGGCTGGGCCTGATGCCGCCGAAGAAACGACAGGAAGTTGAGGACACAATCAAAAAGGCCCTTGTCGAGATCGGCGAGCAGCTGGACGGCTTCGACTAGGTCGTAGCCAAAAGGGCAGACCCGAAAGCCGCCCTTGTCGCTTGGATTGAGGAAGACCAGCTTTGATCAGGATCGCTTACGAGGGAGTACTAGCTGTGGAGGTCTGTTCGCCGTATGTTCGTCCAAAATCGCATAATTGGCAGTGTGGAATTGATTTGTGGTAGCGTTAACCGGCTCGTCGCGCTGCGGTGTTCGCCTGGATTCTCAACTTTTCAAGCCAGGCTCGGCACATCGTTTCAATGTGATCGATGAGGTCGCAGACGCGCTCTGCGAGCCACTGACGCGCTTCCTGTGTGATCTCGAAATGTTGGGGCTAGCGGGCGATCGGAGCACGCATTTTTTACTCCGTGCGATTGGCCGACGGGACGGACATCCGCTCGACCGCCGAGGCCAATCTTCTCGATGGAGTGCAGCGAGGGAAGGAGCGCGTTTCGTTTCCGGAACTCGGCAATGACTGCTGTCGCGATCGGCAACCCGTGATCGCCATCGGCCGCCGCATCGATTGCAGCCAGGGCGCGTTCAAGGAAAGCGGATGGAGTGTCCAGACGAAATCCTCTGACACCGCACCCATGGATGGTTTGATCCTGCGTGCGCCAAATGATGCGGCAATCGCGGTTGCGAAGGCCCTCAAACGCTGGCGTCAAATTCGAAGCGTCCAAGCCAACGGGGACGATAAGCGACTTCATTTTGAAGAAGGCTAATTAAGCGAAATTTGTACGCATTCGGATATGCCATTGCGCACAGATCCGCTTAGGAACATGCTCAATCTTCACCGGCTCTTGCCCTCCAAAAGCCGGTGCAGCCCGGCCTGCAGAATCCTGTGTCACACGATGAGCAGGCCGGGCTATTGTCCCTTTGTGCGTGGTGCCAGATGACTGACAATTTCGGTCACGCCTTCGAGGTAGCTATGATCCTCGTCATGGCCCTTGCGGCGATTGGGATCGTCCTGGTTGTCATGGAAATCTTCTGAAGGACGCTATCTGAAAAAGCCCCGGTGCTTGGGTCTGCACCGGGGCTTTTGACATGTACGCTTTACATCAGCATGTCCGCTTATCAGCATGTGCTGATATGGTGAAGGAATGGTGAATAGACTCTGGCCGGCTTTTCATGCGCAACGTGCTAGACAGGATGATGAGCAAAAAGCGCGCCTTCGTCGTCTACTCGCCGCCTATGAAGGGATTCCCGTTCTTGGCCGTGACCCTTGATCCAAACGGAACCGCTATCGCCAGCCCATTCGGCACCGAGTATGAGGCAGTGGCGCACATTCGAGAACTCGCCGCCGCGCATGGACATGGGACCAAGCACTAGGGCTAACCCTTAGTCTCTTCGCGCTTCCGGCGCACACGCGCACGGCACCTGCCTGATCACCAAATGCATGCTCGGCGTTTTTGACACGGACATTGATCTCAGGCGCGAATTCCTGTCGTCGATTCCAGTGTGACGAATTCGGGAACCCTTGTTGTCGAGACCCATCTATTGAAGGGCAAGGAGACTGCTCATGTTGTACGTTCGACGAGACGCG
>NZ_JAIUGQ010000066.1:0-21116 GCF_020164715.1 Mesorhizobium sp. ESP7-2
AACCTTGCCAAGGTTGGGGTCGAGCGTTCGAATCGCTTCACCCGCTCCAGTTTCCTCTCAGGGAATCAAGCATCGAAAAGCCGCGGTCCGCCGCGGCTTTTTCGCATCTGGGGTTAGGCTCGCAAGACGACCTTACTGTTTTTCGAAGGGGCGAGGTTACCGCACCGCGCGGTTACCAGATTGGACGCGACGGCAGGATTCGAACCTGCAACCTCACCACCCCCGACTGTGCGCAGGCAGTCGAGTAGAAAGCGGAGCGTTCTTCCGTTGAACTACGTCGCGTCACGGTGCTTTCACCGATAAACCTCGATATCAGCAGTTATGGGATCAGTGTTGACGCGAAGTAGCTAGGAGTGCCTCATTCATGTCGATAGTGGGCGCTTCGAGCGGCGTTGCTTCCCAGTCTCGATGTCGCGTTGCAGCTCCTCCCGATTTCGGGCATCCCGCGCGCGAGCCTGTTCTGCCCAGTCAATTTTGATTTGATCGGCCCACATGATGAACGACCCGTGAACCCTATCTCGGTTTTCCACAGCCTCGACCATCTCTTCCAACTCGCACATCACAAGCAGCCGCGCCTCCGGTGACAACGTCTTGTCACGAAGCTCCGCCTGCAACTCAGCAACTTGCTGGTCGGATCCGAACGTTGAATTCTTAATGTCGTAGAAATTGTCCTCGTCCCTCGCTCGATTGCGCTCTTCGCCATAGTCGATTTCCTGTTGGTCGGCTTCGGCACGTTCGCTGCTACGTGCGTAGCGGCTTATTGCGCCGGCCAAGCTCTCGTCGGGCGTGCCTGTCGCAATTTCGAATAACAAGCTGCAAAGATATGAGAACTCTGACCCTGGGGTTGTAACGAACCGAGGGTTCCCTTCGGATAGAACCAGCTCGTAGACGGCATTGACAATGTGGGACTTTGCTTGGTTGTCAGGAACTCGTACCGAGTTCGGTTTCGTACGAGCTCGATATACTTCCAGTTCCAGATACCCAGACAGAAAACGAACATCCCTCTCCAACTTCCAGAAGGGACGCGCCTCTTCCGCCTTGCCGTGCACTCGTTTCATATAGAGTCGTTGTGCTGGCTCGAACCCGCCTTCATGTGTCACGTCACTATCGCTAAGGAGTTTAGATAGTTCAAAAACTCGTTGCTGCAGCTTCACCATTCGCTGGATAAGCTTCCGTCGGTTCGCCTCTCTCCGACCGTTGGCCAATATCGCCTGGTAGTCCGAACACGTGTCGAATACGATGTTGAAAGTGATCCTTGCCCGGTTCGGATCGGTAATACGGAGCTGTCTCACGATCTCCGGGAACAATCCCTGCATACGACTGAGTAACACCCGGTTCGACGCGATCACCTCGCGCGCAACATCTTCCGAAAGCTCAGCGCGGATGAACCTCCTCAGTGCCCAGGAACCGAGGTAAGTTCCGGCATCCTTCATTAGTGTGTTGGCGTAATCAACCTCGTCCGCGAGTAACAAAAAATGTTCTTGGAAGACGCGAGCAGTCACATCAAGTGGCACCCGTTCGCCAGAAACCAAATGCTGCAAGTCTTTGCCTGACGCCGTTATTGTCATTATTTTCTCGCCTGCCCAGCCCGTTCGAGCGACGAGAATAACAACAACATGGTCTGGCCGCGAGCGGGTCACACCGCCTCCGCTGCTTCCTTGCTCAAATTGGAAAGACAGCGCGGTCGTGACCGATCAGGGGCTCGTCACCAGCCGCAACCCCGGCGACCTCGATGCATTCTGCGACAAGCTCGCCGAGGAAATCAGGGAAGGGCGGCATGACAAGCGGGCGGCCGCCTAAAGCAATTCCAGGAAAAGTGTTTAACGGTTTTCCCAGGAAAAGCGAGTAGCGCTTTCCCTAGGGAACTGCGTAGAGACAAAGAGTTAGAGCGGTCGCCGATCTCAATCGGGTGCTGAACCGCTCTCTAACATCTACCGGCATTGTCAGTGTTTGGCACCCGCCGTGTCGCCGGCGGCATCCGCGCCAGCCTGCTTTCGCCCGGCGGTCAGTTTACCGGACTCGAACTCCTCGACCGCCTTGTCCCAGCAGGCCTTCTCACGGTCGGGCATCAGGCCTTCCCGTTCCCAGAGTTCGTGGGCCCGCTTCCTGATGTGCGCGACACGTTCTTCCTGGCTGATCACCATGGCCGTGTTCCCTTGGACTTCCTCAGGAAGCAACCGGACAGCGCCTGAAATGTTCCATCCGGATGTCGTCAAACTCGGCAGGTCGAACACTTCATCCCAGGATCGCGGTTCGATGCGCTTTGCCTTCAGGCGCTCTTGGCCTGTCCAACGTTCGTCATCCCGGGGCGGAGCAGCCGCGAAGCGGAGTCGCGAAGACCCTGGGATCCATTCCGTGACCTCGGCCGGGGAATGCAGCGGAGCAGAATTCTGGACCGCTGCGGCGCGCAGAGGTCGCGGCATGGATCCTCGGGTCTGCGCTGCGTCGCTACGCTCCTCGCTTCGCCCCAGGATGGCGAACCGATGGACGTCTCCGCCAGTCTTCCAGGCATGTGGGGGATATCACCAAGCAACCGGCTTGATTGTCCGCACCCGCAATGCTCCGTTGCCGGCTCGGGCATACGGAGAAATTCATGACGGGTTTTGTCAACCGCCAGCGCGCCACGGATTTGATGCAACGCGCCGGCATTGGAGCGCTGGTGCTCTGCGCGCCCGAGGCCTTCCATTATGCGACCGGCGCGACGATCGGCCCGGCCGGCCTGTTCCGGCGCGCCGGCGCCGGCTTCGTCGTCATTCCGGCCAGACAGGACCTGCCGATCGGCGCCGTGGTCGCGGACTTCAACGCCGCGCAGTTGCGGACCGCGGCGCCCGGGATGGTCGTGCGCTCCCACCCGATCTGGATCGAATCCGCGCTGGTCGAGACAGGGCCTCACAGCCTTCCTCTGGCGGAGCGCATCGAGGCCGGCCTGGCTTCGCTCGGCCGCGCGCCGGATTTCTCGCGTCCCGCTACTTTCGACCTGGCCGGCTCGGTCCATCAGTTGCAGGCGATGCTCATCGATTTCGGGCTGGAGCGCGCCACGCTCGGCGTCGACCTCGACTTTATTCCCGCCGCCGATTTTGCCGCCATCCAGGCGCTGCTGCCGAACAGCCCCGTCGTCGACGGTTCGCCCGTGCTGGACCGGCTGCGCGCGGTCAAGTTGGAGCGCGAGGTCGACCTCCTGCGGCAAGGCATCCTCCTGTCGGAAGCCGGCCTGGAGCGGCTGCAGGTCGATGCGATGGCCGGCATGCGCCAGGCCGATCTCGTCGCGCTTTACCGGCAAGGCGTCGCAGCGGCGGCGGCCGGGCTTTCGCATCCGGTCATCACGGCCGAATATGTGACGCTGGGCGCCCGGGCCAAGGGGGCCGACGCCAGGGCCGTGGCCGGCGATCCGCTGAAATGCGACATGGTCTGCACCGTCGGCTTCTACGCCTCCGACATGTCGCGCAACTTCACCTTCGGCCCGCCTTCCGCCGATCAGGCCGAACTGCATGCCATCGCCGAGCGCGCCTTCGAGGATGGGCTGGCCGAGCTTGTCCCTGGAAACACGCTTGCCCATGTGCATCGCGTCGCCACCGACAGCCTGGCGCGGCAAGGCCTGCGCTCCTACCGCCGCGGCCATTTCGGCCACGGCGTCGGCCAGTCGGTCTTTTCCGAACAATGGCCGTTCATTGCTGCCGGCAGCGATGTCGTGATCGAGCCAGGCATGGTGCTGGCCTTCGAGATCCCGCTCTACATCGACGGCCTCGCCAGCTTCAATCTCGAGGACCAGTTCCTGATCACGCCGGATGGACCGGTCGCGATGAATAGGCTGCCGAGGCGGCTGGAGGTGATTGGGTAGGCAGGCAGGGATTGGCGATTGGCGCAGTTCGCTGAGAAGTGGCGCTCTACGGCGCCCCCCTCTGCCCTGCCGGGCATCTCCCCCACGAGGGGGGAGATCGACCATCGCGACCGCTTTCGCCAATTTTCAACGTTGCAAAAGAAAGGCCGGCGCCAAAACTGCCAATCTCCCCCCTCGTGGGGGAGATGTCCGGCAGGACAGAGGGGGGCGCCACGGAACTCGGCGGTAGTTGCCGTGGCACGTGAGAAACTAAGCACTCACCGGCGGCCGCCCTTGCGGCACGAGTCGGCTGCGACAGTGCCGGGCGCATGGAACGATAGCGTGCAAACATGATAAGAGGTCGGGTCGAAAACGAGCCAGGGAAGATCGACGTCATGACCGGAGCTGCCAGCCATCCGATCGCGGACGAAGAGGGAGCCAGGGGCGAGCCCGTCCGGCGCATTCCCGACATCATCTCGCTCGTCAAGGATTCCTACGCGGAATTGCGTCCGGCCGAACGCCGCGTCGCCGATGTCGTGCTCGAAAATGTCAAATACGCCGTCGACGCCTCCAACGCGGCGCTGGCCCAGCGCGCCGGCGTCAGCGAGCCGACGGTGACCCGCTTCTGCCGCGCCATCGGCTGCGAGGGCGTGCGCGACTTCAAGCTGAAGCTGGCGCAGAGCCTCGTCGTCGGTGCGCTCTATCTGGACACGTCGCCGGCCAGAGAGGGCGACACCGGCCTGCCGTTCTGGAACGCCGTGTTCGGCGAAGCGCGCCGTGCACTGCAGGAAGCCGAGCGGCAGCTCGATCCGGGTGAGCTGGAAAAGGCGGCCGAGCTGATCGCCCGGGCCCGCCAGGTCACCGTGTTCGGACTCGGCGGCAGCTCTTCGGCGCTGGCGCAGGAAACCCAGCACCGGCTTTTTCGCTACGGCATCTCGACCAGCGCCCAATGCGACCCCTATCTGATGCGCATGACCGCCTCGACGCTGAAGCCTGGCGACCTGGTGATCGCCATCTCGGCGACCGGGCGCACGCGCGAGGTGATCGAGGCCGTCGAACTCGCCAAGCACTACCGCGCCAACGCTATTTGCGTGACGGCGCCCGACACCGAACTTGCCCGCGCCTGCGACGTCAGGCTGACGGTTGCCGTGCCCGAATATCCCGACACGCTGAAGCCGACGGCCTCACGCTATGCCTTCCTGGCGATGATCGACCTTTTGGCGGTCGCCTCCGCCTACAAGCTCGATGGCTCCGCCCGCGAGACCGTGCGCCGCATCAAATACAACGCCCAGATCCACCGCACAGGGAAGGAAATGGAGCCGCTGGGAGACTAGTCCCTTCTCCCCGTCACTATACGGGGAGAAGGTGCCGGCAGGCGGATGAGGGGCAGCGCCGAGTTCGACGGTTACCGTCCCAATATACAAATTGGACGCATGAAAGAGGCAAGAAATGCTCGAAATGTCACCATCCAAACAGGCGGCCGCTTGGCTTGGTTCCTTTTCGCAGGCGCTTGAATCCGGCGACGTGTCGGCCGCAAGCAACCTGTTCGTCGACGACTGCTACTGGCGCGACCTTCTGACCTTCACCTGGAACGTCACCACCATGGAAGGCCGCGACGCCATCGCCGACATGCTGAAGTCGACGCTGGCGACGACCAGGCCGACCGGCTGGCAGCTCACCGGCGAGGCGACCTCGGATGAAGGCACGATCGAGGCGTGGTTCACCTTCGAAACGGCGGTGGCCACGGGACAAGGCATCATGCGGCTGCGCGACGGCCGCTGCCGCACCCTGTTCACGGCGATGACCGACTTGAAAGGGTTCGAGGAGCGCAAGGGCGCGGCGCGGCCGCTCGGCGTGCGCCACGAGGCCGACCCGGAACGCGAGACCTGGTCGGAAGCGCGGGCGCGCGAGACGCGCGAGCTTGGCGCTTCGGAGCAACCCTATTGCCTGGTCATCGGTGGCGGCCAGGGCGGCATCATGCTCGGCGCGCGGCTGCGTCAGCTCGGCGTGCCGACGATCGTCATCGAGAAGAACGCGCGGCCCGGCGATTCCTGGCGCAATCGCTACCGCACGCTCGTGCTGCACGATCCGGTCTGGTACGACCATCTGCCCTACATTCCGTTCCCCGACAATTGGCCCGTCTTCACGCCCAAGGACAAGATGGGCGACTGGCTGGAAATGTACACGCGTGTCATGGAGCTGAATTACTGGGTCGCCACCGGGTGCCTCAGCGCCAGTTACGACGAGGCCGAGAAGGTCTGGACCGTGGTGGTCGATCGTGTCGGCCAGCGCATCACGCTGAAGCCGAAGCACATCGTCTTCGCCACCGGCGCCTATGGTCCGCCGCGCAAGATCGAGCTGCCCGGCGCGGACCAATTCAAGGGCGAACTGCTGCACTCCAGCCAGTATACCAGCGGCGAGAAATTCCGCGGTAAGAAGGTCGCCGTCATCGGGGCCGCCAGTTCCGGGCACGACGTCTGCGTCGATCTCTGGGAGAGCGGCGCCGACGTCACCATGATCCAGCGCTCGCCGACCACCGTGGTCAAGTCGGACACGCTGATGCAGGTCGGCTTCGAGATCTTCTCCGAGAATGCGCTGTCGCGCGGCATCACCACGGAAAAGGCCGACATGATCGTCGCCTCGACGCCGTTCGCGCTGGTGTCCAAGGGCCAGCGCGCGCTTTACGACGTCATCCGCGCGCGCGACGCGGCTTTCTACGAGCGTCTCGCCGCGTCCGGCTTCGCGCTGGATTTCGGCGACGACGAGACCGGCCTTTTGATGAAGGCCTACCGCACCGGCTCGGGCTATTACATCGACGTCGGCGCGTCCGACCTGATCATCGACGGCAAGATCGGCATCCGCGGCGGCGTCGCGATAAAATCGCTGACAGCGAAAGGCATACTGTTCGAGGACGGCAGCGAACTCAAGGCCGACGCCATCATCGCCTGCACCGGCTACCAGTCGATGAACGAGAACGTGGCCGCTCTCGTCTCGCGCGAGGTCGCCGACAAGGTCGGCCCCTGCTGGGGCCTCGGCTCCGGCGTCAAGGGCGACCCCGGCCCCTGGCAAGGCGAATTGCGCAACATGTGGAAACCGACGGCGCAGGAAGCGCTGTGGTTCCACGGCGGCAATCTGGCGCTGTCGCGCTTCTATTCGAAATATGTGGCGCTGCAGATCAAGGCGCGGATGGAGGGCATCGAGACGCCAGTGTATGGGGCGGTCAGCAACGCGCCACGGTGACGCTGCTGATCTCCCCCCCTGTGGGGGAGATGGCCGGCAGGCCAGAGGGGGGCGCTGTCCTGCCAGCCTTTCATTTCGATCTTCTTTTGCAGTCGTCGGGTTCTTTGTCGGTCGCAATGTGGGCGAGGTTTGCATTCCGTCGCGCCCCCCTCTGCCCTGCCGGGCATCTCCCCCACGAGGGGGGAGATCGGCTAATCATGCCGATGCCCAAAATGCCGGGCCGCCACCTCGACATGGGTTTGCGCGGCATGCGCCTCGAAACGCTCGGTCTCGCTGACATCGTTCGCCGCCTCGTTCGGCCACCAGGTGCCGCCGATGACGATGCCTTCCGACACCAGCCGCTGATCGGCGACCAACTTGGCGCCGACCGCGTCGACGAAGGTGAAGCGGCCCGGACGCTGCCGCAGCACGGCGACATCGCCCACCGTGCCGACCGCCAGCATGCCGAGATCGGGCCGCGCGATCGCCTGCGCCGGCGCTTGCGTCGCGGCACGCAAAACCTCGACCAGCGGCATGCCGAGCGCCATCAGCTTGGACATGCAGACCAGTATGTCGAAGGCCGGCCCGTCGACGCAGTAGAGATGCACGTCGCTCGAGATGACATCGGGCGCCAACCCTTCGGCGAGCATCGCGCGGGCGACGTCGAAATCGAACGAACCCATGCCATGGCCGAGATCGAAGATGACGCCGCGCTCGCGCGCCAGCCGCATGTCGGGCCGCACCATGCCGGAGGCGAACACTGGCGCATTGGGGAACGGCCGGAAGCAATGGGTGAGGATGTCGCCCCGGCGCAGGCGCGGCAGCACTTCGGAGCGGCCGGGCGGCGGCTCGTCTATGTGCGCCATCAGCGGCAGGCCGGCCTTGTCGGCGGCGTCCAGCGCCAGATCCACCGGCGCGATGCCGCTGGTGCCGCCGGCATGCTTGCCGGAGCGGACCTTGACGCCGACGACCACGTCGGCGTGCTCGCGCACCGCCGCCACCACCTCGCGCGGTTCGCAAAGCCGGAGATCGCTGCATTCGCCCACCGACACCGTCTGCGAGAAGCCGAAAATGCCGGCAAAGGAAATGTTGACATAGGCCAGGATGCGCACCTTGGAGCGCTCCATGACATGGCGGCGGAAGCCGAGGAAATTGCCCGCGCCGGCGCTGCCGGCGTCGATGAAGGTGGTGGTGCCGCTCTTGGCGGCGAGCCGGTCGGCATCGACGCCGAGCGAGGTGCCGCCCCAATAGACGTGGCTGTGCAGATCGACGAGACCGGGTGCGACGATGCAGCCTGTCGCGTCGACCACCTGCGCGGCGCTGGTCGCGGGGATGTCGGCGTCGACAGCGGCGACGCGGCCATTGGCGATGGCGACGTCGCGCGGCGCGTCGATGCCTGACGCCGGATCGATCAGCCGTCCACCTTTCAGCAGGAGGTCGAATTGCATGGAGGTGCCTCCGCCTTGTTACGTCGTCTTCAGGCCGGCCTGTACGCGACGGCCTCGACTTCGATCTTGATGTCGATCATCAGCCGCGATTCGACCGTGGTGCGCGCCGGCGGATTTTTCGGGAAGTGCCTGGCGTAGACCGCGTTGAAGCCGCCGAAGTCGCGCGCGTCCTCCAGCCAGACGGTGGTCTTGACCACGTCGTCCATCGTGCAGCCGGCGAGCGCCAGTGCGGCCTTCACATTGGCGAGCACCTGCTCGGTCTGTTCCGTGATGCCGCCCTTGACCACGATCCCGTCGCCGCCGACCGGAACCTGGCCCGAGACAAAGACGAAATCGCCGGCCCGCACGGCGGGCGACAGCGGCACATGGGATGTTCCAAAAGTCTGCTTGGGCAAGGGACGGCCTCCTCCGATGACACGGGCAGGGCACCGAGGCGCCCGCTGTGGAGGAGATTTACCGCGATCGCGTCGATCCCGATAGAGGCCTAGTTGGAAAGCAACATTCTTCGAAATCCGTGTTGCTTTATTACAGAAGCGCTTGCATCGTGCGCGCTTGCCGGACGGGCTGGACGCCACGACGGACAGTTGCCCTTGCCAGACCGGAGACCCCGACGATGACCTTCGACAAGAACCCGTTCCCTTCCGGCGACGCCGACCGCCACGCGCTGTGGGAGATGCTGGTGCGGCGCGACATCGACGCCTTCATCGGCCAGGACTGGTCCATGGTCGAGAACGACTTCGTCGCCGAAAGCTTCTTCGGCATGCACGCGCATTTCCTGGCCAACGCCGACGCCTGGCGGCTGCAATTCCCCAAGCTGGAAATCTATCGCGACGAGTGGTTGCGCCAGGCCAAGGAGACGGCGGCGACCAAATTCGCCGAGCCGCTGCGCGAGGCGCTGTTTCGCGTCACCAATCTGCGTGACATCGATGTCGACGGCGACCGCGCCGTGCTGCACAAGAAGTTCGACGGCTCCGTCGCCAAGGCGGATGGCAGCGTCGACCGGCTGAAATGGCAGACGCTGTATTTCTGCAGGAAGGTTGGGGCGAGCTGGAAGATAGCCGGCTTCATCGGCTACATGCCCTATCCGCTAGGCGCCTGACATCGCGCCTTCGTCATCCGCGCAATTCGCCGTGCCGGCCGCTCAGTAGAGCGTGAAGAACGTCGGTAGCAGGCCGCTTTCCCGGAAATACTCGACGAGTTCGATGATCGGGAAGATGGCGAGGAAATAGAGCCCGTCATAGAAGGTGCGCTTCAACGCGCGCGTCGAGAACTGCAGCTCGTCATTGTCGCGGTAGAGCAGTGGGTTCGGCCAGAACCGGGGCGTCGCCTTGATATAGGCTGAATAGGCCGGGCCGAACTTGCCAAGGAGATATTCGGCTTCCTTGCGCGCCGTGACCCGGAAGATGAGGAAGCTGGCAAGGCCAAGCGCGGCAGCCGCCACCAGCGAGCCATAGAGCAGGCCAATACCGACCGCGCCGACCGTCGAGAAGAAATAGAGCGGGTTCTGGCTCATCGAGAACGGCCCGGTCGAAACCAGCTCCTCATTCTTCTTGCCGCCGACATAGAGGATGCTCCACAGCCGGCCCGCGACGCAGGCGAGCACCAGGCAGAAGCCGAGGAATTCGAGCGTCTCGTGGCCGTTCGAGCCTTCGCTGAGCGCCGGTTTGGTCAGGAACAGCAGCAGCACCGCCAGCGCCGCCGCGACGCGGATGAAAATCAGCCGCTTGCGCTGGACGAAAGCCTTCGAAACCGGCTTCAGGGAGGCGTAGCTCATTGGTGTTTTCCTGGGCGCTCTGTGCGAGCCCGGCCACTGGGGCGCGCCATTGATGGCGGATACAAGGCGCTCACCCTCTATCGGCGCACCGCGAGGCGTTCGTAAAGGCCTTTTGCGCCAGGCAGAGCCATCCTTACGAATTTGTATGCCACCGGACAGGCTGGAGTGAAGTCGCCTGCCTATTGTCCGGATCGCCGCCACAACAATCGACATCGGGACATCAGCCATGCTCGCGCCCAACACGCTCCCCGCCGCACCAAGCCAAAACCGGGTTCCCGAAGTCACTCTCGATTTCTGGCTGATCAAGCTGATGGCGGTGACCATGGGCGAAACGGCGGCCGACTATCTCGCCGTCAACCTCGGTCTCGGGCTAACCGTCACCTCGCTGATCATGACCGGCGTCCTGATCGTCGCCCTCGTCCTCCAGTTCGCGCAGAAGCGCTACGTGCCTTGGGCCTACTGGCTGGCGGTGGTGCTGATCAGCGTCGTCGGCACCCTGGTCACCGACAACCTCGTCGACACGTTCGGCGTGCGCCTGCAGACCACCACGATTGCCTTCTCGGTGGTGCTCGCGGCGACATTCGCGGTCTGGTACGCCACCGAGCGGACGCTGTCTATCCACACCATCTTCACCACCAGGCGCGAAATCTTCTACTGGCTGGCGATCCTGTTCACCTTCTCGCTCGGCACCGCCGCCGGCGACCTCGTCGCCGAGAGTTTCGACATGGGCTATCTGACCACCGGATTGCTGTTCGGCGGCGTGATCGCGCTCATCGCGCTCGCCTATTATCTCATCAACCTGGACGCCATCCTGGCCTTCTGGCTCGCCTATATCCTGACGCGGCCGCTTGGCGCCTCCTTCGGCGATTGGCTGTCGCAGCCCCTCGAATATGGCGGTCTCGGTTTCGGCACCACCTTCACCAGCCTGATCTTCCTCGGCTGCATCATCGCCCTGGTTCTCTACATGACGCTCAGGAAGAAGGCCGATGAGCTCGACGACATGCTGCTGGAGTCGGATTGAGCCGGCACCGAAGTTTCGGCGGTCGCTTGCGTTGAGGCGGCACATCCCTTGCCGATTGGCTGAAACATCCGTCGCTTCGTCATCCACGGGCGGAGCAAGGAGCGTAGTGACGCAGCGCGGACCCGAGGATGACGAAGATGGGAGGCGCTCCGAATTTCCCGCGGCCTGATGCCATCCTAGGAACCAACCCGCGCCGGTGATAGCCTGTCCCGGATATCGGAACTCAACCGGAACAGCGATGCGCCTACTTCTCGTCGAGGACGACCACAGGACGGCGGACTATATCATGCGAGGCCTGACCGAGGCCGGCCATGTCTGCGACCTCCTGCGCAACGGCCATGACGGGCTTTTCGCGGCGACCAGCGGCGGCTACGACGTGATCGTCGCCGACCGGATGATCCCCGGTCTCGACGGCCTGTCCATGGTCAAGGCTGTCCGCGCCGCGGGCGTGCGCACACCAGCGATCTTCCTCACCTCCGTCGGCGGCATCGACGATCGCGTCGAGGGGCTCGAGGCCGGCGGTGACGACTATCTGGTCAAGCCCTTCGCCTTTTCCGAACTGCTTGCCCGCATCAACGCGCTTGGCCGGCGGCCGGCCGCGCAGGAGCAAAGGACGGTCCTGCGGGTTGCGGACCTCGAGATGGACCTGATCATGCGGCGGGTGGTCAGGCGGGGCCAGCCGATCGACTTGCAGCCGAGGGAGTTCAGCCTGCTCGAGGTGCTGATGCGCGGCGAGGGCCGCGTCATCACCCGCACCATGCTTCTGGAACGCGTCTGGGATTTTCATTTCGATCCCAAGACCAGCGTCGTCGAGACCCATATCAGCCGGCTGCGGGCCAAGGTCGACAAGCCGTTCGACACCCAGCTCATCCACACCATCCGCAACACTGGCTACAGCCTGCACGCACCGCTCGCACCATGACAGGAACGTGGGCCCGCCTGCCGCGCAGCACGCCGTTCCGGCTTGCCCTGACGTTCGCCTTCCTGTTCATGCTGGCCTTCATCCTGGCGGGCGCCATCGTCTACCAGATGATGAGCGCCGATCTTGCCGAGCAGCTCGACGACACCGTCAAGGAAACCTACGCCGTCATCGCCTCAACCTATACCGACACCGATCCCAAGGAGCTGGTGGAGACCATTGAGAGCCACTCCTTGCGGAGCCCGAAGAAGGAGCAGCTGTTTTCGCTGACCGACCCAGCCGGCAACCGCCTGGCCGGCAACTTCACCGCCGCGGGACTTCCCGAAGGCTTTTCGATGTTCGGCGCCGAAATGCCCGGCCTGCCCGCGGGGACCGAATACCGCGCCTATTCCGGTTCGCTCGGCGCCAACACACTGACCATCGCCTTCAGCCTCTCCGAGACGAAGGAACTGGAGGCGATCATGCTGATGAGCTTCGGCTGGGCGACCCTGATCATCACCGGCCTGGCCGTCACCGGTGGCGCCCTGCTCGCCTCGCGCGTCCAGCGCCGTCTCGACGGCATCGCCGCCACGATGGTCGACGTTTCGCATGGCCGGCTCGATACCCGCATCCCGCTGACCGGCAAGGGCGACGACATCGACATCGTCTCCAGCCAGGTCAACGCCGCGCTCGATCGCCTGTCGGCGCTGGTCGAAGGCATGAAGCAGGTCAGCGCCGACATAGCGCACGATTTGAAGACGCCGCTCAACCGCCTGCAGATGATCCTGGAGGGCGCCGCCGACAAAGCCGCGCGGCACCAGGACGTCTCCGACGATCTGGCCGACGCGCGCATGGAGGGCCACCAGATCAACGAGACCTTCGATGCGCTGCTGCGGATCGCGCAGATCGAGGCCGGCGCGCGCAAGGCGCGCTTCACCGATGTCGATCTCGGCGAGATCCTGCGGATCATCGCCGAAATCTACACCGACGTGGCCGAGGACGATGGCAAGTCGCTGTCGCCGCCGCGGCTGGAGGAGACGACCGGCCGGATCCATGGTGACCGCGAACTGTTGATGCAGATGGTCGCCAATCTGGTGGAGAACACACTGCGCCATTGCCCGCCCGGCACCACCATAAAACTGCAGGTGACGCGTCAGGGCGACCGCGTCCTTGCCTGCGTCGCCGACAACGGCCCCGGCATTCCCGCCGGCGAGCGCGAAAAAGTGTTTCAGCGGCTCTACCGGCTGGACCACAGCCGATCGACGCCAGGCAGCGGTCTCGGCCTCAGCCTCGTCCGGGCCATCGCCGACCTGCACGGCGCGACCATCACGCTCGAGGATTGTAAGCCCGGCCTTGCCGTGGTGGTGAGTTTTCCCCTGGCAATGGATTGACTTCGGAAGTTGGCGAAAGCCGGTGTAACGGCCAATCTCCCCCCTTGCGGGGGAGATGCCTGGCAAGGCAGAGGGGGGTGCTGTCCCGCCTGTCGAACCGTCGCGACCCATCGGCGGGCTTATAAACGGCCGAGGCCGGCGATCCTTCACACCCCCCTCTGGCCTGCCGGCCATCTCCCCCGCAAGGGGGGGAGAGCGCTGTTACGTCACCGGTCGATCCGCGTCGACAGGATGATCGATGACGCGGTCCGTTCGACCCCGTCCATGGCGCCGATCTGGTCGAGCAGCGTGTCGAGGTCGCGGATGGACGGCGCGTCGACGATGACGATCATGTCGAAATTGCCGCTGACGGAGTGCAGCGTCCGCACGGGCGGCAGCGCCTGCAGCGCGCGCACCACTTTGTCGGCGAGCTTGGGCGTGACGGTGAGCAGCACATGCGCCCTGACCAGCCCCTGCTCGTAGTCCGGCGCCAGCCTGACGCCATAGCCCATGATGATGCCGCGCTGCTCCAGCCGCTCGATCCGGCTTTGCACCGTGGTGCGCGAGACGCCGAGCTGCCGCGCCAGTTCGGCCGTCGAGGCGCGCGCGTTGGCGCGCAGCAGGGAAAGCAGGGCCTGTTCGGCATCACTGAGCATTTCGACGAATCCCTTCGGCAAATCGACAAAAGATAGGGTTCACTTTGCAGAATTCCACGCTTCCTTTCGCCAGGCAAGCTGCGATGATTCCGGCAGACGCAGATGGCAGGAGTATTTGACCATGAATAACATCGTTATCGTCGGGGCCGGCAAGATCGGTTCGACCATCGCCGAAATGCTCGCTGAAACGGGCTACTACCATGTCACCCTCGTCGACCGCTCGGCCGCGCAGCTCACTGCCGCCGAAGTGCCCGACGGCGTCGAGACGCTCGAACTCGACATCGCGGCGGTTGGCGCGCTTGAAGCCGCACTCGCCGGCAAGTTCGCCGTGCTGAGCGCCGCCCCCTTCCACCTCACCACGCGCATCGCCGAGGCGGCCGCCAGCGCCGGCGTGCATTATCTCGACCTCACCGAGGATGTCGTCTCGACCAGGCGGGTCAAGGAGCTGGCACGCTCCACCAAGAGCGCCTTCATCCCGCAATGCGGGCTGGCGCCGGGCTTCATCTCGATCGTCGCCAACGACCTCGCCAGCCGCTTCGACACGCTGGAAAGCGTGCGCATGCGCGTCGGCGCGCTGCCGCAATACCCGTCCAACGCGCTGAACTACAATCTGACCTGGAGCACCGACGGCGTCATCAACGAGTATTGCGAGCCTTGCGAGGCGATCGTCGAGGGCGAACTGGTCGAAGTGCCGCCTCTGGAGGAGCGCGAGGAATTCTCGCTCGACGGCGTCACCTACGAAGCCTTCAACACCTCGGGTGGGCTGGGCACCTTGGCCGAGACGCTGAAAGGCAAGGTGCGCACGCTGAACTACCGCACCATCCGCTATCCCGGCCATGCCGCGATCATGAAGGCGCTGCTCAACGACCTTGGGCTGCGCCATCGCCGCGACGTGCTGAAGGACATTTTCGAAAGCGCCCTGCCGGCAACGCTGCAGGACGTGGTCATCGTCTTCGTCACCGTCTCCGGCCGCAAGAACGGCCGCCTGCTGCAGGAGACCTACGCCAACAAGATCTATTCCCGGCGCGTCGGCCAGACGGTGCGCAGCGCCATCCAGATCACCACGGCTTCTGGAATCTGCGCCGTGCTCGACATGCTGGCCGATGGCTCGCTGCCGGCGACCGGCTTCGTCAAGCAAGAGGATATCGCGCTCGAAGCCTTCCTGGCCAACCGCTTCGGCCGCGCCTATGCCCAACACGAGATGGTTAGCCGGCTGGCGGGCTAAAGAACGCCGCGCTCAAATATGCAGCGCGTGCCCCAGCGTCTTCAGCGCCGCTTCCTGAAACCCCTCGCCTTGCGTCGGATGCGCATGGATCGTCCCTGCGATGTCCTCCAGCCTTGCGCCCATCTCCAGCGCCAGCCCAAAAGCCGTCGACAGCTCCGACACGCCCTGACCGGCCGCCTGGATGCCGAGCACCAGGTGATTGTCCGCGCGCGCCACGACGCGGACGAACCCGTCCTCGCCGAGCTTCGTCATGGCGCGGCCATTGGCGGCGAAGGGGAACAGGCCGATCTTGATCTCGCCGCCGAGCGCCTTGGCCTCTTCGGGCGACAGCCCCGCCGTCACCAGCTCGGGATCGGTGAAACAGACGGCAGGGATCGAGCGCTTGTCCCAGCTGCGCTTGTGGCCGGCGACGATCTCTGCGACCATCTCGCCTTGCGCCATCGCCCGGTGCGCCAGCATCGGCTCGCCGGTGACGTCGCCGATGGCGAAGACGCCGCGCATCGAGGTCCGGCATTGGTCATCGATCCTGATGAACTTTCCCGCCGTGTCGAGATCGATCTGCTCGAGACCCCAGCCCTCGGTCACCGGCTTTCGGCCGACCGTCACCAGGATCTTGTCCAAGGCGACCTTGCCGCTCTTGCCGTCCGACGTCTCGACCAGCAGCGCATCGCCTTTTGTCGACAGTCCCTTGGCCTTGGCACCTATCATCACCTCGACGCCGAGCGCTGCGAGCCGCTTGACCACCGGCCGGGTCAGCTCGGCATCATACTGCGCCAGCACGCGCGGCAAGGCTTCGACGACGGTAACCTTGGCGCCCATCTTGGCGAAGGCCATGCCGAGTTCGAGGCCGATATAGCCGCCGCCGACGACAGCAAGCCTCTTCGGCACTTCGCCCAGCGCCAGAGCCTCGGTGGACGAAATCACCGGGCCACCGAACGGCAGGAACGGCAGTTCGACCGACGCCGAGCCGGTGGCGATCACGATCGTCTCGGCCCGGATCACCTGGCTGCCGGTCTCGGTCTCGACCTCGACGGTCTTGCCGTCGCGAAAGGTCGCCCAGCCATGCACCGTCTTCACCCCGGCCTTCTTCAGCAGGCCGGCGACGCCGCTGTTGAGCCGGCTGACGATCCCGTCCTTCCAGGCGACGGTCCTGGCCAGATCGAGTGCCGGCGCCGTCACCGAAATGCCGAGCGGGCTCTTGCCGCTGGCCATATCAGACACCTTCTCGAACTCTTCCGCCGCATGGATCAGCGCCTTGGATGGGATGCAGCCGACATTGAGGCAGGTTCCGCCAGGCTTGCCGGCTTCGACGATGACCGTATCGACGCCGAGCTGCCCGGCACGAATGGCGCAGACATACCCGCCCGGACCGGCGCCGATGACCAGCAGCTTGCAGGAGATTTCTTTCATGATGGCACGCTCTTTTTGATGGAGGCCCCCTCATCCGGCCGCTTCGCGGCCACCTTCTCCCCGCTGGGGAGAAGAGACTGTGACAGGCGTCGATAATCTCCTCTCCCCTCGGGGAGAGGTCGGATTGCCCCGAATTGCCCTTGCAATTCGGCTGGCAATCCGGGTGAGGGGGACTTTGCGACCGTTCTCATCCCCCTCTAATCCACGAAGATCAGCGCCGGCGTCTCCAGCAGCGCCTTGATCCGCTGCACGAACACCGCCGCGTCCCAGCCGTCGATGACGCGGTGGTCGAAGCTCGACGACAGGTTCATCATCTTGCGTGGGACGAACTGCGTGCCGTCCCACAGCGGCCGCACCATCATCTTGTTGACGCCGATGATCGCCACTTCCGGATGGTTGATGACCGGTGTGGTCGCCACACCGCCCATGGCGCCGAGCGAGGTGATGGTGATGGTCGAGCCCGACAGCTCGTCACGAGTCGCGGTGCCCGACTTGGCCGCCTCGGCCAGCCTGAAGACCTCGGCGCCGCAATCCCAGATGTCGCGCGCCTCGGCATGCCTGACGACAGGCACCACCAGCCCCGACGGCGTCTGCGCGGCGATGCCGATATGGATGCCGCCATGCTGGTGGATGATGCCGGCCTCGTCGTCGAACAAAGAATTGAGCTGGGGCTGGTCCGCGATCGCCTTGACCATCGCCCGCATCAGGAACGGCAGCAAGGTCAGCTTCGGCCTCTCCCCACCCCCTTTGGCAACACGCTTTTCCTTGTTGAGCGCGGCCCGCAATTCCTCGAGCGCCGTCACGTCGATCTCCTCGACATAGGTGATGTGCGGGATGCGCGATTTCGACAGCATCATCTTCTCGGCGATCTTGCGCCGCAAGCCGACCAGTTTGATGTCCTCGATCGCATCGTTGCGGGCGAGACCCGATGCCTTGGCCACTTGCGGACCGCGCGCCAGGAAGGCCTCGATGTCTTCGTGGCCGATGCGGCCGGCCGGGCCGCTGCCTGCGACTTGCCTGAGATCGATGCCGGCCTCTTTCGCGCGCAATCGGACGGCCGGCGAGGCCAGCGGCTTTTCGCCTTCCGGGCGCGGGGCGCCGGCCGAGGACCGTGCGACAGTCTTGGCGGCGGCCGGCGATGGTGTGGGTTTTGTCGGCGCCTCGGCGGGCTTTGCCGCCTGGGGTGCCGGTACGGTTTCGGGTTTCGAGCTCGCCGGCTTGGCGGGCGCTTCAGCCTCGGCGGTTGGTTTCGCGTCTTTGCCGGCGGCTTTCACATTGCCCGCGCCCGCCACCTTCAGCCGCACGATCGGCGAACCGATCGCCACCGTGTCGCCGATCTCGGCGCCGAGCCACAGGATCTCGCCATCGACGGGCGACGGGATCTCGACCGTCGCCTTGTCGGTCATGACAGCGGCAAGCACCATGTCCTCGCGCACGATGTCGCCGATCTTCACATGCCATTCGACGAGTTCGGCCTCAGCGACGCCTTCGCCGACATCAGGCAGCTTGATGACGTGTTCGCCCATCTCAGGCCTCTCCACTCTAAGCTTCCAATGTTTCTATGAGCGCACGGCCGACCCGGGCCGGCCCCGGAAAATACTCCCACTCCTGCGCATGCGGATAGGGCGTGTCCCAGCCAGCGACGCGGGCCACCGGCGCCTCCAGATGGTAGAAGCAGTTTTCCTGCACCAGCGCCGACAGCTCGGCGCCGAACCCGGAGGTCAGCGTCGCCTCGTGCACGACGACGCAGCGCCCGGTCTTCTTGACCGAGGCCACGATCGTGTCGAGGTCGAGCGGCAGCAACGTCCTGAGGTCGATGATCTCGGCATCGATGCCGGTCTCCTCGGCCGCGGCCTGCGCGACATAGACCATGGTGCCGTAGGCGAGCACAGTGACGGCGGAACCTGCCCTGCGGATCGCCGCCTTGCCGAGCGGCACGGTGTAGTGGCCGTCGGCGACCTCGCCGAGTTCGTGCTTCGACCATGGCGTCACCGGCCGGTCGTGATGGCCGTCGAAGGGGCCGTTGTAGAGCCGCTTCGGCTCCAAAAAGATCACCGGGTCTGGATCCTCGATCGCCGCGATCAGCAGCCCCTTGGCGTCGTGCGGATTGGATGGCACCACCGTCTTCAGGCCCGACACGTGGGTGAACAGCGCTTCTGGGCTCTGGCTGTGCGTCTGGCCGCCGAAAATGCCGCCGCCGGTCGGCATGCGCACCACGATCGGGCAGGTGAAATCGCCGTTCGACCGGTAGCGCAGCCTTGCGGCTTCCTGCGTCAGCTGGTCGTAGGCCGGATACATGTAGTCGGCAAACTGAATCTCCACGCACGGCTTCAGGCCGTAGGCGGCCATGCCGATGGCCGAGCCGACAATGCCGGATTCGTTGATCGGCGCGTCGAAGCAGCGGCTCTTGCCGTATTTGGCCTGCAGCCCGTGGGTGACGCGAAAAACGCCACCGAAGAAGCCGACATCCTCGCCGTACACGACGACTTTGTCGTCGCGCTCCATCGACACGTCCATGGCATCCCGAATGGCCTCGATCATGGTCCGCCTTGGCATGGCTCAGACTCCCGCCTGCTGGCGCTGGCGCCTGAGATGCGGCGGCATCTCGGCATAGAGGCCCTCGAACATGTCGCGCGTCGACGGCTTGCCGCCGGCATGCAGCGTGCCGTGGCTTTCCGCCTCCTTCTGCGCCGCGATGACCGTATCGAGGATTTCCGCCTCGGCCTGCGCGTGCCGCTCGTCCGACCAGACGCCGAGCTTGATGAGATGGTTCTTCAGCCGCACGACCGGATCGCCGAGCGGCCAGGCGTCGGACTCCGTCTTTGGGCGGTAGGCGGAGGGATCGTCCGAACTCGAATGGGCGCCGGCGCGGTAGGTGACATATTCGACCAGCGTCGGCCCGAGATTGTCGCGCGCCCTGGTCGCCGCCCATTTGGCCACGGCGTGCACGGCAAGATAGTCGTTGCCGTCGACGCGCAGCGACGGGATGCCGAAGCCGAGACCCCGCGCCGCGAAGGTGCCCGAGCCACCGCGCGCAATGCCCTGAAAAGTCGAGATCGCCCATTGGTTGTTGACGACATTGAGCACGACCGGCGCCTTGTAGGTGGAGGCGAACACCAGAGCCGAATGGAAGTCGGACTCCGCCGTCGAGCCGTCGCCGATCCAGGCTGCGGCGATGCGCGAATCGTTCGAGATCGCCGAGGCCATCGCCCAGCCGACCGCCTGGATATACTGCGTCGCCAGATTGCCGGAGATCGAGAAGAAGCCGTGCTCTTTAGACGAATACATGATCGGCAGCTGCCGACCCTTCAACGGATCGGCCTCGTTGGAGTAGATCTGGTTCATCATCGTGACCATCGGATAGCCGTCGGCGATCAGCAGCCCGGCCTGCCGATAGGTCGGAAAATTCATGTCGCCCGGCGCGAGCGCCTTGCGGAAGGCGCAGCTCACCGCTTCTTCGCCCAGATGCTGCATGTAGAAAGAGGTCTTGCCTTGCCGCTGCGCCATCTGCATGCGCGCGTCGAAGGTGCGCAGCGTCATCATGTTGCGCAGGCCTTCCAGCAGCTCCTCGCTGGAAAGCAGCCCGGCCCACGGCCCGACGGCTTCGCCGTTGCGGTTCAGCACGCGGATGATCGAAAACGCCATGTCGCGGATGGTGCGCGGATCGACATCGATGTCGGGGCGCGGCACCGAGCCGGCCTGGGCGATGGTCACGTTGGAGAAATCAGGCGTGCCGCCCGGCCGCACTTCCGGCTCGGGAACGTGAAACCGCAACATCCCAGCATCGGCCATGACCTCAACTCCTCCAATGTTGCCTGATGCGGATATTTGCACATCCGCGCGTCCAGGGCGAATTCGTCGGGCGGGCCTCTTGCGCTTCGGTTCCGGCCGCGCCGGCCGATCCCAGCCTCCCGCGCTCAAGATGAAGATATGTCGGCGAAATTTCTTGTCGATGTTGAGCAGCGGCACGCAATTTGGCGCAAGGTTCTGGGCTGGTTGCCGCAAGACGAGGTATTTCTGGGTGTCGGGCGCAATGCGAGGGTCGCAGACGCAGAATAACGTTCGGTCGAGTTCCCTGCGCCCCCTCTGTCCTGCCGGACATCTCCCCCTTAAGGGGGCGATTGGCAGCTTCATTGATGGCGCTTCTCTGTCAGCGTCGAAAATTGGCGAAAGCCGAAATAACAGCCGATCTCCCCCCTTGAGGGGGAGATGTCCGGCAGGACAGAGGGGGGCACCGTCCCGCCGGCGTCTCTGAAAAACAGGCCCGCCATCGTTCAC
>NZ_JAIUGQ010000067.1:0-20565 GCF_020164715.1 Mesorhizobium sp. ESP7-2
CCGGTCCTCCCGGCGGACAAGAAAACTGTCACCCATGCTATCGGTCCATTCTGTTACCTATCTATCCGGTTCGGACACCGCCACCTTCTCCCCGTAAGGGACGGGGAGAAGAGGCAACTTCAGCGCTGCGCCATTCCTGCAACGCCGGCGATTGGCGAAGCCATCGATGACGCGTCCTTCTCCCCGTCCCTATACGGGGAGAAGTGCCCGGCAGTGCGATGAGGGGCGGCGCCAAAGTTGCCGGAATTGCAAACCTGGCGGATCACCCATCCAGCCAGAATCTTGCCCCTATTTCGGCAGCGCGTAGGCCATCACATAGTCGCCCGGTTTGGTGCCAATCGAGCCGTGGCCGCCGGCGACGATGACCACGAACTGGCGCCCGTCCGCGACCGTATAGGTCATCGGCGTCGATTGCCCGCCGGCCGGCAGCCTGGCCCGCCAGAGCTGCTTGCCCGATGTCAGGTCGTAGGCGCGCAGATAGTCGTCGACGGCGGCACCCAGGAAGGCGACACCGCCGGCGGTGATCATCGGCCCGCCAATGCCGGGCGCCCCGACCTTCAGCGGCAATGGCAGCGGCGTCATGTCGTAGACGGTGCCGTTGCGGTGCTTGTAGGCAATCGTACCGGTTCGAAGATCGACGCCCGCGACATAGCCCCAGGGCGGTGCCTGGCACGGAATGCCGAGCGGCGACAGGAACGGTCCCATCACCACCGCGTAGGGCGCGCCTTCGTTGCGGTTCAGCCCCTGCTCGCTGCCCTTGGCGTCGCCCGGCGGCGGCACGTCCGCGCGGGGCACAAGCCGCGACGTGAAGGCGAGATAGGTCGGCATGCCGAACATCACCTGTCGCACCGGATCGACCGCCACGCCACCCCAGTTGAAAGTGCCGAAATTGCCGGGATAGATCAGCGATCCCTGCAGCGAGGGCGGCGTGTAGCGGCCTTCATAGCGCAATTTGTGGAGCGCGATCCGGCAGGCCAGCTGGTCGAACATGGTGATGCCCCACATATCGGCCTCGGTCAGCGGCGGCGGGTTGAAGGAAAGGTCGGACGCCGGCTGCGTCGGCGATGTGTGGTCGCCCTCGATGGCTCCCCCGGGCGCCGGGACTTCCTTGACCGGGATGACCGGCTCGCCGGTGCGCCGGTCGAGCACATAGAGGTCGCCCTGCTTGGTCGGCCCAACCAGCGCGGGCACCACGGAGCCGTCGGCCTTGGTGATGTCGATCAGGCTCGGCTGGGCCGGCACGTCCATGTCCCAGAGGTCATGGTGCACGGTCTGGCGCACCCATTTCAACTGCCCGGTGTTGAGGTCGAGCGCCGTGATCGACGAGGAGAATTTCTCGACATTGGCGCTGCGACCCGTGCCGAGCTGGTCCGGCGTCTGGTTGCCGAGCGGCACGTAGAGCAGGCCGAGCTTCTCGTCGGCGCTCGGCGTCGACCACATGTTGGGCGAGTTGGCGGTGTAGGTCTGGCCGGCCGCCAGCGGCGTCGTCTGGTCCGGATTGCCGGAATCCCAGTTCCACAGCAGTTTGCCGGTGCTTGCATCATAGGCGCGGATGACGCCGGACGGCTCCTGCGTCGAATAATTGTCGTTGACCGCGCCGCCGACGATGATCTTGCCGCCCGCGATCAGCGGCGCCGAAGTCGAGTAGTAATAGCCCGACTTGGGATACGGCATGTTGGCCAACAGATTGAGCGTGCCGGCCTCGGCAAAGGCGGGGCAAACCTGCCCGTTGGCGGCGTCGAGCGCGATCAGCCGCGCATCCGAGGTCGGCAGGTAGACGCGGGCCGCGCAGGTCTGGCCGGCGGCGCCCGCGGCATCGGCATAATAGGAGACGCCGCGGCAGGTCTGGTGCTGGCGGTCCTTGTCGAGCTTGATCTTGGGGTCGTAGCGCCACTTTTCCTTGCCGGTCGCTGCATCGACGGCGATGGCGAAGTTGTGCGGCGTGCAGATATAGAGCGTGTCGCCCACTTTGAGCGGCGTCACCTGGTAAGTGGTCTCGCCGACATCGTCCGGTCCCTTCACGTCGCCGGTGCGATAGGTCCAGGCCGGTTTCAGCTCGGCGACGTTGTCCGGTGTGATCTGGTCGAGCGGCGAATAGCGCTGGCCGAACTGCGTGCGCCCGTAATAGTGCCATTCGCCCGCCGGCACATCGCCGCCGAGATTGGCGTTGGGTATCACCTTGTCGGTGTCGAGCGCGCCGGCGATATCCTTCGGGTCTGCGGTCATCGAATAGCCGGCCACCGCCAGCGATGCCAGCACGGCAAGGATCAGAGGCGCGCGCCCGTCCGGACCGGCAAGGCCGCGCCGCGCCCACGGCGTCAGCAGCCACAGCGCCACCAGCACGATGATGCCGCCGCGCGGGCCGAGCTCCCACCAGTCGAAGCCGGTTTCCCAGACCGCCCAGGCCAGCGTGCCGAGCACGATCGCCGCATAGAGCCAGAGCGCCGTGGAACGGCGCCGGTAGAGCAGCCAGGCGGTGATCAGGAAGGCGAGGCCGACAACGATGTAGTACCAGCTGCCGCCCAGCGAAGCCAACCAGATACCCCCGGCGCCAAGTGCCAGGCCGATGAGGAAGAGGATGAGGGAGGTGATGGTGACAGCCAAGATGATACTCCTTCGACTGTTGCGCGCATGGTGGCGGCCCTGGGCAACCCGGCATTGCGTGCCGCCCCCTACGCAACTTTCTCCCGACCGCCGCGCCTGTCAAGCGTAGGCCATGGGTCCGCGGCAGCAACCCTCGTTTGTTCACAACGCCGGCTGCCATGTCGCTCAACTGGCCGTATCAGGCACTTTACCGGAACAAAACGTAGACAGTTCTGGTCTTTCGCTGCCGAATCACTACATTCGGGGGCGATGTCCGGCTTTTCCGAAGACATGCCCTTTTTCGACGAACCTAATGCGCGGCCCACGGCCCCGTCGGGCATTGCCGCGCGCGCCATGGCTGCCCGCGGCGGCCAAAACAATGCGCCGGACTATCTCAGGGGGCTGAACCCCGAGCAGCGGCTGGCGGTGGAGACCACCGAAGGCCCGGTTCTGGTGCTGGCCGGCGCCGGCACTGGCAAGACCCGCGTGCTGACCACCCGCATCGCCCACATCCTCGCCACCGGCAAGGCCTTCCCGTCGCAGATCCTGGCCGTGACCTTCACCAATAAGGCCGCGCGCGAGATGAAGCAGCGCATCGGCATCCTGATCGGCGAAGGCAATGTCGAGGGCATGCCGTGGCTCGGCACCTTCCACTCGATCGGCGTGAAGCTGCTGCGCCGCCACGCAGAGCTTGCCGGCCTGAGGTCCGACTTCACCATCCTCGACACCGACGACGTCGTGCGGCTGATCAAGCAACTCATCCAGGCCGAGGGCCTTGACGACAAGCGCTGGCCCGCAAAACAGTTCGCCCAGATGATCGACGGCTGGAAGAACAAGGGCCAGGGTCCGGTCGACATCGCCGAGGGCGATGCGCGCAGCTTCGCCAACGGCAAGGGCCGCGAGCTCTACAAGGCCTATCAGGAGCGCCTGCAGACGCTGAACGCCTGCGACTTCGGCGACCTGCTCTGCCACCCGATCCGCATCTTCCGCGCCAATCCCGATGTGCTGAAGGACTATCACCGGCGCTTCAAATACATCCTCGTCGACGAGTACCAGGACACCAATACCGCCCAATACATGTGGCTGCGGCTTCTGGCGCAAAGGCCCGAAGGCAAGCCGATCTCCCCCCATGTGGGGGAGATTGGGCGCTCTTCGGCCGAAGCCCGCGCCACCGTAAACATCTGCTGCGTCGGCGACGACGATCAGTCCATCTATGGCTGGCGCGGCGCCGAGGTCGACAACATCCTGCGTTTCGACAAGGATTTTCCCGGCGCCACCATCATCCGGCTGGAGCGCAATTACCGCTCGACCGCGCACATATTGGGCGCCGCTTCCCACCTCATCGCCTACAATGAGGGCCGTTTCGGCAAGACGCTGTTCACCGACCGCAACGATCCGGAAGACGGCAAGGTCAACGTGCATGCCGCCTGGGATTCGGAGGAGGAAGCCCGCGCCATCGGCGAGACCATCGAGGCCTACCAGCGCCAGAAGCATAATTTGAACGACATGGCGATCCTCGTCCGCGCGTCCTTCCAGATGCGCGCCTTCGAGGAGCGCTTCACCACGCTCGGCCTCAACTACCGCGTCATCGGCGGCCCGCGTTTCTACGAGCGCATGGAAATCCGCGACGCGATGGCCTTCTTCCGCGTCGTCGCGCAAGGCGCCGACGACCTCGCCTTCGAGCGCATCGTCAACGTGCCGAAGCGCGGCCTGGGCGAAGCCACCATCCGCCAGATCCACGACACGGCCCGCGCCCTGCGCATCCCCATGCTGGAAGCCGCCGGCAATCTCGCCGAAAGCGACGAGCTGAAGCCGAAGCCTCGCGCCGCCTTGCGCGAGGTGGCGGCCAATTTTGAACGCTGGCAGAAGGCGCTGGAAACGACGCCGCACACCGAGCTCGCCGAGACCATTCTCGAAGAGAGCGGCTACACCGACATGTGGAAGAACGACCGTTCGGTCGAGGCGCCCGGCCGGCTGGAGAACCTGAAGGAATTGATCCGTTCGATGGAGCAGTACGAGTCGCTGCGCTCCTTCCTCGAACATGTCGCGCTGGTCATGGATGCCGAGCAGAACGCCGGACAAGACGCCGTCTCGATCATGACGCTGCATTCTGCCAAGGGCCTCGAATTCGAGACCGTTTTCCTGCCCGGCTGGGAGGAAGGCCTCTTTCCCCATCAGCGCGCGCTGGACGAAGGCGGCCGCTCAGGCCTGGAGGAAGAGCGTCGCCTTGCCTATGTCGGCCTGACGCGGGCCAAGAAGAACCTGCATATCTGGTTCGTCTCTAACCGCCTCATCCACGGCCTGTGGCAATCGACCATCCCGTCGCGCTTCCTCGAGGAACTGCCGGAAGCCCATGTCGAGGTCGCCGAAGCCGGCAACTCCTATGGCGGCTACGGCAATCCCTATGGCGGCGGCTCGTTCGCGTCCGGCCGTGGCGGCGGCCAAGGGGCAGGAAGACAGAACCCGTACGGTGCCTCGCGCTTCGACAATGTTGGTGCCAACACGGAAAAATCCGGCGCCTTCTCGAACACCTATTCCACGCCGGGCTGGCAGCGCGCACAGGCCAACCGCACCGAGGCGACCGACCGCAACTGGGGCACGCGCTCGGGCCATCAGGTCGAACGCATCGGCTATGGCGAAACAGACTCCGGCTACGGCGCCGGCCGCACCAGCGTCAAGGGCCGCACCATCGACGGCGAACTGGTCGCCAAATCCGTCTCCGACACGCCGTCGGCCTTCAACGTCGGCGACCGCGTCTTCCACCAGAAATTCGGCAACGGCAACATCGCGGCCATCGAAGGCAACAAGCTGACGATCGACTTCGACAAGGCCGGCCAGAAGCGCGTGCTGGACGGGTTTGTCGCGGCGGTGTGAGTTGAATGCGGCTGGCCTCGCAAAGCTGGCTTTCCGCCTCAATCCACCTTCTTCTCGCCCTTTTCCCCGGCCTTCACGATATCCCCTGTCGTAAACAGGATTTCCTTTAGTTCCACGCGCCAGTCCGTCTTCTGGCGCAGCAGGAATTCGAGGTCCATGCCGAAATGCTTGAACTCTTCGCTCTGCGCATTCTTCATGATCGCCTTGGCCTGCGGATCCTTCTCCACCGACATGCGCTGTTCGTACCAGCCGATCGCTTCTGCCTCCTCGATCAGCGAGGTGATCATGCGGGCAAAGGTCCGCACTTCCTGCGACAGTTCTTCCGGCGGTTCGTGATACTGGTCGAAACCCATGTCGTCCTCCCTCGACGGCTCGCGAATGGAGCCAGGCATTGGCCCGCTTCCATGAATGCGTGGGACGCGCCGCGGGTTCCGGGATCGCGGCCACAATTCTGGAACGGCGAGTAGGCAGGCTACTTTACGACACCGGCGCCGCACCGCCCTCTTGCGTGCGCCGCGCGATGAATGCGTCGAGCACGCCTGACGTGGCGGCGGCCGCTGCCGGCGGCTCGAAATCGGCAAGGATGCGCTTCCAGATGCCGGTGGCGCGTTCGGTCGCGTTCTTCGAGCCGCTTTGCGTCCAGTTGCCGAAATTCGACCAGTCGGCCACCAGCGGCTCGTAGAATGCGGTGCGGTAGCGCCCCATGGTGTGGCCGGCCGAGAAGAAGTGGCCGCCCGGCTGCACTTCGGCGATCGCCTCGAAGCCTATTGCGTCGTCGTCGCCGGGAGTTGCGACACAAAGTTCCGCCACCGTCTGCAGCGCCTCGATGTCGGTGACCAGCTTTTCCAGGGAAACACTCAAGCCCCCTTCCAGCCAGCCGGCGGCATGGATGCAGACTGTGGCGCCCGACAGCACCGAGCCCCACAGCGCGAACTGCGTCTCGTGCGCGGCCTGCGCGTCCGAAATGTTGGCAGCGCTGCCGCCGCCCGAGCGCCAGGGCAGACCGGTGAAGCGCGCCAACTGGCCTGCACCGAGCGTGGCTTTGACGTGCTCCGGCGTGCCGAAGGCGGGTGCTCCGGATTTCATGTCGACATTGGAGGAGAAGGAACCGTAGACCACCGGCGCGCCCGGCCGCACGATCTGCGCCAGCGTCAGCCCGGCCAGCGCTTCGGCATGCTGCAGCGTCAGGGCGCCGGCCACCGTGATCGGCGCCATCGCACCGGCCAGACAGAACGGCGTGATGATCAGGACCTGGCCCGCCTTGGCGAAATCGATGATGCCTTGCGCCATCGGAATATCGAGCTGGCGCGGCGAGTTGGTGTTGATGACGGTGTAGCAATGCGCGCCCGTGCGGAACTCGTCTTCGGACAGCCCGCGGGCCAGCCTGATCATCTCGAAACTGTCATCGACCTGCGGCGTACCGCGTGCGAACACGAACGGGAATTTGTCGGAGAGCGTCAGCTGCGCCCGGTTGACGGCATAGTGGCGGAAGCGATTGTCGATGTCCTGCGGCTCGATGCACGGCCCCAGCATGTGCAACACATCGAAATGTTGCACCAGCTTCATGAGCTCCTCGAAGGCGGCCAGCGTTCCGGGCCGCCGGCCGCGGTCGAGATCGGTGACGTTGGGCGCGCCGGAGCCCGCCAGGAACGTCATCGAGCCCAGTTCGAGCGACAGATCGCGAGCACGCGCGCCCGCATTGGCGTGGATCGATCGTGGCGCAGAGGCAAGTGCGGCCAGCACCATGTCGCGGCCGATGCGCACCATGTCGGTGTCGGGATCGACCAGGGCGCCGGCGCGGGCGAGCACCTCGCGCGCCTGCGGCAACAGCACCTTGATGCCGAGCTCCTCCAGCACGCCCAGCGCCGTGTCGTGGATCGACGCCACCTGGTCGTCGGAAAAGATCGGCTGCGGCAGGAACGGGTTCTTCAGCGACCGGTAATTGGGCTTGCGGCTTGATTCGCTGCCGGCCTCGCCCATGCGTCCGCGCCGGCGTTCGCGCCTGCTGTCTCGTGCAGCGTCATTGATCATCAGAAACTCCTCCTCATTGCCGCATCGCCTTGCCCTGGGGATCATAGGGCGAGGCCGCGATGACCCGCGCAGTCCGCTCGACGCCGACAATGTGCACGTAAAGCGCCGTCCCCTCCCCGGCGAAATCGTCGTCCACCAACGCCAGCGCGACGCTCTTGCCGATCGTGTAGCCAAATCCGCCCGAGGTGACGAAGCCGACGCGGCGGCCTCAAGGATTCCTTCCTGGTGAGTTCGAAGCGGCACCCTAGTACGCTGGCGGACCGGCATCGCGCACTGTCACGCAAGCATCATGTTCACGCCTTAGATCGCTTTCGGGGAGGCACGCGCGGCACCGTCGATGCGACACCTCTTTCCGTTTTTGTCCTTCGGCCGCTCCGGCATGCTTCGTCACAAAGAGGATTGTCCATGAAACACCCGCACCGAACCGCCTCGCTCGGCGTCGCGCTGGCCTTGTTCTCCGCCCTCACCCCGGCGCTTGCCGACGGCGTGGCTTACATCAACAAGGGCCTGGTCGGCGTCGGCCGCATGCCGGCCGACCAGCGCGATAAGTTCGGCGAGACCTTTGGCTCCGCCTCCGGCATGGCGATCGACACATCAGGCTGGACGCATGAAGCGGGTACCTACAAGGGGTCGCTCTGGCTCCTGCCCGACCGTGGCTACAACGTCGGCGGCACCACCGACTATCGCCCGCGCCTCAACGCCGTCGGCATCGAATTCACGCCTGTCGCGCCCGACGCCGGCCAGGAGCAGACGGGCGTCAAGGCGACGCTTGCCGACACGATACTGCTCACCGATGACAAGGGCGTCGATGCCACCGGCCTCGATCCATTGTCGGATGTACGCGCCGCGGCCGGCGACATGCCGATGCTGCCCGTCGCCACCAACGGCAAGCTCGCTCTCGACAACGAGGCCATCGCGCGGCTGCCCGACGGTTCGATGTTCATCTCCGACGAGTACGGCCCCAACATCTACAGGTTCTCCGCGCAAGGCCGCCTGATGTCGGCGACCCAGCCGCCGGCGGCCCTTGTGCCGATGCGCAAGGGAGCGCCGAACTTCTCCTCCGACAATCCCGGCCCGGGTGCCGCCGACCCTGATCCGAAGGATCCCGACACCGGCCGCCAGAACAACCAGGGCCTCGAAGGCATGGCGATGACGCCGGACGGCAAATTCCTGATCGCCGTGCTGCAGTCGGCGCCGAGGCAGGACGGCGGCGATTCCCCAGCGACGCGGCAGAACACCCGGGCGCTGGTCTACGATGCCTCCGACCTCGCCCATCTGAAGCTCGCGCATGAATATGTCGTGCCGCTGCCGGTGTTTAGGGATGCCAAGGGCAAGACCAAGGTCGCTGCGCAGAGCGAGATCATGGCGCTTTCGGACACGTCCTTCCTGATGCTGGCGCGCGACAGCGGCAACGGCCAGGGCCTGAAGAAGGGTGACGCTTCGCTCTACCGCCAGATCAACATCGTCGACGTGTCCGGCGCGACCGACATCGCGGGCGGCCCCTTCGACGCGGCCGACAAGCCGGTGGCGCCCAAGGGCGTGCTTGATCCCTCGGTGACGCCGGCCAAGCTGACGCCGTTCATCGATATAAACGACGCCGCGCAGCTTGGCCGCTTCGGCCTGCACAATGGTGGGGCGAAGGACCGCAACGAGCTTTCGGAAAAGTGGGAAGCGATGTCGGTTGCCAGCGTCCTCGACCCGAAGCTGCCCGACGACTATTTCCTATTCGTCGCCAACGACAATGACTTCCTCGCCCAGGACGGCTTCCAGGTCGGCGCGCCCTACAAGGCCGATGACGGCGCCGATGTCGACACCATGTTCCTGGTCTATCAGGTCACGCTGCCCGGCCTCGGCAAGAAGTAACGATCACTGCACAAGCGGGCGCGCGCCTGGCGTGCCCGCTTGTGCAGGTTGTGAAGGCTTGCTTCAAGAACTCCGCATCCTTTGGCACGCCCGCATCGATTGGCTCGGCCGTCCTGCTCGATGACCTTGCCGGCAGCCGACACCGCGCACGAAGCTCCCCGCCCCCGCATCGACCTGTTCGGTTGAATCATGCGATCATCGCGCACCGGACTCGAGATAGGCCTTATCGCCCATGGACGAAAATGCCCGCGCGTCGGCGCACCGGCGACCTGACCAGCGGCCCGATCCCACGCACGCTGCTGCTCTTCGCCTTGCCGGTGCTCGGCTCCAACGTGCTGCAATCGCTGAACGGCTCGGTCAATGCCGTCTGGGTGGGCCGCTTCCTCGGCGACTCGGCGCTGACCGCGACATCCAACGCCAATCTCGTTCTGTTCCTGATCCTCGGCACTGTGTTCGGCATCGGCATGGCGGCCACCATTCTGGTGGCGCAGTCGGTCGGCGCCCGCGACCTGCCCGAGGCGCGCCGCATCGTCGGCACCAGCGCCACTTTCTTCTTCCTCGTTTCGGTGGTCTTCGCGGTCTGCGGCTGGATCTGGGTCGATGCCATCCTGGGCGCGCTTGGCACGCCGGCCGACGCCTTGGCGCTCGCGCACTCCTACCTGCGCATCATCTTCGTCGCCGTGCCGATGATGAACCTTCTGTCCTTCGTCATGACCGTGCTGCGCGGCGCCGGCGATTCACGCACGCCCTTCATCTTCATGGCACTGGCGGTCGTTCTCGACATCGCGCTCAATCCCTTGCTCATCCGCGGCATCGGCCCGTTTCCCGAACTCGGCATCGCCGGTTCCGCCACCTCGACGCTGATCGGTCAGACCGTCAGTGTCATCGCCATCCTCGTCGTGCTCTACACGCGCAAGCATCCGTTGCGGCTGGCCGGCGCCAATCTCGTCCTGCTGCGCCCGGATCCGGCGCTGCTGCGCATCGTCGTCTTCAAGGGGGTGCCGATGGGTCTGCAGATGATCGTCATCTCGGCGGCGGCACTGACGGTCATGGGCATCGTCAACTCGTGCGGTTCGCAGGTCGCCGCCGCCTACGGCATCGCCGCGCAGCTCTGGACCTACATCCAGATGCCGGCGCTCGCGATCGGCGCCGCGGTCTCTTCCATGGCGGCCCAGAATGTCGGTGCCGGCCGCTGGGACCGGATCGGCCGCGTTGCCGCTTCCGGCGTCGGCTTCAACCTCGTCCTGACCGGCGCTCTCGTCGCGCTGCTATGGGTCTTCGACCGCTCGATCCTGAGCTTGTTCCTGAGCAGTGACAGCGCAGCGATCGACATTGCCGCCCACATCAACACGGTCGCGTCCTGGTCGTTCATCCTGTTCGGCATCACCATCGTGCTGTTCGCCACCGTGCGCGCCACGGGGGCCGTGATGCCGCCGCTGATCATCCTGGTGATCTCGGTGCTCATCGTGCGCACCGGCTTTGCCTATTACATGCGCGGCGTGATCGGCGAGGAGGCGCTGTGGTGGAGTTTCCCGGCCGGTTCGATCGCCTCGCTGGCCCTGGCTGCGGCCTACTACCGCTTCGGCGGCTGGCGCACCTTGCACATGATCGAGAACAGGCCGGCGGCCGGCGAACCGCCCGACACCGGGCTCGGCGTGCCGCGCCAGCGCGCCAACATGGCACCTGAAACGCTAAACGGCTGAAGCAGGTCTGCCGGCGCGGCTGTCTCAGCGCCTTTGTCTGAGCCCGAAGGCCAGCGCCACCAGCGCGAACACGATGATCATGGCCGCGAAGGCCAGGCTCGCGGCGACAGGGCTGGCATAGGTCGACACGACGCCGATGCCGATGACAGGCAAGGCGTTGCCGACGAAGCAGCAGACGAAGAAGCTGGACACCACTTCGGCACGGCGATCCTGCGGCGCGATCTCGTTCACCACCTGCAGGCCGCCTCGGTAGCCGAGTGCGGCCACGACCCCGCAGCAGGCCGTCGCCACGATCATCAGCGCCATCGAGGCCAGCATCTGCGCCGCCACCACCAGCAGCACGCTTGGGATCATCGAGGCCAGGGCAGCCAGCATCGCCTTGCTGCTCTGCACGCGCATCAGCACCACGATGCTGGCCGCCGCGACGATCGCCAGTTCGAAGAACAGTGCGCCGGCAACGGCATGGTTCGTTTCGTGCAGCTGCTGCGCCAGGATGCTCGGCGCCACCGCGGCATAGAAGCCGACCAACGCCATCGCGCCGAAACCGGTCACCGCCGGCGCGACGAAGCGCGTGCGTATCTTCTGGGGTACGGAGAGGCGCGGCCGCATCGAAATCCGCCCGAGGCCACCTGGCTTGGCCACCGTTTCACGGGTGCGCCAGACCAGGACCGCCACCACCGCGAGTGCCATGAGATAGACGACGAAGACCAGCCGCAGGGGCCAGGGCTCGTATTGAGCCAACAGTCCCGATATCAGCGACCCGAAACCGAGACCGAGGAAATTGGTGCCGGTGGTGATGACGCTGGCACGCGCTTTGTCGGCGGCGGGGAGAAGCTCGGCAATCCAGGCAGTCCCGGTCCCCGCACCGATGCCGATGCCAAGTCCGCTCAGGATGCGCGCCACGTCGAGCGAGACGACATTCCCGGCGAACAGGAAGATAAGCGCGCTGACAATGGCCACGATCATCGCCGCCAGCGCTGCGGGCCGGCGTCCGACCACATCCGACACGCCACCGAACACCAGCAAGGCGCCGAGATTGCCGACAACATAGACCGCGTAGATCAGCGTCAAGGTGATCTGCGAAAAGCCGAATTGCTGCTTGTAGATGATATAGAGGGGCGTCAGCGCCGTGCTGCCGGCAAACAGCACCGCGATCATCGCCGCGACAGTCGGGATCGCGAGGACGTTGCCGGCCTCGTTCTGAGTTTGCGCCAAATCACGAAAGGCCATCGCCAACCTCGTCACCAGTTTCAGGGATCGCGAGGTTAACGCACCCTTACCGCCGGCGTTCCAGTGAACGGCCAGGCTCCTGACACCACGGTGGGCCTTGCCCGATCAGGCAAGCCGATGATCTCACAATTGCGGATCGGGGCCAGCGGCCCCGATCCATCACGGCATCCCTTGTGCCGTATCAAATGCAATCAGTCCTACTTGCAGGAAACCGGGCCTATTGTTGAGGAATTTTCCTCGCACTGTTTATCGGCGCCCCAACATCCGCTAACGATTTACTATCTTTCAGCAATTCATCGCGGACCGGGTTTTGATCATGGGCAAAGGCAGGGTCGAGGCATTCACCGACGGCGTGGTGGCGATCATCATCACCATCATGGTGCTGGAGTTGAAGGTACCGGAAGGCGAGGATTTTTCGGCGCTGCTGCCGCAGTGGCCGATCTTCCTATGCTACGTGCTCTCCTTCATCAATGTCGGCCTCTACTGGAACAATCTGCACAACATGTTCCACACGGTGCAGCGTGTCGACGGCCGCGTGCTGTGGGCGAACCTGCATCTGTTGTTCTGGCTGTCCCTGATGCCGGTGACGACCGCCTTCATGGGCGAGAACCATTTCGCCACGGTTCCCGTCGCGGTCTACGGTTTCGACCTTGCAATGTGTGCGACCGCCTACTTCATCCTGGTCATTGCGCTGCATCGGCTGCATGGGCCGGATACCGCATTCGCCAAGGCCATCGGCCGCGACCGCAAGGGAAGGATTTCGCTCGCCGTCTACATAGCCGCCGTTGGGCTGACCTTCCTCGACCGGTGGATCGGCGTCGCGCTCTATGTTGCCGTCGCCCTGGTCTGGTTGGTGCCGGACACGCGCTTTGCACGGGTCCTGGAGAAGTAATTCTATTTACGCATCGCCTTCAGCTTCTCTGCCACCGAAGCGGCTAGATCGGCATAGCGCTCTTCCAGCCGCTCCGCCGACTTGATGATCGAGAAATCATGGCCGAACTTCTCCAGAGCCATGCGCAGTTTCTCGACGAATTCCGCTTGCTTTTCCAATTCGGAGAACAAGGTTTTCACCTGAGCTTCGCTGATGTCCGGGTTGGCCAACATCTGCGGCACCTCGCGCCCCATCTGGTCGCCGGTGGCGGTCTGCTCCTTCAGAATTGCAACCCAATCCGTCAATCGGAAATCTCCCTTTTGGCGTCGCAGCATGCGCAGCCACGACCGGAGTGGTCAACCCGACAAGCCTGACGGAGGCTTGCACAAGCCCGTTCCGGCGCTAAGTTCGGCGCCATCGAAAAAGGAAGCCATCGCAGATGATCCCCGACGCCGAGATCCAGACCGCCCTGCCAGCGCTTGGCCAAGGCAATACCGCCGTCATCACCGGCGCCGCCAGCGGCATTGGCCTTGCGGCGGCCAAACGGCTGGCGCTGATGGGCATGAAGATCGTGCTCGCCGACATTGGCGGCCCGCGCCTCGACGATGCTTCTCGAGCCGTTTCCGCGATCGCCGGCGACGACGCCGTGCTTGCCGTTGCATCGGACGTTTCGAAGGCCGATGAGGTCGATCGTTTGGCCGACCGGGCATTCGGCGCCTTCGGCGAGGTCTCGCTGCTGATGAACAATGCCGGCGTCGGCGACAACCCGGGAAAACCCTGGGAAAACCGCGACGGCTGGAAACGGCTGCTCGATATCAATTTCTGGGGCGTCGTGCATGGCGTAGAAGCCTTTGCGCCACGCATGCTGGCGTCAGCCAAGCCAGGCCTGATCGTCAACACCGGCTCCAAGCAAGGCATCACCACGCCGCCTGGCAACCTCGCCTACAACGTTTCCAAGGCTGGCGTGAAGACCTTTACCGAGGGCCTGGCGCATGCGCTGCGCAACGAGCCCGGCGCCCGCCTGTCGGCGCATCTGCTCATCCCCGGCTTCACCTATACCGGCCTGACCGAAGGCGCGACGGAAAAGCCCGCCAGCGCCTGGACCGGTGAGCAGATCATTGATTTCATGCTGGAATCGCTGGTCAGGGGTGACTTCTACATCCTCTGTCCCGACAATGAGGTGGCGCGGCCACTGGACGAAAAGCGCATGGCCTGGGCGATCGGCGACATCATCGAAAACCGCCCTGCTCTGTCGCGCTGGCACTCCGACCACAAGGATGCGTTCGCGGCGTTCATGAAAGGCTGAGCCTCAAGCCGCGCTCTTTTTCGCGCCCCGCTTCTGGGCAACCGCCTTCTTGGCCGCCATGGTCGCGACTTTCTCGTCGTGCCGCTTCGCCGCCCGCTCGCATTTGGCGCGGATCTCCTGGACCTCGGCTTCAGTCAGGTGCTCGATGCCGATGAAGGTGTTTTTGGCCGCGCCGACCCGTATCAGCTCGTCGAGCTTGGCCTGGATCGCCGCGCCGTCGCGATTCTGGGTGTTTTGAATGAGAAACACCATCAGGAAGGTGATGATGGTAGTGCCGGTGTTGATCACCAGTTGCCAGGTGTCAGAGAAGGCGAAGAGTGGCCCGCTTACTCCCCAGACGACGACGATCAGGCAGCAGACTGCGAATGTCGGCGACAGGCCAGCAAGGTGAGCTACCCGGTTGGCGATTTTGGTGAAAAGCTTCTCGATCATGGGCTCCCTCAAAACAGCGCCGCGCCGTTCGGTACGCCGGAAGAAACAACCGGCAGCCATTCGGGTTCCCGCGCGCAAAAAATACAACCGATGCAATTAAATGCACGCGGCGCGCGCATTCGGCACAAAACACACCTTATCGGTTCAATGTCATGGTAGCCGCGCAGGCAAGAGCCTGTTCCTTCCGCTTCACGGCGATTTACCTCCAGCCCCTTCCGCCGCGCCATCCCCGCATGGCGGAAGGGGTTTCATTTCACAGAGCGCCAAGAATAGTTCCCTGCACGGCCGTGACGGCAGGTCCAAACCGTTCTCTGCGGGAGATTAAACGGCGTCGTTTTCCCAGCGGTCGAGGAAGGCCTCGATCGGCATTGCCTGCATGTCGGGAACCGCTTTGGCGAGTTTCTCGACCGGCCAGTCCCACCAGGCGAGAGCCTCGATCCGGGCCGCGACGGCCACGGGGAAGCGCGCCCTGATCGGCTTCGCCGGCACGCCGGCGACGATCGTGTAGGACGGCACGTCCCGCGTCACCACCGCATTGGCGCCAATGACCGCGCCGTTGCCGATGGCGATGCCAGGCAAGATGACCGCGCCGTGGCCGATCCAGACATCATGGCCGATGGTCACGGCCTTCGACCGCCGCCGCTCGCGGAACGCGGCATCGACGCCCAGCCAGCGGAAATACTCGTTCGGCCGATAGCTGACCTTGTGCTGGGTCAGCCGCTCGATCGGATGCTCCAGCGCATTGATGCGGCTGTTGGCGGCGATGGAGCAGAATTTGCCGATCGTCGTATAGATCGCCTCGGCATGGCGTTCGAAATAGGAGAAATCGCCGACGATGACCTCGCGCAGCACGACGCGTTCGCCGATCGCGGCATAGCGGCCAAGCTTGCAGCCCTTCATCTCCGCGGTAGGATGGATACGCGGCTCGGGGTCTTTCGCAACGAGATCTTCGGAACGGTCCATGCCGGCGGCTTTACGTCAGGACGATTGGTCCCGCAAGCGGGGCCAATCGTCCGTCGGAACAGGACCAGGAGGAGTCCGACCCGCCTATTTCGGCGTGGCTTTGCTCCACACCACGTTCTGGCCGTAGAGCGGCACCGTCGTAACCGACATCTTGGCCGAGCCGTTCTGCACCTGGCGCGAGTGCGACAGATAAATCAGCGTCTCGCTCTTCTTGTCGTAGATGCGGTTCACCACCTGCTTCTTCCAGATCAGGCTGAGGCCTTGCTTGAACACCTCCTCGCCGCTCTCGCTCATGTCGATGTCGCCGATGGTGATCGGCCCGGTCTGACGGCACGAGATCGAGGAATCGCTGGGATCCTCGAACCAATTGCCCTTGTGCAGGCGGTCGATGATGCTTCGGTCGAAATAGGCGACATGGCAGGTCACACCATCCACCTTCGGGTCCTTGATCGCGTCGATGATGATGTCGTTGCCGACCCAGTCGACGCCGACCTTGCCGACTTCCTCGGCAACGGCGCTACCGGCGCCAAGCACGATAAATGCCGCCAACGCGCCGCCGATCAGTTTCCGCCCAGTCAGTTCGAGCCCAATCAGTTCGAGCAAAGAAGCCTCCTCGGTTCGAGTTGCCGGTCTCAGGTGGGGCGAACTGTTCGGCTTTGCAAGCAGATGCGTCAACACCACAGCCGGTTGCGTCAACGCGGCATCTTTGCGTGTACCCCGTCGAACCGCTAAGACTGTGGCCGAACAAGAGGCGCACCGTTTTGGCCGGCGCGTCCCGTGACATTACAGACGGACATTTCTGATGATGCGTTCTATCCTGGTCGGCATTCTCGTTCTGATGGCTGCCGGCATCGGCTGGCTGACCTTCGACTGGTATCGCGGCCATTATGGCGGCGAGCCTTTCGGCGCGGCGTTCACCCTGGTCGACCAGAAAGGCGCACCGATCACCGAGGCCGCTTTCCGGGGACAGCCCAGCGTCGTTTTCTTCGGCTTCACCCATTGCCCCGAAGTCTGCCCGACCACGCTGTTCGAACTCTCCGGCTGGCTGAAGACGCTCGGCGACAACGGCAAGAACCTGCATGCCTATTTCGTCTCGGTCGACCCGGAGCGCGATACGCCGCAGGTCATGAATGCCTATGTCAGCAATTTCTCCGACCGGATCACCGGGATCACCGGCGACCCGGACAAGGTCCATGCCATGGCCAAGGCGTTCGGCATCTATTGGAAGAAGGTCGACACCGGCGACGGTGATTACACCATGGACCACACCGCCTCGGTGCTGCTGCTCAACGCCAAGGGCGACTTTGCCGGCACGATCGCCTATGGCGAGAGCGCCGACACCGCCGTCGAGAAGCTGAAGCGCCTCGCCGCGAACGGCTGACAAAATTCACATGACCCAGACGCGGCTCCACTTCACCACCGGAAAGATCGAGGCCGAGCGCATCTTCGCGGCGCTCGAAACCGCCTTCGAGGATGAAGGCCTGCCGATCGCCGTGCTGGAGGTCGACGAAGACGCCGACATCCACGAGGTCTCGCTCTACGCCGATGGCGACGTCGACGCCGTCGAGGCGCGGCTGAAGGACATTCTCGCCGGCCTCGCTTTGTCGAGACCGCTCGAGCGCGAGGCGCTGCCCGACATCGACTGGGTGGCACGTTCGCTGGAAGGCCTGAAGCCTGTGCGCGCCGGCCGTTTCTTCGTCCATGGCGCGCATGACAGCAGGAAGCGCCACAGCGGCGAACTGGCCATAGAGATCGAGGCGGGTCTTGCCTTCGGCACCGGCCATCACGGCACCACCGCCGGATGCCTCGAAATGCTGGAGAAAGTCGTGCGGCGCGAGCGTCCGCGCAACGCGCTCGACCTCGGCACCGGCAGCGCGGTGCTGGCGATCGCCGTCGCCAAGCTGGCGCATATTCCGGTTCTGGCCACCGACATCGATCCGGTGGCGGTCAAGGTCGCCGCCGCCAATGCGCGGCTGAACCACGTCAAAGGCCTGATCGAGACGGTGACAGCGCCGGGCTTTCATCACCCGATCTTCGCCAGGCGCTCACCCTTCGACCTCATCGTCGCCAACATATTGGCGCGGCCGCTGATGCGGCTGGCGCCGCAAATGGCGGGCCACATCACGCTTGGCGGTTCGATCGTGCTGTCTGGGATTCTCGATCGCCAGCGCGACGCGGTCATCTCGGCCTATGTCGGCCAGAATTTCCGCCACGTCAGTACCTTGCATCGCGAGGGCTGGGTGACGATCCACCTCAAGCATTGACGTTGCGCGGCAGCGTTATCTTGTTCCGACCTAAATTGGGCAAAGCGACGGAGTTGGACATGCGGTCACAGTCGACAGCTTCTCGCGCTTCGCAAGTTTCGGCCGTTCATATGTCTTCTTCATGAGAACCCCCGTTATCCCTCGAATGACAAGTTTGCCTTGCGCCGGCAAAGACAGTCAACCGGCGACTAAATTAGGGTGAACTTAACCCACCGGTGTTGCCGATTGGCTATGGACATGAGCGCTTCTGACGTCGAGAAAATGACCTCTAGCACCAGCTTGGCACGGAATCCGACCTCGGTCAGATCGTCCGCTCGCCTCAGCCTTCCGGCATGGCTGGACCAAGCGCGATCGGTTGTCAGCCGGGCGACGCTGTAGCACTTTGCGCCGGCTGGAAATCGATTCCGATTTACAGCCCCATAGGTTACGGTCGCGCGAATACCAGGAGGCCCACCATGTTCCAGTCCTTCGATTCCGCGGGCGACCCGGCGGTCGGCAAGCCGCGCGTGGCGCTGCTACGCCAATGGCTCGGCGACAATGGCCTCGATGGCTTCATCGTACCGCGCGCCGACGAACACCAGGGCGAATATGTCGCCGATCGTTCGGCCCGGCTGAAATGGTTGACTGGCTTCAGCGGCTCGGCCGGCGTCGCCGTCGTGCTGCGCGACCGCGCCTTCGTCTTCGTCGACGGGCGCTACACGCTGCAGGTGCGGGGCGAAGTCGACCTCGGCATCTTCTCGATCGAGAGCCTGGTCGACAACCCGCCCGCTGTCTGGATCAGGGATAACATCGGCAAAGGGGCGCGGCTGGGTTTCGATCCCTGGCTGCACACGATCGGCGAGGTCAAGGCGCTGCAGGCCTCCGCCGACAAGAACGGCGCGCTGCTCGTGCCGCTCGACAGGAACCCGATCGACATCATCTGGAAGGATCAGCCCGCCGCACCCGTGACCCCGGTCGAGCTGCATCCGATCGGCTTTGCCGGCGAGCTCGCCAAGGACAAGCTGGCGCGGCTGGCAACGGCAATCGGCAAGGACGGCGCCACCCATGCCGTGCTGACCGACCCATCCTCCATTGCCTGGGCCTTCAACATCCGTGGCGGCGACGTTCCGCACACGCCGCTGGCGCTCGGCTTCGCCATCCTCGCAGCCGACGGATCGCACCAGCTTTTCATGGATCGGCGCAAGTTCTCGCGTCAGGTCGCGGCCTACCTCACCCAGCTTGCCGATCCGCATGAGCCCGGCGAATTCGAAGCCGCGATCGTGGCGCTTGCGAAAAGCGGCGCGAAAATCGCGCTCGATCCGGTGCTGGCGGCCGACCGGCTGCGCATGCTGGTCGAGGACAATGGCGGCACGGTGATTGCCGCGCCCGATCCTGCCCGCATCCCGCGCGCCACCAAAAACCCTGCCGAGATCAACGGCTCGCGCGCCGCGCATCGCCGCGACGGCGCGGCGGTGGCGAAGCTTTTGTGCTGGCTGGAGCGCCAGAAACCCGGCTCCCTCGACGAGATCGCGGTTGTCACCAGGCTCGAAGACACGCGCCGGCAGACCGGCGAGGAAACCCAGATGCCGCTGCGCGACGTCTCCTTCGACACCATTTCCGGCGCCGGCCCGAACGGCGCCATCATGCATTACCGCGTCTCGAGCGCCACCAGCCGCAAGCTGCAGGCCGGCGAACTGTTCCTGCTCGATTCCGGCGCGCAATACCAGGACGGCACGACAGACATCACCCGCACCGTGCCGATCGGCCAGCCGACCGAAGAGATGCGCGAACGCTACACGCTGGTGCTGAAAGGCATGATCGGCATTTCGACGCTGCGCTTTCCTGCCGGCACACGCGGCTCGGAAATCGATGCGGTTGCCCGCATGGCGTTGTGGAAGCATGGCTGCGACTTCGCCCATGGCACAGGCCACGGCGTCGGCTCGTATCTGGCCGTGCATGAGGGTCCGCAGCGCATCGCCCGCACCGGCACCGAAAAGCTGCTCGAAGGCATGATGCTGTCGAACGAGCCCGGCTACTACAAGGAAGGCGCCTATGGCATCCGTATCGAGAACCTCATCCTGGTGACACCGGCCGAACAGATCGAGGGCGGCGACATGGCCATGCACGGTTTCGAGACGCTGACGCTCGCCCCGATCGACATCAGGCTGGTGCGCACCGATTTGCTGACTCGCGACGAACTGCACTGGCTCGACGCCTACCACGCCCGCGTGCTGGCCGAGATCGGACCGATGCTCGACGGCGAAACGCTGGCCTGGCTGGAAAAGGCGACGGCACCGCTGCCGCACGACGCGAAGATTTGAGGCGGTCGATATTCAGCTTGCAAGGCTGGCGCTGCCCCTCATCTGCCTGCCGGCATCTTCTTCCCGTATAGAGCGGGATGAGATTAGTTTCGGTCATATCCGGAGTTTTCGAAGTAGTGTGAGCATTCTGTCGGTGTGATGCGGT